>DATDLS010000433.1:0-13762 GCA_036519195.1 Occallatibacter sp. | reverse complement strand
TTGAACACATTGTTGCGCACAAACTCCCACCCGCTGCCGTGAAAGGCGTTCGTCCCGCTCTTGCTGACCAGATCGACGTTTGCCCCTGTTCCGCGTCCATATGCGGCATCAAAGTTTGCCGTTTGCACCCGAAACTCCTCGATGGTGTCGGGCGCCGGAATGGCCGTTCCAACTTCGAAGTTCGAGACAGAAGCGGCTGAATTCTCCTGCAGATTGTTGGCGTCGATTCCGTTGAACTGAATATTGTTTGCCGTCGGCGTCGCTCCGTTAGAGGCCACGTTCTGAGTTCCGTTTCCCAGAACAGTCGCGGTCGGCAAGTCTGCCACCACGCCAGGAGACAGGCCCAGGATCTGCGTATAGTTGCGGCTCGACAATGGCAGCGTACTGATGGCCGATTCGTCGACCAGGCCACCGAGCGTCGAGCTTTCCAGTTCCGCGTCTTCGGCTCGGGCGCTCACCCGCACGTTCTGGCCGACCGAGGCAAGAGCCAGTTTCACGTTGATCGAAGTGGTCTCGCTCGCCGTTACCTGAATGGAGTTGGAGATGCTTGGGGCAAATCCGGGCGCCTTCACCGTAAGGATGTAGGATCCGGGCAAAAGCAGCGGCACTTCAAACAAGCCCGCAGCAGTCGTTGTCACTGTCCGCGAGAGATGAGTTGCCTCGTTGACGGCAAGGACTTCGGCTCTCGCCACAATCTTGTTTGCAGGATCGGATACAGAGCCGGAAATTGCTCCTGTACCCGGCGTTTGTCCGGAGGACGAGAGCGATGCCCAGACAAGAGCAAGTGCCAGCATGGCAATCCACGCTTGCAATGAAGATTTCTTCATTTATTTTCTCTCAGATGTCTTTCTCGAACAATCACGCTGCGCCAAGGCTCAGATATGAGAGGACCGCTGTCCGAGTTGTTATAATTTTGCCATTCCTTCGACCCGATCGTGCAAGGTCGAAGGAATGCTGCGAACTTCGCAGAGTCCTTCCGAGACTTCGCCGATAGAAGGAGAAGTCTGCGCGAATCACAGAGACCACTGTGAGCACATTCTCTAGTTTATTGTCATTTTCCTTTCCAGGTTGGAAAGAGAAAGCGGTATACGATTCCCGTCTCCCAGACGTTTGAATTGCCGGTAGAGGAAAACTGCCGCGCGTAGCTGGTGAGAATTCTGGTATTGTGCGGAAGGTTGTAGTCGAGCCCGAAGTCGGCGCGTTGCGTGTTGGCCGTGGGCAGTCCGTCGGTGCTCGATGAGTGGTCTAGGCGGAATGTTTGTTGCAGGCGCAACACCGGTTCGAACCGTCCAACCCAGCTATCGAGACCACCGAAGGCCGGGGTGCGATAATCCGCTTCGATCCAATAACCCTGGTTGTGCTGGCCGTGCGCGAACTCCGAACGCAGGCGAAACGCGGTGTCCTTGGGCTCCCACCAGACAAAGGCGCCCGTGAAGTTCTCTTGCGTTCCTTGCAAGAGCCGATCGTAGGAGACACCGATCTCCAGGCGGCTTTCAGGAAGATAGATGCTGGCGCGGCCTCCGGGGGAACGCTTGGAGTCAAACTGCTGGTTTGAACTGCTGGAGGCAAACCAGGCATTATAGTTGATCGAAAATTTCCTGCGTGCATAGGCGGATCCGCTTAACATTCCGCCCAGACCGCTGCCGCTCCCCATGGTGCCAAGCGGGGCGATCAGTGGGCCGTCCTGAAAATTCTCGATCCAGAGCTCCGACAGACGGTCGTTATAGGTGTTGAAGGGAATCAGGTAGCTGCCGCCCACGACGGTGAGGTGGGGCGTTAGGAAGTACTCTGCCTGCAGATAATCGAAGGACGCGAAATGCGTATGTTCATACCCTGGGTCGGCACTGGTACCGGGAGAAAAAGTTTCCCCTATGACGGCCCGGGACTCGATCAGAATGTGACTACCGATAGGGGCAGCGATCAGCGGCTGGATGGTTGGCAGGTAGGTGGTGTTGCCGCCATTGGTGGCGCTAAAAAAACCGACTCCGCCGGAGATCAGTGGCGTCTGTTGGGCAGTAGCGTTACGGACCGCGCAAAACACGGTCAGAACAAAAATACTGACCCTCGTGAGTCGGCCCATTCTGGAAAGATGAGAACGAAATGTCAATCGCCGCATATAGCAACAATAGCGACGCTTGATCCACGATATGTCTCCCGAAGGTCTGCCGTTTGTAAGTTGATTGTCATTTTAACGATCTCCGCCGGGAATTCCCCTGCCTTCAGTCAAGGGATGAAAGGCGGAAGTTTATCCGCAACTTTTTGGGGTGCAGCGACGTAAATAAAGTGATGGCGTTTTCTTCTAATGGGTGAGCAGATCCCCGGCCTCAGGCGGCAGATCTGCTCACCCTTTAGCGAACTCGTTGGGTACGGCTCAGGCTTCGATGAGCCTTTTGGCCCATTGGAAAACCGCACGTCGCCGGCGGGCAGCATTGCTGCCACACGGGGTGCGTCCACAACTGGCTGCCAATAGGGCCGGAAGTGGTCGTGGCCTCTGGTAGCTGGCCCGCTCCAAAGCAAGGTCAGTAAGGCTTTCCAATGCGAACCTTCGGTTCGGTCGCTCGGTCTTCCTTCATGGTTCGAAGGCTGCTAGCGTAACTTCTCGAACCGCCGTGTGCGGACCCGTATGCACGGTGGTGTGGCAGGGGTTTGTTGGCAGGTGACTGCCTCCTCCATGGCGATCAAACGGAAAAAGGGCTGCAACCAGGGCACGGAAAGCCTGGTACGAGGTTGATCCTGGCTATCGGCCCTCCGCCTGGCCGCGGGCCGCGTCCTTGAGGTTGTTCAATGCACGACTGCGGATTCAGGCCGGCGGCTTTAATGTTGCGATGACAAAGTCGAGAAACGCGCGCGTCTTCGGGGGAAGGTGATGACGTGATGGGTGCAGGGCATAGAGAGGAAACCGCTCATCAAGCCAATCAGGGAAGACGACCTCCAGTCGTCCACTCTCAATCAACGATTCGATTCCAAGTTCCAGCAGCTGAGCCATGCCATAACCAGCGAGGCAGACCGCGTGAATGGTCGCAATATCGCTCAGCAGCAGCTGCGCCTTCGAGCTAATCTCGATTTCCTTGCGGCCCTGTCGGAACGCCCATTCGTAGGGGCGCCCGGTTTCAGGGTTCCTAAAATCAATCAGGCGATGACTGCCTTCCTCCAGCTGGGAGGGATGATCTGGGCGTCCCGCCTTTTTCAGATAGGACGGTGACGCTACGGTAACGACCCTTGTGTCGAGGAGTTTTCGAGCTACAAGCGCTGATGGACGGGGCTCGCCGAAACGGATGGCAAGATCGAAGCCTTCTGCGACCAAATCGCCCAGCCGGTCACCTGTTATCAGCTCGAGTTTGAGTGCTGGAAACTGCTTTAGAAATCGACTCAGTTGTGGCCCAAGGATAAGTTGCGAGATGAACGGGTCCATATTGACCCGCAGGGTTCCCCGAACGGCGTCTTTCGAGGCTGCTACCGAAGCCGCTGCTTCTTCCAATCCCGAAAGCAGAGGAACGATCTGTTCATAGAGCCTGCGTCCTTCTTCGCTTAGTGTGACGGTGCGGGTGGTCCGCTCGAGCAGACGTACGCCCAGGCGCGCCTCTAAGCGTGCGATTGCACGGCTCACCCCCGATTGTGACATGTTCAGCGATTTGCCCGCCAATGCAAAGCTTCCGCTTCTCACGACGGCAGCCAGAACACCGAGTCCATTGAGGACGCGATCATCGAATCCCATAGATTCATGATAATCGGTCATAAGCAATATACGTAGAATCCTGACGCTCGGTCATGGCTCACTGTGTCAGATGTACAGGTCGCAGGAGAATGGAGATCATAGTACTCATTCAATGCACTCTCCGGCTATCGACGGGAAGGCGGAAACAAAAATGTCAGTGTGGAACGGATGGAGAGTCGTAATAGTATGCCTGATGGCCATAGAAACCGTCGCTGCGAGCACTCTCAAACGCTCAAACGGCGCCATCAAAGCCAGCCAACGAGGCACTTACTTTCAACCCAGGCCGGGCGCAGCGCTTCGAGGGCATACATTGGCCAGAAGGCTTTTATCCGGAGGAGGCAGACCTGTTAGTTCCGAACGAAATTGTTGTGAACAGATCGTGCGAGATGGTTTTGGACAATATCGTTGACGCTCAGGTCATGTCGAGTTGCTGAACAGTCGGATGGAAAAATCCCGGGGCGAACGCGGTTTTTTTCTTCGATAGGCTCGGCGTCCACATCGAGAGCTGCGTGCATGAATTGGTTTGAAACAGCCGCATAGGCCGGTTTGGCAATGGTACTGCGACGAATGCGTATCGCACGTTTGTTCTGCTGCAGACCGACCAGGGATGCGACATCGTGAGAGAAGATTTTTCTCAAGTGGCCCGGCGCAGTCGAATTCGGCATCAGGCAGCCGAATGCTATGCATGAGGGGCATGATCTCGGGCTGAGTACCCCGTAGGCAGCGCTCTGAGAATTAGCCACGCATTCGGTCGATCACTCAAAATCATTCAACCCCAATAAAAGGAGGGACAAGATGTACGCAATTATGGGCGTCAGTGGAAGAGTCGGAAGCGCCATTGCAGAGAATCTGTTGGCACAGGGCAAACAAATTCGTGCCATCGTTCGGAATCCTGAAAAAGCCGCATGCTGGAGGGAGCGGGGAGCAGAAATTGCGGTCGCAGACTCCTACGATCCCAAAGCACTGGCATCGGCATTCGAAGGAACGGACGGCGTGTTCGTCATGGTCCCACCGAACTTTGCGCCAGCTCCCGGCTTTCCGGAAACGCGCAAGATTCTGGCGTCTTATCATGCCGCTCTCTCCAAGGCTCTGCCGAGCAGGGCGGTGTATCTTTCTTCGATCGGAGCCGAACAGGCCAGCGGGTTGGGACTCATCACCAGTTCGCATCTCCTCGAGGAAATGCTCGCAGATCTGCCCATCGCCCACGCATTCCTGCGGGCTGGCTGGTTCATGGAAAATCATGCCTGGGACGTTACCACGGCACAGTCTGAAGGAAAGATCTTCTCCAATCTCTATCCTTTGGATCGCAAGTTCTCGCTGGTTGCTACGGCTGACATCGGCAAGGCCGGGGCGGATGTCCTCGGTCAGGAGTGGACCGGCACCCGGCATATTGAAGTTGCCGGTCCCGAGCTGTATTCTCCCAACGACATTGCACGAGCGTTGAGCAGCGCTCTCGGACGTACCATCGATGCGGTTGCGGTCCCGCGTGAGAAGTGGACCGAATTCTTTATCGGCCAAGGCATGCCGGAAGGCCGGACCGAACCTCGCGCCGAGATGGTCGATGGGTTCAACTCGGGCTGGATTCATTTCGGTGTGGCTGGAACTGAGCACATCACCGGCACGACCAGCCTCAGGTCGGTGATTGCAAAGCTGGTGGCAAAGGGAAGCCACGAAGCATAACGGGCTGAAGACCCGGTATCTCCCTGTCGGTCTCCTCCTTTCGCTTCCTTGAAGCCAGCGTCTGAGGCACTCGGGACAGCCCGGCTTCTGCCAGCAGTCGTACGTTGTGCCATCGAGTGCAATCGCAATCCGGCTGCCCATCACCGGCGCTTCAAATCTGAAGAAGTCCGCGGCGTATGGCAATTGTCACCGCATGGGTGCGATCGTTTGCTTGCAACTTTTCCATGATGTTCTTGATGTGGAAGTTGACAGTGGATTCGGCTATCGCGAGCTGGTCCGCGATCAGCTTGTTTCGATAGCCGTCGCGGACCAAGCCGAGTACTTCCAGCTCCCTGGTTGTGAGTTGTTCTTCACCAAGGTGATCCTCTGGACGAGTCGCCAGTTCCGCCGGAATGTATCGGCCGCGACGATATACCGATCGGATGATCTCGACGATTTCATTGTTCGGTTTGCTTTTGAGAATGTAGGCTGCCGCGCCGGCATGGAGAGCTCGTTTGAGGTCGGTATCGCTGTCTGAAGTTGTGAGTACGATGATCCTGGCGTCTCGATAGCTGTTCCGAATCAATGTGAGTGTTTCAATACCGTCGAGTCCTGGTAAGCGAAGATCCATAAGGGTGATGTCGGGATGCTCCTGATGGTAAAGCGCGATTGCCTCTCTCCCATCCATCGCTTGTCCGACCAGTTCCATATCCTCTTCCGACGAAATGATGGCTCTCAGACCCGATCGAAAGACCGGGTGGTCTTCCACACTGAGGATCCGTATTCGTACAGGCTTTTTCAAGCGGTCCTTTCCTTGTCCGCGCCGATCGATCACCCTCGCCATCCACCAGCTTAGCTCCATTTTGCGCAGACGCACCTATCAGATCTACTAGGTTGAAAACCGCGAAATCTTACGATGACGTTGCGACATTGAGTCCGATAGAAATGTGGTAAGCCCAAGGCGGCACTCGACGCGAGTCGTTTTAAACGCAACAGCGAACGGTGAAGGCAGACGGCAGCAGCTGAGGTTGTCTGCTCAGGGAATGGTTGAATGGAAATTTCCCTGGATTTGGCGGCGTGTTCAACGTGGCGGCACTTGGAGCGGGGCATGGAGTCGTAGCTGGTGCACGGATGCCAGGACATTTCGTCGACCTGGAGAGCTGGTTGGCTAAGAATATTTGCGCGATTGGGGTCTCCTTTACGAACCAAGCACAGGAAAGCATCTGTGGAGGCGGCGGTCGAAAAACTTCGGAGGTTTGGACGTCCTTGTTAATCATGCCGGACATGGGAATCTCAGTTCGGTAGAAGATACGCTACTCGAAGAGTTTCAAGAGAAAGATCGAGACAAATCTTTTCGGTGGGATCATCATGACAAAGACTGTGTTTCCTCGCTTCCGGGAGCAAAAGGGCGGACATCTTATCCAGGGGGCATCGATCGGCGGCCTTGTTGGCTCCGTGGGACGTGCGCACTGCGCAGCGGCAAAATTCAGGGTGAAAGGCCGCTCGGAGTCGCTAGCGAAAGAGATTGGATCGCTGGGCATCAAGGTCACAATCATCGAACCAGGTGGTTTCCGCGCGGATTTTGCGAGCTCGTCCTCTGAGCTTCGTAAGAGCCGTCCTGAGTATCAGTCCACGATAGGTGCCACAGTCAGCTTTCAACCGGACTACAACGGAAAACAGCCTGGTGATCTTCTGAAAGCGTCCAGGCTCTTCGCCATCTGGTGTCATTGACGGAGCCGCCTCTTTGGTTGCTGCTCGAGAGCGACCGCAATGTCGCGGCCGAAAAGAGTGCACTCGAGAAGCTCGAGGCGGTCAGCAGCGGAGGATTTGATCGTATCTACCCATGACTCAGCTCAAACGTGCTGCAGATGACGTTAGCTCCGGGGAGTCGCTGAATCCCACCGATTGGAGAGCACCAAGGAGAAGCCCGTGGAGCCCGCTGCTCGGCTCGAATGAGACACACTCGGGTACGATTACGCCTTTCGTCAGCTGTCTTTACCACCGCTGATTGGCTTCAAGCCAACTTGCCGCAAGCAATAAGAACAGGAAACAGAAGGGGGAACCTTGAGAACACGCCCTAGGAAGCCAAAGATTTCCAACCGCGGCAATATCCTGATCTTTGATAAAGGCATAGGTTTGGAACTGCGAAATGAACTGCGTCGACGTGCACAAAGCCAGCTGATCGAGGCAGAGAGGATGTCGGCAATCGGCCGGGTGGCATGCTCGATATGCCACGATCTGCGCCACTCGCTTACAGCGATTTATGCAAATGTCGAGTTCCTCGAGCGCCACGATCTGTGTGCGAGTGCGCGGGCTGATCTGCTGCTCGATATTCAAGAAGCAGTTCTCGCGATGACCGAGCGCATTGCTTCAATACTGAAATTCGGTAGTAGCGGGCAGACGAATCCGTTGGTCCATGAGCGCGTTTCCCTGGTTGTTGAGAGGGCCGTTGCGGCAGTGAAGTTTCATCCAGACGGGCAGAGCGTGCCCATCACGCTGGGCAAGTTCCCGCCGACCAAAGCCGACATTGATGCGAAGAATCTTGAAAGTGCCATATTTAATCTGCTGCTCAATGCCTGCCAGGCTGCGACATGCTCAACGCACCTGCCTGAGGTGAAGGTTCACCTCACAGACGTTGATGAACGGATCTTCGTCACAATCTCGGACAATGGTCCCGGTGTACCCGCCACTGTTCGCAAGACGCTGTTCAAACCCTTCGTGACTGCAGGAAAACCCAACGGTACGGGCCTGGGGCTCACCCTGGCTCGTCGTATCGCTGAGGAGCACGGTGGAAGCGTCTGCCTGGAGGAATCGAATCAAGGCAAGACGGTATTCACGCTGAGTCTGACGAAGAACAGATTATCAGGCCAAATCTGTTCTTCCTCTATCCCTTCCGAGAGTGGCTCCACGATCGAAAGGGCGCCATGACGCCAGAGCTGGCTTCATTCACGAGAAAGAATAACCTTACACGAGGACCAACATGAATGCGTTGCCAGCTGGATTTTCATTCCCGCAAGAGGCGCCCGTCAACCGGATTCAAACTACTCCAGCTGTTGATTCAGCCGGTCCTGTTTCCCATCTTGCAACCGAAGACTCACAGCAGCAGTGGCAGATCCGGATTCAAAGCCTGCTGGAATGGACCTGTGAACTTCTCATCGCGAATCAACAACTGAGAGGGGCGCTCGAGGAGATGAAGGAGCATGAACCGATGCCAAAGACAAAGAAGCAGCAATGAATATAGGTTCCTCGGTAAAGCGGCCTTCGGGCTCCGACGCCGCATTAGGCGCAATGACCTTAGGCGAGGAGCGGGGTTGGGGTGCGGCCAAAGCAGACTCGCGGAATGCTTACGATGTGTTGCGCAATTTGTGGCTTAGCCGCATCGACTTGCGTCTCGAAAGCGGCGACTGCCGCGTGCGCAGGATGGGTCGGCAAACCTGTCGAGCACGCTGGTCGGAAATTCCATTCCCTGGCAGTTCGTCAATGCGGCGCGTGGAAGCTTGTTGCAGAGTGGCACGAGACGCCCCGATAGGCTTGATCGACTGCTGCGGGAAGAACCACACTTGCTCCGCAGACAGGCCGGAATCCTTCATCAGCCAGCCTTGCCAGTCTGTCCGGACGGCAATAATCGTGGGAAGGTGTTCCGGGAACAGCCTCCGGAGAAGGAGAGTCACCTGGAATTCAGGTTCGCCAGCCTCCACGGAGGCTTTGAACCAATACGCGGCGCCATCTCGGGGCTTGATTTGCAGAAGACGTGTTCAGGAGAAGCGTTGAACTGGCCGATTTCGGTCCCTTCGAGTGATCCATCGTCTGAAATGGCCGAGCAGATCCAGTTCGACAATTCCTGCGCCCAACCAATGCGCAGAAAAGGGCCGTATTGCGGCTGGTTCTGGTCGATGATGCCTTGCAGGACGCTCCGGACTGCGCCCCGTCATCGTCACCGAATTCAGTATTGGATATGTCACCCCATCGATACCGATTCGGAGGCCGGGTCGGATACAGCGCCCGATTTCTGGTCAACCAGTTCGGCAACTGCAACGCGCACGACCTCGGAGCGAGATGCCAGGTTCGGATCCATGCCGGGCAGTGTTCGAGAGCGTTGCGAATCGCCCGCAGCCGCGTGGACGCCGTCAGCGATTCGGCAGTCTCGAATTGACAATCCTCCCCTTCCTCAACGAAGGAGATTCCTACCGGACTCAGAGAGAGTCCCTCGGTGGGTTCCTGCTGCTGGCCCCATTCGAGCAGGGCTCACTTCACAGCCGATCCGGGCCTCGCCGGCCCTCGGGTATCCGACAAACTTGGTATTCCAATCGAAGAACTCGGGTTATCGTTCTTGCAAAAGGTAGTAACGCGCAGTGCATCCGCTCTCTAAATCCCGCCCTGAAGGACGCGAACTCGCCTTCCACGACAAGTATCTCAAGCCCGCAGCAGCGCGATCAGAGGGGAAGTGCTGGACAAATTCGTGGGTACAATCCCGCCCACCTGTCCAGAGCTTAGTGCTGCTCCATATAGTCAATGAGCCGCTGCCGTACCAGGGAGATATGGTTGCGCATCGCAGCCTGCGCTGCTGGCCGGTCGCCCTTCTCAAGCGCGGCAACAATGGCCCCATGCGCTTTGGGAGCAGTTGAAGAGGAAAGATTGTAGGTCTTGCGGCGGCACATCCATATCTGGCTCTGCACATTGGACAGCACCCGGCACAGCTCGGCATTTCCGGTTGCTGTCGCGATCAGTTCATGGAAGCGTGTGTCTTCTTCGATATGACCCAGCTTGTCGTTGGCCTTCAGATACTTCTGCGTCTCGGTTGCACTCCGCCGCAGCTCAACCATCAGACTCGGGCTCAGCTCGGCCACGCCGACAGCATAAACCTCCAACGCCTCTCGAAGATTGTAAAGATCCTTTACTTCCTGCAGCGAAAAGGTACGCAAATAGGCTCCGCGCCGCGCTTCAATACGGATCAGGCCCTCCGTGCTCAGGCTGTTCAAAGCCTCCCGAACCGGAGTCTTGCTGATGCCCAGCTGCCGGGAAAGAAGATCCTCGGTGAGCCGGGTCTGCTCATCAAGGTCCTGGCGCAAAATGTATGCCTTGATGCTGGCGTAAGCCAGTCTGGTAAGATTCTGGGGAGCTTCAATCTTCTGCATTGTATGCATAATAGGTACTTACATTGTACTCAATCCACACCATTCCTGCGTTAATATATAAGATACTAAGAAAGCTGTTTTTGGAGAAACATGCCTTCCATTGCTTACCTTGAATGCTCTCGTTGCCACGCTCAGATTTCGGCAGAAACACCGCAAACCGTCTGCGCCGAATGCCCGGATCAGCCGGCCGGCTCGCTTTATGTGCGCTACGACCTGTCTCACCTGAAGGGAACTTCCCCGCGCGACGTGATCCAGAGCGATGCTGTTGCTCCCTCGCCCGGCATGTGGCGCTACCGCTCCGTTCTGCCTGAGGTTGTTCCGGTCACGCTGGGCGAGGGCTGGACACCGATGTTAGCCAGCAAGCGCTATCCGGGAGTCTTCGTCAAGGAAGAAGGCGCCAACCCCACAGGAACCTTCAAGGCGCGCGGCCTTGCCCTGGCCGTCACCATGGCCCGGCACTACGGGCTCGAGAAGCTCGCCGTCCCGTCGGCCGGAAACGCAGCAGGAGCACTGGCCGCCTACGCTGCCGCGGCGGGAATCGAAGCGCACATCTTCATGCCTCAGGACGTGCCCTTCGCCAACTATGTCGAGGCCATTGCGTATGGGGCCAATGTGACCCTCGTCGATGGGCTGATCTCCGACTGCGCCCGTATCGTAAACGAGCGAAAGCAACGTGAAGGCTGGTTCGACATCTCCACCTTGAAGGAACCCTTTCGCATTGAAGGGAAGAAGACCATGGGGTACGAGATCGTAGAGCAGTTGGGTTGGGAGTACCCCGACGCCGTGTTCTACCCCACCGGTGGCGGCGTTGGGCTCATTGGAATGTGGAAAGCATTTGAAGAGCTCGAATACCTGGGCTGGGTCAAGCCCGGCAAGCGCCCAAGAATGATCGCTGTCCAGGCCTCCGGATGCGCGCCCGTCGTGCGCGCCTTTGAGCAGGGGGCTGACGCGAGCCAGATGTGGCAGAACGCTTCTACCTTCGCATCCGGTCTGCGTGTTCCCAAGCCATACGGCGATGCCCTCATGCTCGAGATCCTTCGTGCCTCCGAGGGCATTGCCCTCGACCTCTCTGACGAGACGATCCTGGCTTCGATTCTTGACTGGGCGCGCAACGAGGGAATCTTTCTCTCGCCCGAAGGCGCCTCGGTCACTGCCGCCTACGACAAGCTGCTGGCCGATGGAACGCTTCAGCCGACAGATCGCGTGGTGCTTTTCAATACCGGCGCCGGCCTGAAGTACACCGATGTCACTGCTGAGGCGATGCGCCTGGAGCGGCCGTCTGTTGCACAGAATCCTGCCTGAGCCTGGGCATTGAAGCCGGCGCCGCTCCGCCCCTCCTCAACGGCTTCTGCCCTTGTCTTTACTGCCACCCTGCCGATCTCAATGCTAGCTGAGGGTGGGATTATCAATATAGCGCAATAAGCCTCAATGGAAGTCATGCGAGCGCATCGCCAGCGCGCTGTCGGTCAAAGCCAACAGGCGCTTTGCTTTGACGTGAATGACCCCATCTTGATTCTGAAGAATGCCTTCGGCCATAAGAAACTTCGTGCGCGTTACGATCAGCCGCTGTCGCTCATAAAGATCGGGAGTAACGATGATGATGGCAATACCGGTTTCATCTTCTATCGAGATGAATATGAAACCTTTTGCCGTACCGGGTCGCTGTCGTGCAATAACCGAGCCGGCAGTGCGGACATACTCCCCATCTTTTCGTTCTTTTAATTCCTGAGCCGAGAGAATATTCTGTTGGTGTAGTTCGGACCGGCGAAAAGCCATCGGGTGCTTGCCAATCGTAAGGCCGGTGCCGCTATAGTCAGCAACGAGACGCTCTTCGGTGTTCATCTGACGAAGCGGCAGTGATGGAGAATCCTCTCGGAGCCATTCGCTCTGCTGACGCAGTAAGGGTCCTTCCATCTTCCCAGCTCGTTCCACCTGCCAGAGAGCATCGCGTCGATGACTGATCCCGTCCAGGTTGTTCAATGCTCCAATGCGGGCAAGCAAGGTAAGCTCTTTGCGGTTGATTGACTGAACGCGCAAAGCGAGGTCTTCAGCCGAACGAAATAGTCCGTCCATAATGCGGGAATTTGAAATCGATTCAGCCGATTGCTTCGGTAATCCCTTCGCGTAGCCCAATCCTAGGCGGAGCGATAGAGCGCCATCGGTCTCGTGCTCGATCGTGCAGGCCCAATCGGATGCCTGAACGTCGATTGGCTTGATTCGAAGGCCATGCCTCTGTGCATCTTTGACGAGCACGGCAGGGGCATAGAAGCCCATAGGTTGGTTGTTCAGGATCGCGGCGGTAAAGGCTGCCAGATACCTGACCTTGAAGTAGGCCGATGCATAAGCAATCAACGCAAAGCTCGCAGCATGAGATTCAGGGAAACCATACAAGGCGAACGAGCTGATGTTGTCGATGATGTTCTCCTGAATGCTCGGTGCGATGCCGTTTGCCGTCATTCCCCCCCGGAGCTTGCCCTCAAGGTTCTTCATCCGCTCCCACGAACGCCTCATGCCGACTGCGCGGCGAAGCTCCTCTGCTTCGGCACCGGAGAAGTTGGCAACGGTCATGGCGATGCGTAGCAACTGTTCCTGAAAGAGGGGCACTCCGAGAGTCCGCTTCAGTACCGGTTCCAAGGAAGGGTGGGGATAGGTGACGGCTTCTTTCTTCTGGCGCCTCCTCATATAGGGGTGCATCATCTTCCCGACAATAGGGCCGGGGCGGATGATGGCTACCTGGACGACAAGGTCATAGAATTTGTCTGGATTATTCCGGGGCAACGACGCCATCTGCGCGCGGCTTTCCACCTGGAACATCCCTACGGTGTCAGCCCGTTGCAGCGTTCTGTACACCTCGGGATCTTCGGGTAACTGTGCCAGGTCGATGGTCTCGCCGTAGTGCTCCGGGATTAACTCGAGGCAGTCCTTCAGGACGGCCATCATGCCGAGGCCCAGCAGGTCCACCTTGATGATGCCTAAGTCGGCGCAATCTTCTTTGTCCCACTGGATGACAGTGCGGCCTGGCATGGAGGCGCGCTCCAATGGCACTACTTGATCCAACTGTCCCTGGCAGATGACCATGCCTCCGGAGTGCTGGCCAAGGTGGCGCGGCAAGTCCTGCACCCGTATACAGAGTTCGAGATACTTAGCGATTCGCGGATGACGGATATCGAAGCCGGCGTTTTGAAAGGAGTGTGCCATTGTGTCGGTCTTGCCGCGCCACTCCCAAAGACTGACGAGGCTCGACAACCTGCCT
>DATDLS010000432.1:0-22289 GCA_036519195.1 Occallatibacter sp. | reverse complement strand
CCCGCAGACGAATCAAGACAGACACGGGAATCGAGAGAGACCTGACCGTGGCAGTCAATAGAGGAAAGCTGGGCGTGAGACCGCCAATCAACAGTTCGGCGCACAATTCAATTTGATCAGCTCCGCCAGCCTCGGCTGCTAGTGCAGCCTCCATGGTTTCAACGCAAATCTCTAAAAGAAAGTCCTTCATTTGAAATGCAGCGCAACAATCCTCTCTCGACAGTGTGGTCTCCCCGCGCCCAGCATCGCCGCGGCAAGAAGACCCTTATTCAAACGTTTCAAATCTCGGGCAATGATCTCCCCTGTTGCTTCCACTATTGCACAGACCACACGAAAACCGCGGATGAGCCCACTTCTCAACTAGCTGCACTTGTTCATCGTCCGATTCCTGCACTGGATTCTGTTGCTCGATCGCCCAAAATAAACGATGAGCGTTTCCGTCTTAGACGATAAGACGATCCATTTGATACCAAACGATCATGTCTTGTCGATCCTTCCACAAAAAGTACGAAATGACCTCGGTTCCGGCGACGAACGCACGTGACCGGACTGGCCGTGAGCCAAAGCGGGCGAAAGCCATGTGCCGGTCTTGGCATTCGCAGCCAGGTGGTCAATTGGGTTTCCATACAAGATATTCATTACAAATGCTTTAATAGAATAACTTCCAAGCGGCGCGCTGCATTCCAATCGACAAAAGTGGCAGATCGGAGCAAAAGCCTCTTGACATATTCAATCGTTTCAAACTATCCGTTGATTGCATCGCTATTTACCAGCAAGGAATATGCGGACAAGCAAAGTTGGGAGCCCGATTCTGACAGAGGATCGAACTCCTATTGCTCTGCATATTCATGCACCGCGTAGAGATGCGATCAGCTTGTCCGGAGCGCGGAACCGCCCACGTTTAAGGTGGCGGTATGATCCGGCTCTCGCGACATTCCTGACGTATGCGTGGCCAGTTGCAGCAGTGTGATGGGAGACGCCTCTTTATATCTCTTCTGCACCCTGTTGACTTCTGGAAACTATTTCTCCACTGGATCAGTGCGTTCTACCTTCCCCGCCTCCACAAGCTGCTCCAGCATCGTGGCGGTGAACATCTTCGTAATGGAGCCTATGCGGTAGACGGTATCCTGATTTGCAGACAGGCTTATCTCCGACTCTGCATTACCGTAGCTCTTCGACCACACCAGTTTGTCGCCCGAGACGACGCCTACCGTCAGGCTGCCCATTGGTGATTGTGCGAATTCGCCCGACACCATCGCATCGATCTGTCTGCAACGCCCACATGGCCCACCATGGCTCGTCGTGCCAAGCACAGGCATAGGCGCCTGCTGCGTCCATCCGGCGGCAATTAATGCGAGGAGCAAACAGCTCAGCACTATCAATTTCATATATGACAACATCGCCTTGTTCTGCTTCATGGGTGACCTCTTCGTTATTCCTGCCATTGGGTCAAGTTATTGCTGTGTGCGGTCGTGCTGTGCATACACCGCGACGGAAGATTATGCCACCGCCGCTGCCCGAAGATCCAGGCTGGAACCAAGGCCACAATCGGTCTCATTCCAGTGGATGAACGATGGCAGATAAGCCATCACTCGTGACCAGACGGTCGCCGTCTGGGCTAAGCACTGCGATCCGCTCCCGGGGGCGAAAGAAATCTTCTTCACGATAGACTTCTGCGCCCGTGTCCAAATCGAAAGCCTGTGCGCGGAAATTGGAAACCAGGCCGAATGACGATGTGATTGGAACCTTCACCCCGTGCGAGGTAATTAGAATCCTGTTCTTCTTGCCAAGTACGACCTGGAATTGAAGCGCCGTAGTGTCGGTCTGACACAGATCGTGGTTTTCACATGGCGGAATGACCCAGCTTAGATCCGCAAGTGTTCTTGGCAGGCCACCGCGCAGTGTTTCAATGAGAGAGTCTCCAGTACGCGTAAGTTGCCAAGAGCCGTCCCCGGTTGAGACGATTTCGCCCGTACCGGAATGTGAGTTCTCTATGGGGGGATGAACTTCCGTGAGCGGTGTGCCGAAGTAGGAGTGGGATTGGCCGTCGAGTGTGATGGAGAGAATCCCAGTATCCGTCGCGGCAATCTCGGCCTGCCCTCCTCGCTTGGCGACCCGGAGCGTCTGGATGGTCCTGAGGTTTTCGTCAACGATGGTTACGCCGCCAAACTCGGGAAGAACCAGCCTGCCCGAGGGAAGTGTAAGCCCCATATCGGTCGAGGTCCAGGGACGTCGGGCGATGACTCGGCCATCCAGAGAGATCGCTACGATTTCGAAGCTATCGACAGCGGCAAAGCATTCCGGGCTGGGACCGGCAAGCACGACAAGCTCATCTTCCGTTAGGAACTCGATCGCTCGTGGCACGGAGCACGGGTAGGCGGAGCCCAGAATAGAATGCAAATCAAGAACAGCCGGTTCCACGGCGAAACAGGACTGCGCGAAAAAGAGCGCGCAGGCGACGATCGCGGGGCTCATCGCGGTTACGAATCTTGTGCTGAGGTCCATAATCCCAGACCAAGAATATCGCTAAGTGGGGTTCTAAGGCCAAACCGGTGTAATTGATCCAACCGTGATGTTGATTTTTCACCCCATGCCATCGTTTGTGGAACTTTGAAGAAGTGACGCGCAATGTGACAGGTTTTCGGCTTCTTGCAGCTCGTTGTTGACGTGTCACACAAACGAGCGTCCATAGATGCTTAAATGAAAACATTTAAGGCTGGAAGCGTAAAGTATTCTATTGTCTTGGTTTGTCGTACACTGTGCGTACAGACAGAGGGGGTGTTGAAAATGGCTACAATGACGCGGCCATTGAAATCGCAACGGATAGATTTCCGCGTTTCGGAAGCTCAGGAGTCCTTAGTTGCGCATGGGAGCTCAGCATCGCGGTCAATCGATGACCGACTTCATTGTCGAAGCCGCCTGTGCAACAGCAGAGTGCGAGTTGGCACTGCAGAGAGACTTCAGGCTCCCTCCTGATCAGTGGAGAGGATTTCTCGCAGCTCTTGACAAACCTGCGCAGTCGAATCCAGCATTACGTCGTTTGCTGACGTAGCCGAGTGTCCTCGAAATCGCAAATCGCAAGTAGGCTTATATGGGCCACTGAAGCTAGGCCGCCGCTTGAACTCGGCCAGCCTCTGGCCGAGTTCAAGCGGCGTTATGATTGCCTTGAATGCTGCGCTCACTTTTGAGGCT
Source organism: Occallatibacter sp. (assembly GCA_036519195.1). GTDB lineage: Bacteria > Acidobacteriota > Terriglobia > Terriglobales > Acidobacteriaceae > Telmatobacter. Next base: position 19,097 of record DATDLS010000432.1, on the reverse strand, counting down.
TGAACCTACCCGAATCGCTCTTCACTTCCCTTCCCGGGGTTCTACTCCTCAGAACGCGCATAGGCCGCTGGCTAGTGGAATTCGAGTGAAGTTCTTGAGGGTATTTTTCCAGGGTGTGCAGATGAAGCGAAAGATAAGAAATCTATGCCATTGGTTATCGATGCTGTTGTTGCTTGCTGGATTTGTTCAAGCGCAAGAGCTGATCGGGGATTGGCAGGGCACGCTCGTGGTTGGTCAAACCAAGCTGCGCGTTATCCTGAAGGTGTCGGCAGGCACGGACAAAAAGCTGGCGGGCGAGCTCTACAGCATCGATCAGACAACTGATGCACTGCCGGTTGATTCGATTTCGGTGGAAGGAAAGAGCGTCAACATCGCTCTGCCGATGATTCATGGCAGCTATGCCGGGACACTTAGCACGGACTCGAACTCGATTGATGGAACTTGGACGCAGGGTGGCTCCAATTTATTGAAATTGGAGCGGGCCACCAAGGAGACGGCATGGGCAATCGATTCATCAAAACACACTGTCCAGTTTGTGACGGTCGAACCTGGTGTGAAGCTTGAGGTACTCGACTGGGGCGGTACGGGACGCCCTATGGTCCTGCTAACAGGACTCGGGAACAATGCTCATATCTTTGATGGCTTCGCCGAGAAGCTGACACGCAAGTATCACGTTTACGGAATTACGCGCCGGGGCTATGGCGTGTCGGACACACCACCCGTGAGCGGAGATGCCTATTCAGCGAACCGGCTGGGTGATGATGTAGTTGCCGTGATCGACAAGCTGAGGCTTGAGAAGCCGGTGCTGGTGGGCCACTCGATTGCCGGAGAAGAGTTGAGTTCGATTGGGAGCCGCTTTCCCGAACGTGTCGCAGGGCTGATCTACCTCGATGCGGGATATCCGTATGCCCTCTATGACGCCACGCGCGGAGACTTCGGGCTGGATGGCATCGCACTGCGCGAGAAGATGACTGAGCTCTCGAATGCACAGGATCCGAGTGCGATTCGTGCTGTTATCGCAGAGATACTGAAGACCGATCTACCGCAATACGAAAAAGACCTCGTTGCCCGGCAAAAGGAGATGGAAGGGCTGCCTGATATTCCGAATCGACCCGTGCCAGATAAGAAGGATCGCCGCCGAGTGAGCGCAGAGGCGATCATGGCCGGTGAGCAGAAGTACACCGACATCGAGAGTCCGGTGCTGGCGATCTTCGCCGATCCGCACGACACGGGCGGGCCGCCGATGGACGAAAAGCAGAAGGCAGCAGCGGCCGCTCATGACCGAGACTTCACCGAGGCCCAAGCAAAAGCGTGGGAGCGAATGGTGCCGACCGCAAAAGTGATCCGCCTTCCGAATGCGAACCACTATGTTTTCAAGTCGAATGAGGCGGAGGTCTTGAAGGACGTCGAGGAATGGGTGGATGGCTTGAAGTAACGTATTTGTTGACGTTCATCCCCGTGATTCAATGATTCTGAATCGCCTTACGCTCGCCTCTGATACCGGATGACCCGCCTGGCATCCAACCATATCAGCCAAACCGCAGCGGCTAGAAAAACTGTGTTTCTGATACGCATACCCAGCAATCCGCCGACCAGCGGCCTCACAGGAATCGTGCGAACGCCGTAACCCAATGCTCCCGTACCGCCATCGGCAGATAAAATTCGCGTTCCTCGAGCCGTTTGCTCTGTCCAAGGGCAGCAATTCTAAATGGGTCATCGAGCCAACATATCGCTGGGCTTGCAACTCCAGATCAACGGTTGTAACACGGCACCGGGCCGCGAAATTCCTGCCACACCTCGTCGATCTTGGCCAGCACGCCCTCCGGAATCGGTCCTCCGTTGCACGCTTCCAGGTTTTCCGTAAGCTGAGGCACCGACGAGGCACCAAGAATGACAACGTCGCTGGCCGTATGATGAAACAGCCACGCAAATGCCAGGTCGAGCAGTGATCGCCCAGCATCGTTCGCAATCGCCTTCAGGTGATCTACTGCGTCGAACGTCCTCGCATTCCAGTAGCGGTCCTGATACATCCGATTCTTGTCGAATCTACCTCCCTGGGGAATCACCGTTTCCTTATGCTTGCCGGTCAGCAAACCCGCAGCAAGTGGATTGTAGACAAATGTGCTCACTCCGAAAGTTTTCGTCATCGGCAGAAACTCTTGCTCAATGCCCCTGGCCAGCAGGTTATACATCGGTTGCGAAATAAATGCCTGCGTATAGCTTCGCTCCCGTGCGATATCGAGTGCCTGCGTCACTTGCCAGCTTGCATAGTTCGACGTGCCGGGATGCCTGACCTTTCCCTGCTTGACCAGTTCTTCCATCGCCTCGAGCGTTTCCTCGATTGGCACATCGTAGTCGGGCTGATGCAAGTAATAGATATCGACATAGTCCGTTTGCAGCCTGCGCAGTGAGTCCTCAATGGCCCGATGGATCGCCCGCTTTGAAAGACCACTCTCGTCCGATCCATCTCCCATCTTCATGCGGACCTTGGTTGAAAGCACAATCTTGTTCCGCTTCCCTTTCATCGCTTCTCCGAGCAACTGCTCGGCAACCCCAAGCTGGTACATATTTGCGGTATCGATGCAGTTAATTCCGGCGTTCAGGCAGATATCCACCATGCGGGTTGCATCATCCTGGGCCACGGGCTTGCCGAACGTCATCGTTCCAAGGCAGACGCGGCTGACATGCAGATCGGTATGCTTAAGATGCCGAAGTTCCATGAGATTCTCCCTTTAACTCTCGAATCAGACTTTGTGCCGAGTTACGCGGCTCCGACAAGCAACTTCGTTCGAATTAAGACTTCGGGTGTTCGATTTTCACGTCGATATATGTCACCGAGCCGCCGGCCGGCACAAATACCTGATGAGGCGTATTCACAGGGATATGCACCATGTTGCCCTTCTCCATCGGATTTGGCATCCCGCCCTCTATGGAGGTTCCTCGCAGTTCTCCCGGCTTCAGGGTCCGCACATTCTGTGCCGTTCCGCCGGTCACTACAGTGGCCTTACCGCCGACCACGATCATGATTTCGTCGAACTGATTGTGGATCTCCACTTCGCCGCCTTTGTCCCGAAACACAAGCATCGTATAGAAACCTGGGTATTTCGCGATCGGCCCCGTCGCTGTCCCATTGGACGCATCGGCCTCTGCGCGCAGAGACTTCTCCAGTGCAGAAACCTGCTCCGATGAAAACGTCTCGACACCAGGCGACTGAGCGATGCCGCGAGCGACAGCGAGACAACCAAAAATCAAGCAAGTACAAAGCCTGTTCATGAGGATCAACCTTTGTTTGGAGTAAATGAGTTCTTCCGGCGGCCACTTCATTCCGGTGCGCCTCCGAATGCCGCTCCCCGCTTTTCGCGTCCCAGCAAGACCATGATGCAGGCAAGCACGAAGACAACTACAGTCGTTCCGGCCATCGCAGCTGAGTAGTGTCCGTCGTGTGCGAACGCGAGTTCTACATACACGATGCCGCTAGCCAGCAATACACCGCATTGGTTTCCAAGCCCCGGCAGCGAGCCACGGATGGAATCAGGCGACATCTCCGAAAGGTGTGCCGGAACAACACCCCACGCTCCTTGCAAAAAAAACTGCATCAGCATCGCTCCAGCGACGAGCAGAGGAATCGTGCTGCCATAGGCCCAAAGCGGAATGCTGCAGATGCATCCGACAAGTGCGCCGACCATTGCCGGTCGGCGGCCTATTCTGTCGGATACAAAGCCAACCCCCAAAGCGCCAAAAATACCCGCACCCATCGCGAGCGAAGATATCCAGGCGCGATCTCGCGCCGACAGATGCCACACACGCTGCAGGAAAGTTGGATAGATATCTTGCGTACCGTGGGAACTCATGTGCAGTGCCATCATCAGCAGAATGAAGTAGACGAAAAGCCTCCAATGAACGGTCAGGCTGCGGCCCAGCGCTCCCCAACTCGTCTTGCGGGATCTTTCCCACACCGCTGACTCTCGCACCGAGAACAACACAAAGCCGGCAAACAGAATTGCGGGAATTGGCCCGATGAAGAAGAGCCGCCGCCAGGAAAATCTATCGAAAAGCATATAGAACGCAGCCGCGGCGAGCAAGTAGCCGATCGCGTAGCCCTCCTGCAGAATACCCGACATCGTGCCCCGCAGCTTCGTCGGCACCTGCTCCATGGCCAGCGTCACGCCCACGCCCCATTGCCCGCCCATCACAATCCCGAATACGGCGCGCGCAATGAGGAAACCAGTAAACGTATGCGTAAGCCCAGTGAACACCTCGATGGCCGCGAACAACGCGAAGTTCAGCGCGATCGGCAGACGGCGCCCGTAGCGGTCCGCAAACAACCCAAAGAGAAATGCGCCAATCGGCCGGAAGGCCAACGTTGCCGTCAGTGCGAGCGAGACGGTTTTGTCAGGCTGACCAAATGTTTGCCCGATTGCAGTCAAGCTAAACACTACGAGAAAGAAATCAAAGCCATCAAGCGTCCAACCCGCAAGCCCGCTGATAAACGACGGCACCCACGACTCTCGTATTGGCGCGGTCACAATCGTTTCAGCCATCTTGCAGCTCTCCCCGAAGTTTGAGTTTATACGTCTCGGGTTATCTAGAAGAACCGCGAGGATTAGTCAGGCGATCAATCCTTGAACTGCTCGAGACGCCGTCAACCGGCTGCACTCCAATTGCACCGCATTTGTAGATTCATCCGCGGTGCAATCGAAGACGGCAGCTACGATTGTTGGCTTATGCGCTCTTGAATTGCTTTACGGCATCCCCCGCGCCTCGTAGATTTGCCAGTTTCATCTCCGAGTATTTGCGCGAGAGAAGCACACCGTCGGCCCCTCCCCGAAACGCCGCCAGAACAGCATCACGAACACCATCGGGCGTGCAGCGGCTGTGGCTCGGCTCCGTCGGAATGTCGATGTCGATGCCAGGCCAGAGCAGGGTTTTTGTGCCCTGCAAGTCCTCGTGCGCCCGCTTGGTTTCGCGATAGACGTAATCTGAAGTTAGACCGGTGAACGGAATCTCCGCCAGACCCCGCTCCTGATAGTTCAGCACGCGATAGTGAAACTGAAGTAGCTCGTCCTGGGGAATATCCCCGTAGAGCGTGCCGCCCACATTGCGAACGTAATCCGCCAGCCGCTCCCCACCGCAATTGTTATAGATCACAATCTTCAAGAAGTCCGAGTGGGGCGCAATAGCGGGCAGATCCTGCTCGGCTCGATAAATTGGATTGAACGAATTGTTATGCCAGATGTGCCATCCCACTTGCAGTGAAGGTTTCACCTCTTTGATTTTTGTGTAAATTGCGGCATAAGTCTCGCGGAGGCTCTGCGTCCACAACATCTCCCAGGCAAGTAACTCCGGATAGTAGAGCATCAGCCGCCACAACGAAACATAGTAGCCATCGGCGGGGCGCTGACTCTTGCGGCTTGCCTCAACAAACTTGGACAGCTCCATAAATCCCTTTTGCGCGCGTTCCGGATTGATGCCGCGCTCCTTGGCCTTGGCCTGGCAGTACTGGCAGAAGCACGTCACACGAGACGGCGATCCCGGCGAACCGGCGCGCGCATCGAGCATATTCGAGAAGGCTCCCTGCCGCTCCGATCCCCACATGATTCCATCGATATCGTAGGTGCTTGCCCAGTTCTCGACCATGCCCAGCAACCAGGCGCGATAGTTAGGATTGTTGAAGCATAGCGTGACCGCGTTTTCGCCCGACAGCTCCTTCTCTTGAAGCTGATCGATGTGCGGCAAGTCCTTGCGGAACACATCTTCAAACCAGCAGATCGTCTTCAGCCCGCGCTTCCGTGCCTCCGGTAGAACCGACTCGAGCACGTCGTAGTTGCCTAGATCGGGCGCTCGAAAATCCTTGAATACCGTATCGGCAAAATATTTCGGATTCACCTTCGTGTAACAGCCGCCATAGAAAGTGTCCGTGTCATATTGCTGCTTGCCGTGGTCAGGCAGCGGCTGTCCGGGCACCTGGCGCCCGGCAATGCCGCGGCCATACGTGAACGTCGCCACAAAGAGCGTATTGACAGCGCCGTCCTTCTGGAAGACGTCCAGCGTCTCCTCCACACCTTCGTCGAGAAAGGACACCGCGCCAACTTGCATCCCTACCATCGGATCCGACTTCGTTGTTTGTGCCATCGCGCGCGCTCCGGGAACCGCGGCTGCGACGGCCGCTGCCGCAGCACTCTGCATGAATTCTCTACGATCCATTTTGATCAATTCTCCAATGTGGCTTCGTCAAGGCCCAGAATGCGGGCGGGATTAGTCTTGGACATCGTATCTATTTCAGCGGGAGAAATACCTTCTAGTTCAAGGCCATCAAAAAATGCGGCCAGGCCCTCCGGGTGACTCGGATTCACAGGCTGCCCTAAATCGCTCGATAAAACGCACTTTTCAGCCCCCACGGCGCGAATGGCGCGTGCATAGTCGGCAAACTCGAATTCCTTGAATGGCCCCACAAGGCCGTTGTAGACAAACTCAATCCAGGCGCCTGCCGCCGCCGCTTCCTGCATCTGTTCGGTCTGCATATGGATCGGAGCAATCATTGCGTGCGTCACAACAATCTTCTTGACTCCATGCACCTGAGCCTCGCGAATCAGCAAGAGCACCTCTTGCGAAGTAAGGTGGCCGGTCTCCAACACCAACCCGTGTCGGGCGATCGCTTCCAGCACCTGTTTGACTTCCGGCAGAAATTCACCGTTGCGCCGCACCGGCACACAAGGCCGTGTCTGCTTCGAGTACCGCACCTGCGCCTCGGTATCAAACGATCCCATCCACACAAAGCGTCCCAGCCCTCCCGCCACCCGAGCCATGTGTTCGACCGCGTGCGGATTCATTCCTCCTACGGAAAGATTCAGCGTGACGCCGCCAAACACCTTCACTTCCGGCACAGCCTTCGCCGCAAGAAAAGCCATCGAAGCCGTGGGCTCGAAATGATTCTTCACCACAATCGCTTGCATGTCCCGGTCGCGGGCGAGACGCGCCAGATCGACCGCATCCACGGCCCTGGGCAAACTGTCAGGGCCGCAATGGCAGTGGATATCGATCACGCCGGACAAGGATCGAGCTGGAATGTCTGTCGTCATAGCTCCGCTCGCCGCTGGCTTCGTTCCATCCGTGTATTCCACCTCATCCGATGATCTTCAGTTCCCGCAGCGCATCGCCCACCGCAGCCAGGTTGGGCAGCCTCATCTCCGAATACTTTCTCGAAATCACCAAGCCCTTCGCGCCTCCGCGAAAACAAGCTTTGGTACTCTCATTCACAACCGGCGGGCTTGAACGGCTGAACTGCAGATCCACATTGGCAATGTCCACATCGAGTCCGGGCCAAATCTCGGTCTTCGTGCCCTTCACATCTTCCACTGCGCGTTTCGTCTCGCGATACACGTAGTCCGCCGAGAGGCCGGTATAGGGCAACTCAGCATAACCGCGTTCGCGCAGATTCATGACTCGATATTCGAACTGCAGCGCCTCTTCGATCGGCATATCGCCATAAAGCGTATTGCTGATGCTGGTGATGTAGGTCTCCATGCGCGTGCCACCCAGGTTGTTATAGACCGTGATCTTCAAGTAGTCGGAGTAGTCACTTATTTTTTGCAGATCGGTTTGCGCGCGGAAGAACGGGCTGAAACTCAAGGCATGCCAGACGTGCCATCCGACCTGCACACTGGGGCGAATTGACTTGCTCTGCTTATAAATGGCCTCGTAGGTTTCGTGGACACTGTCGTTCCACATCGTTTCCCAGGCCAGAACTTCCGGATAGCGGAAGATAATGCGCCAGAAAGTCGCGTAGCAGCCGTCGTTGGGCTTTTGGCCACTGCGGCAGGCGATCACCCACTTCTCCAACGCGTGAAATCCCTCCATCGCGCGGGCTACATCGACGCCTCTGGACTTGGCCTTTGCCTGACAGAATTCGCAGAAGCACGTCACTCGCGAAGGGTCGTTTCCTTTGCGCTGATGGACGGACTCCACCATATTGGCAAACGCCCCGTAGCGCTCCGACCCCCACATAATTCCATCGATATCGTAGGAACGCACAAAATCTTCCTGAAGGGCGAGCCAGAATTTGTGTGTGTCGGGATTGTTGAAGCAGACCGTGTGGGCATTGCGCCCATAGAGGTCGCGCTCCTGAAATTTCTCGATGTCAGGAACCGTAGGGCCGAATACATCTTCGCTCCAGGCATACACTTTCATGCCGCGTTTCTTTGCCGCCGGCAAGACCAGCTCCAGGCAGTCCACGTTGCCGTAGTCCGGCGCCTTCACCGGCTTCAGCGCTGTGTCTTTGTAGTACTGCAGATGCGGCGTCGCGTAATCTCCGCCATGACCTTTGGAAAAATCCTGATATTGCTGCACGCCATGATCGGGAAAAGGATGGCCGTCGATTTGCCTGCCAGTAATCCCAGTTCCATAGCTGAATGCCCCCATAAAAAGAGCATTCACTCCCCCCTTTTCCTGCAGGATATCCAGTACTTTTTCGGTCCCTTCATCCAGGAACGAAATCGCGTCGATCTGGATGCCGATCACCGGATTCTGTGGCGGCGCAGCCTCCGCGGCATTCGCCGCTTGCCCTGCATTGACTCCAGGACTCGTTTCCAGTCCGTGCAGCTTCTCGGTCATTCCCGTTCCGAATGCGGCGGCCGCAAGTCCTGCCCCCGCGAGAAATTTACGGCGATCCATTTCCGACATGATCTTATCCTTAGAAGTAGATTTTCGCTGCCGCCTGGAAGATGCGATTTGCGTTGAGCGTGCTCGTCACCTCTCCCGCAGAAGAGGAGCCGATCGTCGCGTTGGGTGCTGCGAACGTCGGGTGATTCGCCAGGTTGAAGCTCTCGAAGCGTAACTCCAGTTGCCGGTCTTGCGAGTCGCCGAGCGAGAACATCTTCTTGAGCGTTGCGTCCAGATCCACCAATCCATCCGAGCGCAGAATGTCGCGCCCCGCGTTACCGTACGTATACTGCGCGGGAATCGCAAACGCGGCTGGGTTGAACCACTTCGCTGCCGTCGGGTGCGAGAGCTTGCCGCTGGCGATGCGATTCGGCCATTCGCCTGAGATGCCTGTATTCGCAACGTCGCTCGAGAGCGTCGGAGTGAAGGGCTGGCCAGTTCTATCTGTTAAGACACCCGCAAGCTCCCAGCCTCCAACAAGCCCGTTCACAATACCGTTGCTGTCGTGCAGGAATGTGCGGCCTTTTCCAAATGGGAGTTGATAGAGCGAGCTGATGGTCAGGTTGTTGGTGATGTCGTAGCTGCACAGGCCGTAGTTCTGACCCAGAAGGATCAGCGTCGGTGGCCCTGTTTCCACCGACCCATTGTCCAGGCACTTACTCCACGAATACGAAACCAGCGCATAGACACCGGCGCCGAGCCGTTTCTCGAGAGTCGCCTGCAATGCATTATAGTTCGCACTTCCGCTGGTGGTACTGATCGATGCGGTGCCCCACTGCGGGAACGGACGGCGGCTCTGCACATTTCCGGGTCCCGGCAAAGGCACGTTCTCTGGAATGCTGATCAGCTGGTTGTGTTCGGTCTTGTTTCCCGCATAGGCCACCGTCAGCGACATGTCCTTGAGCAGTTGCCTCTGCACCGCAAGGCTGTACTGATACATGATGGTGTGGTCCATCTGGGGCGGTGCCGACGAGATCGCCGGTTGCTGGCAGCTCAGCAGCGCTGGACCCACTCCGCCGGGCCAGCTTGAACCTGTGCAAGGATTACCGGGACTCGGATTGGGTGCCACAAGCGAGGCACCGACAAACTGGAATGGATTGGCCCAGTTGAACTCGCCCGTGGCCGCCGAATTCACAAACACGGGGCTCGCCACGGGGTTGTTGATGCTCTGCTGAATCAGAATCGGAGGAACGTGCGCCCACTGCAGCGACATATTCGTATCCAGGAAGATGGGGAATAATCCGAACGCTCCGCGAACCACCGTGGAATCGCTGGAGGTGGGCCGGAAGGCAAACCCGACGCGCGGGACATACAATCCTGGTCCGGTCTTGCGAATGGACTGAGGAAGATGCAAGGGACCCGTTCCCTGGAATCGGTCGCTGAACAGCGGAATCAGCTGCGAGGTCTCAGGCTGAGCATTCGGATCCAGCAACTGTCCGGCAGCGTTGGTCGGAATAATAAGATCGCCGTTTGCGGCTGCGTTGAATCCGTTGGGCGTCGACGGTTCAAAGGCCGAGGTCTGCGAATCGATGCCGCGGAAGAACGGATCGAACTCCCAGCGAATGCCCAGGTTCAAGGTAAGCCTGCTGCTGATTTTGTAGTTGTCCTGCAGAAATGCGGCCCACTGAATCGCCTGGTTGCCGTAGAGAGTCAGCGGATAGGATCGGCCCACAGTGGCCGGAAGCCCTAACAGGAAATCAGCAAATGCATCCCCGGTAAACTGGGTGGTGAATGCGAATTCCCCCTCCTGAAACTGGCCGTTAAAGAAGCTGTGGCGCTGCACCCACATCTGCCCGCCCATGCGAATGTCGTGCTTGCCGTTCGTGTAGCTCACAGTGTCGGCATATTGCCACGTTCGAATCCGGTTCGATTTCGGAAAATCGCCATTACCCGAGCCGTTGAATGCCGAGTAGCCGGAAAGCGAGATGTAAGGGAAACTTGGGCTCTTTTCCGTCTCTTGAAATCCGGTAATGCCGGCATTTGCGGTGTAATTCGTTCCGGGCAGTATCTGGCTGAATAGAAAGTAGTCGCGATAGTAGCCTGCTCTGAGCTCATTCAACCACCGGGTCCCGAAAGTATGCGTTTCGCTGAAAGCCAGATTTTGCGCCCTGCTTTCGAGCGACTGAGTTTTCAGTGCTGGGAATTGGTTTGGATCCGTCTCTTGATTGTTGGCGATCGAATACCGCGCAAGAAGGTGGTCTTTGCCCGTCAAAGCCGCATCGATTTTAAGATCGCTCTTGATAACGTCCAGGCCCTGAGCCGCGTTGAAGGTTGCCTGACTTTGCGTCGGCATAAAAGGCAGGAAAAACTGAGCCTGCGGCGAGATCATATTTTGCGGAATGATATCGCCCGCGAAGGGCGCTCCTGTAAATGGATTCTTGATCGTTCTACCGCTGCCGCTGTAGTTGCCCGTTCGTTCGGCATCGGTCGGAACGATATCCGCAAAGGTGATGCCTTCCGACTGCCGAGAGTCTTCTAGATCGAGGAAGTAGAAAACCTTGTCCTTCTTGATCGGACCCCCAACCGTCCCGCCAAATTGATTGCGCTTGAGAGCATTTTTCGACGTGGTTGCAAAGTAGTTGTGGGCATCGATAATGTCGTTGCGGAGGAACTCGTAAACCGTTCCGTGAATGCTGTTGGTGCCGCTCTTCATTGTTACGCTGACCACGTCGGGAGAATGTCCGTACTCGGCCGGCATGTTCGCCGAAAAGACTTTAAATTCCGAAAGCGCATCCACGTTCGGCTGAATGTTCGTGCCGCCCTGCTCGTATTCGGTAATGTCCGCACCGTCCATCAGCCATCCGTTCCAGATGAACCCGGTGCCATTGATCTGCACATTCACCACCGAGGCGCGCAGGGAGCTGCCGCCGGTCGTCGTTCCTTCACCGCCCGGCGTATAGCTCGCACCTGGAACCAGTGCCACCAGTTGCCAGAACTCGCGTCCGTTGAGCGGGGTGCTCTCGATCGACTGCTGCTGCACCACCTGGCCTACTGAGGAATCTTCCGTGCTCAGCAATGGCGCCGCTTCGTTCACCGTTATTTGCTCGGTTCTGGCACCAATCTCGAGCGTGAGATTCACATCCGCCAGCTGATTCACCTGCAGCGTAATCGATGGGATTACCAACGTCTTAAACCCCGTCGATGTCGCCGTAATCCTGTACTCGCCAATGGGAAGATTCGGAATGATGTAGTGCCCATCGGGTCCACTCTGTGTGGTGTGATTTTGACCAGTAGCCACCTGGGTCACGATGATCGCCGCATTGGGAATCACTGCGTTCTGTGCGTCCTGCACCACGCCCGAAAGTGTCGCATTGGTCGTCTGAGCCTGCGCTCTAAAGCAAAAACCGATAACGATCAGAACGGCCAGTGCCGTCGATACTATTGTTCGCCTCATGTGAGGTGCCTCCTCAATCTTTCTGTTCCGGGCCTTCACAGCAGCCCCATTCGCTCGTCGATTCAGTGGCCCGTTAGAGTTCCTTCAACACCATTGCTTGGCACAGCCTTCCCCATAACGCAGGCACATCAGCTGCGCGATCGCGCCTTCGAGTTACTCCAACTCAAAAACACGCTTCGAAGGATGTCTTTTCGCCGTCTGGACCTCAGCTGCCAAATCATCGAAATCCAAGGGCGAATTTCAATAGGCCGGATGGTAGGTTGGTCCGACCATCGGTGTCAAGGGGATTTTTTGAATTATTTTTTTGCACTTCGAGTTACTCGAATTTCTGCTTCCAGGTCTGTCCGCATCCGGACACTGCCGATCGCACCGTTCTTATTGAAAAATATGCATATTGTTTCGCGACTGCGCGCCAGTCGCAGGCGTGCGATCTTATGCCTGCCCTAATGCCGCGCCATTTACTTTGGCCCGTTTGTCGACGCGCAATCTGCACGCAATCAAAAAAAACTCGCCGTATGATGTCATTTCGCGCGTTCATTTAGCGCGCTGCGCAGGCAAAAGGAGAAGTGCAGATGACGAGTCGAGCCAGGCAAGATACTTCACCCGCCATGACCGCACCGGTGTTGGATGAGTTCCATGGAATATTTTCGGCGGAGGCGATCGATTTCCTGGTTGTGCTGCACAGACGATTTGAATCCACGCAACCGCGAACTTCTGAATCGGCGCGTTCAGCGCCAGCGCGACATCGACGCGTGCGCTCTACCCGCATTTCTCAGCGAGACCTCCTCAGTTCGCGAAGCCGATTGGAGAGTCGCGCCCATTCCCAAGGATTTGCAGGATCGCCGTGTGGAAATTACGGGGCCCGTCGATCGCAAAATGGTAATTAATGCACTGAACTCCGGCGCAAACTGCTTTATGGCCAACTTCGAGGACTCGAACTCTCCCACCTGGCTCAACAACCTGTCCGGACAGGCGACTCTCTCCGGACAGGCGACTCTCAAGGACGCAATTCGCGGCGCCATTGAATTGGCCAGCCCCGAGGGCAAACAGTACAAGCTTGCAGAAAGGGTCGCCGCGCTTATGGTTCGGCCACGCGGCTGGCACTTGAACGAGAAGCATTTCTTCGTCGACGGTGAGCCCATCGCGGGAGCATTTTTTCGACTTTGGTCTCTTCTTTTTTCACAACGCAGAAGCGCTGCTATCCAAGGGGAGCGGACCCTACTTCTATTTGCCCAAGATGCAGAGTCACCTTGAGGCCCGCCTCTGGAACAACGTGTTCATCTTCGCTGAGGAGCACATTGGCGTGCCGCGCGGTTCCATCCGCGCCACTGTACTGATCGAAACAATCCTCGCTGCATTCGAAATGGATGAAATCCTCTACGAACTCCGCGAATATTCGTCCGGCCTCAACTGCGGGCGTTGGGATCACATCTTCAGCTTTATCAAGACCTTTCGCAATACGAAGAAATTCATCCTTCCTGATCGCTCCGCGGTGACGATGGAGCAGCATTTTCTGAAGTCCTACGTCGACCTTCTCATCCGCACCTGCCATCGCCGCGGCATCCACGCCATGGGTGGCATGGCCGCGCAAATCCCCATTAAGTCCGATCCCGATGCAAACGCGCGCGCATTTGAAAAGGTGCGCAACGACAAGCTGCGCCAAGTGCGCGCCGGCCACGACGGCACTTGGGTGGCGCATCCTGGTCTGGTTCCCGTAGTCAAGGAAATTTTCGATGAGCATATGATGACATCGAACCAGATTGCCCGGAAACGGGACGACGTGCGTGTCAGCGCAACGGATCTGCTCGAGGTTCCATGCGGCGAGATTACTTTCGACGGCCTTCGCCTCAACATCGACGTAGGCATCCGCTATCTCGAGTCCTGGCTTCGAGACTCGGGATGCGTGCCGATTTACAACCTGATGGAAGATGCCGCAACTGCGGAAATCTCGCGGACCCAGGTCTGGCAATGGCGTCATTTTGGCTCTGAATGCGCCGACGGCAGAAAGATTACGGCCGCGTTGATTCAGGAGACGATCGAGGACATTACCGGCTCCATTCGCACCGAGACCGGCGAACCTGCCTACAGCCAGACACGGTTTGACGAGGCTGCGACCCTCTTTGAAAAGATGACGTGCGCCGCGCAGCTCGAGGATTTTTTGACCCTCAATGCCTATTCCAGGCTTGAGTAAATCGCTTCAGTTAGACTACGGCGGAAACCTCCCCAAATCCGCATCGAAATTTCAAAGCTTGACGATGGTCCGACCATATGCTTAATATGCGATTGCGGAGTTTTCGGGGGAGCCTCTAGCGTGCGCGTAGCGTCGAAGGTGCAACTATCGTTTTTGCCCCCGCCGCGATATGCACTCATTTTGAATGTTCTACAAAACGGCTTTTCCCGCCATATTCCGTTCTATCCCGATTCGTATGAGGTCCTTCGCGTGATTTTTATTCCGCAGGTGTTCGCCGCGAGCCGGGCGCGATCCAAAGAGCGGCTATGCTGGATTTGGAAGTGCCGTTTAGCTGCAACAGAGACGATAAGTCTGGGTTGCGTCTAGAAAGGAGCGTTGTGAGAGAAATCGGCCTGCGTGCGTTGGCTCGCAGCATATTCGATCAGACGCTGGCGGATTGTAGCATCGAACGCGCCTTCACGCAGAAGGTGAAAGTGGCGCCGGGCTCCGATTCCTCCACGCGCCTGCTCTTTGGCGACCATCTCATCGATTTCTCCACCATTCGGCACATTCGCGTCATCGCCGCCGGCAAAGCCGCCAAATCCATGTTGGATGCGTTGCTGGCGCATCTGCCCGAAATCCCTCAATGCGACACAGCCGGCGTTTTGATCGCGCCCGACGCGGCTGAGTTACCGCCAGGATTCGAGTTTTTTCCAGGCGGTCATCCGTTTCCCAATGAAGCCTCTTTCGCCGGAGCACGCGCTTCGCTGTCGATGTTGAAGAATCTGCCACCCGATGCGTCCGCGGCCAACACGCTCGCCGTATTTCTCATCAGCGGCGGAGCTTCCGCGATGATGGAGCTGCCGCTCGACCCCAGCATTACGCTCGACGAAACCGTCGCATTTCATCGCGCTCTCGTGCATAGCGGCGCCTCCATCATGGAGATCAACTGCGTCCGCAAGCACTTTTCTGCCGTGAAGGGCGGACGCTCCGCGCTTGCAGCACAACCCGCGACATGCCTCACCATCTTGCTCTCCGACGTGCCTCCGGGCAATCCCGGCACCATCGCATCAGGGCCAACTCTTCCCGACACCTCAACCCTCACCGAGTGCCGCCAAATCCTTACGCGCTACGGCTTGCTCGATCAGTTCCCCTCATCGATTCGCCACTTCTTCACCTCCGACA
Source organism: Occallatibacter sp. (assembly GCA_036519195.1). GTDB lineage: Bacteria > Acidobacteriota > Terriglobia > Terriglobales > Acidobacteriaceae > Telmatobacter. Next base: position 3,690 of record DATDLS010000432.1, on the reverse strand, counting down.
ACATGCCGGAGACAGCGAAGCCTGGGGAATTGACCGCGCTCACATGGACTATGCTCAGCGCCGAGGATTTGGCAGAATCTGCACGTGTTAAAGCCGAAAGCCTCGGCTTCGTCACGGTGGTCGATAACAACTGCGACGACTGGAACTACCGCGAAGCCGCTGAGTACCTGCTCCAGCGCATCCGGGAACTGCGCCGCTCTCACCATCGCGTTTGCGTGATCTCAGCAGGCGAAATCATCGTCCGCCCCAACGAGTCTGAGAACCACGGCATCGCCATCTTCTCCGGAAACGGCGGCCGCAATCAGCACTTCGCGCTGTACGCGGCTACCCTCCTTAAGGATTCCGACGCGCCAATTTCGATCTTGTCCGCAGGCTCCGATGGGATCGATGGGCATAGCGACGCGGCAGGTGCAGTCGTCGACTCGCACACTCTGACGAACGGTGCGGGAGGCTTTGCAAACGCCGTCGATCTGCGCGCCTCGGCGGAAAAAGCTCTTCGCGAGTTTCATTCTTCTACCTTTCTCGAAGGAGTTGGCGCAACCATTGTCACCGGGCCAACCGGCAACAATCTGCGCGACCTTCGCATTCTTCTCACTGACTCATGACTCGAAGAGTCATCGTGCAACACGGGACTTTCATCGACTTGACAGGACGGACACTTTGTGACGTGGCCTCAGACATATTCACTCTTCGGAAACGGACTGATGGTCTCCGCATTGCTCGCGGCCATCCCGATCTTGGTCGTTCTGCTCCTCCTCGGCGTCCTGCGCAAACCCGCATGGATCGCCGGTATTTCTGGACTCGCCGCCACATTTGTCGTTGCCCTCGGCGGCTATCACATGCCGGTGAAAGCTGCGGTCAGTGCCGCAGGCGAAGGCGCGGCGTTCGGTCTCTTCCCCATTTCTTGGATTGTCTTCTGGGCTATCGCGCTGTTCCGCGTCACGCGAGAAACGGGCAAGTTCGAAATCATCAAAGACTCCATCGGCAAGCTCACCGTCGACCCTCGCCTTCAGACTCTCTTGATCGCCTTTGCGTTCGGCGCGTTCATTGAGGGCGCTGCAGGATTCGGAACCCCCGTCGCAATTGCCTCAACCATGCTGACCGGCCTCGGCTTTTCCGCCTTTGATGCTTCCGCGCTCTGCCTGCTCGCCAACACCGCGCCCGTGGCATTCGGCTCCATCGGCATCCCAATCATCACGCTTGCACTCACCACCGGCCTTCCCGTCGACAAGTTAAGCGCGTCTGCAGGCCTGCTGTGCACGCCAGTCGCACTGATCATTCCTGCATATCTGATCGCATCCCGCTGGGGATTGCGCGGCCTGAAAGGAGCGTGGCTCCCAGCGATCGCAGCGGGATCAGTTTTTGCCTTCGTACAGCTCGTCGTTTCCAATTTGCTGGGCGCGCAGCTCACGGATATTCTCGCTTCGCTCGCCGCCATTGCGGCACTCATCGCCATTATTCGAATGCGCCGGCCGTTGCCCGCTTCGGAATTCTCCCCAAGTGACGATGGGCAAGACCTGGCACCCCACGCAACCGATCAGGCCGTCCCCAAAGCGGACCCGACCTCGAAATATACGTCTGCACAACTCGTCAACGCTTGGCTACCCTACGTTTTCCTGGTTATCTGCGTTCTGTTATGGGGATGGACGCCCATGCACACCGCACTTGAGTCGAGGACCATATCGTTCAAATGGCCGCTCCTGCATGATGTAATTCTCCGCATGCCACCCATCGTTTCCCGTCCGGCTCCCTACCACGCGGTTTTTAACTTCAACTGGTGCGCGGCCTCCGGCACCTCCTGCATGGCGGCCACGCTGCTCACAGCTCTTTGCTTCGGGCTTCGCCCCGTCGAATTCGCGCGCTTACTCCTGGCGGTGGCGCACCAGCTTTTGCTGCCCACAATCACCGTTACATCAGTGCTCGCCATGGCCTTTCTGATGAACTACAGCGGCGCAACTGCAACGCTGGGTCTAGCCTTCGCGACCACCGGCGCTTTGTTCCCTTTCTTCAGCGCGCTGCTCGGCTGGCTCGGCGTCTTCCTCACCGGATCGGACACCTCTTCTAACGCCCTCTTTGGCAGCCTTCAGACCGTCACAGCTGCGAGACTCGGGCTGAACCCGGTCACCATCGCCGCAGTCAATTCGATAGGCGGAGTGATGGGAAAAATGATCAGCCTGCAGACCATCGCCGTAGCCGCTGCCGCCACTGGAATCTCGGCACCCGACCAGGCAAGACTATTTCGATTCACCTTGAGGCACAGCCTCCTGCTCGTCTGTTTCGTCGGAGTGCTGGCTATGATCGTCGTGTACGTACGCTTATAGATTCAAGGCTTCCGATGAGACACACGGCGAAGGTACCTACCGGTTTCGTAGCTGATCGGCGAGGACCACCACACTTCTGCGGTCCATTTCCGTCATTTGAGGTTATACTGGGTTGGTTGTCCGACCATCAGAACAACATACTTGAAAATCATGTTGTCGCGAGGAGCGAGCGGACACAGCGCGAATTGAATGGAGGGTCGGCCAGAAAATGCCACGCACAAGTTTGAAAGCGATGAAATTTCCCACGAAAAGCGTTCAGTCGAAGATTCGCCGTGTCACCAAGATTTCCATTAGCGAAGAGATTGCGCAGCAGATTATGGACTTGATTGCCAACGGCGATCTCAAGCCGGGGCAGCGTCTTCCCTCTGAGCGCGAGCTTTGCAAAAATTTCGGAGCGGGACGTTCTTCGCTTCGCGAAGCGTTGCGCTGCCTCTCGATTGTCGGCGTTCTGAACGCACGAGTCGGCGAGGGCACCTCCGTAGCGGCTGATGGTGGGAAATTCCTGGGCAAGATCGTCGAGTGGCGTCTGATCACCGAAAAACACGACATCGAGAACCTCCTCGAAGTGCGCATCGGCCTGGAGGGCGTAGCTGCAGCCAACGCCGCCACCCGAGCAACTTCGGCAGATATTGACAATCTCGAAGAGCTTCTCGCAAAAATGAAGGCCGCCGTCCAGGACAGAAAGCTATTCGCCGTTCTCGATCTCGATTTTCACGTCACTCTGGCCAAGGCCTCCGGCAATACCTTGCTCATCGATCTTGTTTCAATGATCCGCAGCCAATTGGCGCGAGGGCTTAGCAAAGTCCTGCTTTTGCCAAATGCGGTCCCTCTCTCATTCAAGGAACACCTCGCCGTGTTCGACGCGGTTAAACATCGCGACCCTGAAGCCGCTCGCGACGCCATGCATGCGCACCTTCTGGCAGCCTTGCAGCGGCACCGTGAAGCGACAAAGGAGCGCCCACCAGCGCGCGGCTCAAACGGAATCGAGCATCGCAAAGAGAAGTAGGTAATCTCTACTCATTTCTCTTTATTGAGTTTGTATACCACCGACGCTTTTAATTGAGTCGGTGAGTCTACCCGGCTTTCGCTTGAGGCCGAACGGGAAGCAAAATCAAAACCTGGAGACATGCATGAATCGTCGTGACTTTCTAAGGGCCGGCTCATCAGTTGCCCTGGCACCCGCTCTTTTTCCTTACCGTGATTATGCTCAGACGACAAACTCTCCGCTTCCCGCTCCGGGCGCAGATGGGTGGGTTTCGCTACTGAATGGACGCGATCTGACAGGCTGGTACACCATGCTGCAGAAGTCCGGCAAGGCTTTCGCCGAAGCACATGGAATGGTGACCATCGAGGAGGAGATGCTTCATAT
>DATDLS010000431.1:0-3620 GCA_036519195.1 Occallatibacter sp. | reverse complement strand
CTCTCCACAAGCCAGACAGAACTCTCCCGTCAGTGCAGGAATCACCGTGCTCTCGCCCTTGTAGGCGTAGGGTAGGTCGCGCGTGTCCTGTACCAATTCCGCCTCTGCACATATCGGACATCTCATCGTCATTGCTCCTTGAAGGACACGATCAGCACGTCATCCACTAAAACAGAGTGATTCTACTTCTTGTTTGAGTGTGGATCGGCGGCTGCGGAGACTTGAGGGCCGCGTAGCGGCACGAGTTAGCCTCGAGGCGGCCTCTGATACCTGGAATCCATCGTGGGCGTTGTAGAGGCGCAAATGAGAACTGGCATTCTCGTACTATCGCGGAGTATCGGGCTGGGGAAGATTTAGCCTGATCGGCCTCGCAACGTGCAAATTTTCACTCACATCAAAATGGGAAGACTTTGGCCGGTTAAATCTTCGAAACGCCAAAAACCTTGGGGGCATCCAAGACCGGCCATTATGGCAAGAGCCAAGGCGAAAGGCGATTTGGATGCCGGGCGAAAAACGCCTGTCGACGTCACAACTCGTGATCCAGATGCCTCCTGCCATAGAGCCTCACGAAAGAAAACAGGGCACACATACGAAATCGTCCGGGAGCAACTTCAGTTAGGAGAAGATGCTTTTGCCTTCGTTCATTCCCCAACTTGGCTGGCTTTATCGGCCCCGCGTCTCAAATCGCGGCAAGAAAAAACTGTCAGTAAAGGCTGTATTTGACATAGCTTACGCAACTGATAGCCCGTTTTCCCCGGACACCAGTCACACGACGTATATTATCTCGCTGCTGATGGACTCTACGTGGATCCACCCACGTCTCAGTAGTGATAAACCCCGTGTAGTGGCCGTCCCGGACCGTTCTCGCTTCGCCTCTGAAGCACACATATTCTCTGCATAGGAGTGTAGACGGCCAATTGTATTGAGCGGTCATGAGTTCTCCAGGAGGCGGCCAACGGAGGTCCTGCCGATGCCGAGTCGTCTTGGCTTTGTTCTTTGCTCTCTACATTCCCGGAATGACCAGCGTGGCCTGAGTGCTTCGGCTCAGGGCCGCGCAGCGCCGGGGTAACCGGGGCCCAAGGCAGCCTTGACGCGGGCTGGCCAAAACAATCCTGGCTGGAGCTAGGACGGAGCGATTATTGAATTCCGGGTTCATGCGTACACGGCGTCTTTGGGTCCTACGCGCTTTGCCAATTTGACTCGGCCTGCATTGGCAGGTGGTCGCAACTCGACGCTGCTTCGCATCTTGAGCCGGTCCGCATAACTCAGCAGCTTCTCGATGCTGACTTTACTGATCCTGCCATGCAGAAGGTTGCTGACGTTCGGCTGATACTCATCCAGCAAGTCCACAAGCTGCCGTTGAGTAAAGCCACGCCGGTCGATTTCCGCCAGGATCGCCTCCACAATGGAGGCTTTGATCTTCAGCGCCGATGCTTCCGACCTGGAGAATCCCAGGTCATCCAGAACGTCGCCCGTGGTGACATGATTTGATTTGCTCATTCTGACCACTCCCTGTTGGTCGATGTGCTCTATATCGTATCCTGCAGTGTTTGCCGGATTTCCTTCAGCCTGGCCCTCGCCACCTCCAGATCGCGCCTGTCTGTTTTCCTGCTGTCCTTCTCAAAGCAGTGCAGAACGTGAATGGTGTCGCCGATCCGTGTGAGGTACATCAGCCGATACCATGTCCGTTCGTCACCGTCTTTCAGTTCCCAAACGCCCTTCGCGACTGAGGTCATGGGGCGGTGTGAGCAGCGAGGGTTGTTCCCATTCTGAATCTGCCGCAACGAGAATCCCAGCGTTGCCTTCACATCATGAGGGAATGCGCTCAGAACCTCCTTTGAATCGCCCTTCCACTCGATCTTCGCTGGCTGATGTTCGCTGCGATCCTTCATCATCGAATCAGAATATATAACATCCTATATGAGATTTGCAAGTATTGTGCGGCTTCCTACCAACCACAAGGTGGACACCGGCGCCTTCTACAATCAGGCTTTGGCGGATTATTACCGAGGACGTATCGAAAAGTCAGTCACCGTATCCGGCGGCTGCTCGCTCTGCGCGGCAAGATTCCCCTGCTGGACCGTGAACGGTATCTGCCTTCGATCTATTAAAACCTCAGCTGTTTCCTTGCCAACCTCGCCGCCAATGCTGCCGCCCGGCATCAAACAGACGCCGTCAAACAGTTCAGCACCGAGAAGAAAACAGAAGCGGCGAGCGAGGCGGATCTTCACGATCTAATCGAGACGATGACGAGGGTCCGCTGGAAGGTGCGCGGAGTACCGTTGGTATCGAAGCAAACCAAGGCTCTTCTGCAGTACATTCGGACTCTACGGAATAGTGGCGCTCATTCGGGAAGTCAGGAATCGGATGAGGACAACTTTCGCCAAACGGCTGCGATCGTGGCCATATCCGCCACTAGCTTCGGTCTGGGGAGGCGGTGGCTCTGCGCAGGACTATATTTCGCTGCGGGCAGTTCGAGTTTCTTCACCGAAGTGCTCCGAGGAAAAATTCGCCGCTTTGGAGGGAGTGATCCTGGCGTTAAGGGACCGCTGGGAATCGAATCATCCGCAGTTGCGCGGATGGAGGCAGATGCGGCTGTTGCGTGCTTTGGATCAGTCTCGGTTCAGCAAGGCTGCACTCAAGAGATCGGCGGAACTCGGAAGAAAATTCCCCCGGGGCCAACGAAAAGCCGCCCGAATCGATAGGATCACAATCGGGCTGGGTCAGGCCACCTATCCCGGAGGACGCGCAATCCAAGATGAATGACGATCAGTGGCTGGGAGCGATGCTGAAGTACCGGGGTAAAGAGTTCCGCTACAGCGATTCTCTGGAGGGAGGAGAACTTGAATTCGCCCGGTCGCTTGAGCAGCGAACTACCGAGTGTCCAAAAAGATTTGCCGCCCTAGCCGAGCGGATGCCGGACGACTTGCCGGCGAACTATTTTGATTCCATTCTGCGCGGAGTGGCTGAGAGTGGACATGCGGATGCTTCGTTCAGAGATCAAGAAATGGCGACAATCCTCATTCGGCGCGCCCATTCGCTCCCTTCTCGGCCTTGCGGCCGAACCATTGGATGGTTGATACAGCGTTGGGAGAAAATCATATAGCCCTGATAAATCAGGGCTATACGGGTAAACTTTACAAAATAGGTCGCAGGTATGTGTTAAAACGGTTATATATTCCTGAGAGATTGATTTGGCGAGTGAGTGAGAACATCGCGCGTATTTATTGAAGACTCACAATATTGAAGGACGCATCATGACCGTATCTGTAGCATCATGATCGTATCTGTAAAGGATAACGTAAAGTATCTGCATTTCTAGCGGAAACTCAGGCGCTATTTCTCTAAACTGTAAAATTTAGAAAATGACTGGTGAGTTCGATACGGAGATGCTTCGAACTGCAGTGAGTCGGATGCTGGACTGCGATCCTGCTAAGGTCGACGAGGCTTTCAAATGATGCGCGGCTTTAGTTACGGTGGGGTGCGGCTCTTTTAGATTTGCGACTATCACGCGAATTTACAACAGGATAGATAGTGGGGCGGTGTGCAGATCAGGCTCGGATGCCGGAGATAACGATCCGGCGACGAGTTAGGTGGAGGCAGGGTCAACCACTGTTTAC
>DATDLS010000430.1:0-2080 GCA_036519195.1 Occallatibacter sp. | reverse complement strand
AGCTTACATACGGCCACGCACTAGAGAGTTTGTCCGACCTTCACGCCAACGCTTCCAAGTTTGCTATCGCGATGCCCACAACGAGCAAGGTCGAGGAGATGAACCGACCCATTAAGCCTGGTAACGAGTCTCAATGCCCGTATGGTCTTGATGCCAGCCCATAAGTATCCGACCGGCCAGAAGCCGCTATACCGACCTTCCGCTAACAAATCGTCTACTTCTCAGCCGTAGGCGGCACCAGCCCCTTCAACCGCAGATACGTCGACAGCTCCGCATACTGCTCGTTATCATGCGAGACATTCCCCCAAGCCAATCCAATCCGCGACCGCTTCGCCCGGCCCAAGCTCAGGATCTCGGCAATCGTCGTATCCGTCAGCGCTCCATACGCCTTATCGCACGCATCGAACGAAGCCTGCAACCCCGCAAGAATCGTCACCTTATCCACGGTATCGCCCGGCACCGACTTCGGATCGAACGTCGTCCCATTCAGCGCCGTGCATGTATGAAACTGCGCCTCCGTAATATGGTTCACGATCCGCGCATACGTCCGGATATCCGCCGTAGGCTTGTACTGGAAGTCCGCCTCCGGCATCTCCTCAGCCGCCTTCAGGATGTTCGGCTTCAGCCGGTTATACGATGTCTGCACCTCCGCCGCAGGGCCGGACGGACCGGCTGGAGGAGCCATATTCATAGCAGGAGCCTGCGCCATGCAAGCGCCTGCTGTCACAAAAATCGTCGCCATCAAAATCACATTCCGCTTCAACATACACCGCCTATCAAGTCCTCTACAAGTCTATCGATCGAACCCAACCTTTGTCTTCACACACTCAAAACAAGTTCTTTGAAGCACTTCTTGAATAGGTCCATAGATTGCATGAGTTCTCCTGGCCTGTGCCCGCAGGCGTGCGCCTGCGGGCATAGGTATTGTTAGCAACTCCTGTTGTTGATGGCGTCAATTGCCATCTCCTCCCAGACGTCAAGATCGGCCGCCACCGGACCGACCAGGGAGTCGAACAGAGTCCGACTCGCTGACTATAAATCTCCTCGCCAGCCTCGCGGATCAAGAGCTTGCCCTGGTACGGGGCAACGCGAACGACCTGGACTTCATACCGATCATCGAGAGTGGATTGTCATACAATTTGTTCGTTCATTTCTTCCTTTCGTTTCTGGGATATTGCGCCGATTCCGGCACAAAGGGGGCGCGACGCGACCAGCATCAAAGAATGGTCAGGATGTCGCGGAGAGAGTTGGTTGGGAGAGAATGCGGCTCAGCGAAGAAGCGCGGCCTTACGAATTCAGTCCGCAGAGAGTAGAGGCGCGTGCGGGTCGGCATAAACAAGCTCGATGCCTGAGGGCGTGCGCGACGGTGGGACCAGGATGGAGTCGCCCGAGTGCAGGCTCAGTCCGGGATAGCCCCTGAGTGACGGAAACCCTGCTGTGTCCTCGAAGAGGACGTGCCACTTTCCGCACGCAGCGAAGTGGAGGCTACGCTGCCAGGAATGATCGTCGCTGGCAAGATGGGCGAGCCAATGCCTTGCCAGCCTCAGGTCGATTTCAAGCGAGACTACACCAGCTTCTCCGGTCGCGGTGAGCCAGTTGGCGTCGTCGTCGTAGAGCGAAAACCAATACTCGATAGCGTTCGATCAAGATAGCGCCCGCAAAAGCAGCAGATCTTTCCTGCCAGCCGCATCCGGGTTGTTGAGAATCGTTCGCCGCCGATACCTAACAAAAAACGAAGAAAAGGAGAAACAAATCAACAAACTGTATACTATTGATAATAAAATACTTATGTCTGACAATTACCCTTCTATAACCTGCGTCCGAGCGCTGCGACTGCCCACTCATTTTTAGTAATAGCTCAGGTGGGCCTTGGGGGTCACCCAAAACCGGCCATAGAGGGTCACCTGAAAACCGGCCATAGTGACAAGAGCCAAGTTGATGTGGATGCCGGGCAAAAGACGCCCGGCGTCGCCGCGAGTCTTACATCCAGATGTCTCTTGCCATAGAGCCCCACCAAAGGTAACAGGGCACAAACACGAAATCGTCCGCGAGCAAGTGCCGTCGCTCGAAACGACCGAGG
>DATDLS010000429.1:0-41198 GCA_036519195.1 Occallatibacter sp. | reverse complement strand
AGTCGTAGAGGTTTACTTCTTTGTTGGCTAGGTCGCGGGTTAGTTCTTTGTTGTAGAGTTTTTGGGCCGGAGCGGTTCTCACGTTGGAAACTGTGGCGGATGGAGAAAACAGCAGGTCCTTCGCTTCGCTCAGGATGACATATATATCATAAATAAAAGTAAATAAACAAGATAGTATTGCTATAATATCTGTACGAGTCCTGCACATCTACGAGGATTCAACGACTTGCAAGAAAAGTCTGCACAGAATCTGCACGGAACGCGTCTGAATCCATAGAGGCGAACATGGCATTCGTCACCGACAAAGCGGAACTCAAGCCGGGACTAGTGATCTTCCGGCGTGGCGACGTGGAGCACCGCATGTGGTACTGCCGGATGAAGATTCCGAAGGCAGACCGCTACAAGACCGTTTCCCTCAAAACAACGGATATTGAAGTCGCGCGGGAACGCGCCTTCGATCAGGATGCGGATATCCGGTTCCGGCTGAAACACGACGTACCAGTGTTCAATCATCCCTTCCGCGAAGTTGGCAGAGAATACCTGCTGGCGCAGGAAGCGCGAGCGAAGCGTGGAGAGATCAGCGCGGCGCGGCCCAAGAAGGTTCGCGCCATCATCGAAGGTGCATTGGATAGGTATGTTGGTTCCACCCAAGTGCATTTGATTGGGGACGAACTCTGGGGCGGCTATCCGGCGTGGCGAAGGGTGAATGGTGCCGGTCGCCTCAAACGGAACGGGGTGCGCGAAGTCAGCGAGGAGTTGGCGCAGGAATTCGCGGACATGGAAGCCGAGCGCCGCACTAAGGTACAAGAGACGCTTGGCATCCGGGTGTTGAAACCCATCGAAGTCAAGCCGTCCGAGGAACGGACGGTTCCCTTTATCAGCGATTCGACGATTCGCTTCGAGATGTCCATCTTCGGTGCGGTGATGAATTACGCCGTCAAGAAGCGTTATGTTCCCGCGAGCCAGCGTTTCGATGAGCTCCCGAAGCTCAAGACGATGCGGCGGGATGAGTTCACGCTGGAGGAATACCGCAAGCTTCACAGCGTAGGCCGCAAGTGGATTGGTGAGGCGGACAAGCCTTCGAGCATCTGGTATCGCACCGTCACCTACAACATGATTCTGATTGCCTGTAATACAGGCATGAGGCCAGCGGAGATGAAGAATCTCCGCTGGCGCGACATTATGCCCGCAAAAGACCGCGAGGGCCGCGAGATCGTTGTCTTGTTCGTACAGGGCAAGGGCAAGTCTCGCAAGTTAGTAGCGCCCAAGAGTGTTGGAGATTATCTGGAACGCATCCGTGCAATCTCCAAAGCGACGGAACAGGACGACAGAGTATTTACCAACATCACCGGCAAGCCCGCAAAGACGCTGTATAGTTCCTTGATTGCCGATCTTCTAAAGGAAGCGAATCTGCGCGAGGGAACGCAAGGCGTTCCCCGTTCCACCTATTGCTTCCGGCATACTTATGCCACGCTCCGCTTGCAGGAAGGTGTGGACGTGTATTTCCTCGCCGAGCAGATGGGAACCTCCGTCCACATGATTGAAAGCCACTACGAACATGTGAATACCATCAAGCACGCCGACCGTGTGTTGCAGGGGATGGCAGGTTGGGAGCTGCCGCAACCGGACGAGACCAGGGCGAAGGCATCGAAGGCGGCGGAGACCTACGATAAAGATAAACGAGGTCAGCGCCACAAGCCGCGCTGACCGTAAGCCTCCCGAAGCCGTCTTTAGCCGGAGCCGCTGGCGGAGGCTGGCGTAGGGAGTTCGATATTCAAATCCCTCTCTTCAGATATTGGTCCTGATTTGCCGCTGCCCCGCCGGGGCGTTCTTAGCGGCAAATCCCCGCGCACGAGCCGCCGCTGGCGGCTGTCCTTAGTGCGCTTTGTGTGGGCTTTCCTCAACCGCGCCGCTTAGGTTCCCGCCATGTCATTTCGCTAGTGTGTAGCGGCCAACAGGGAGATACGCGGAACACGGATTTGATTCTCACGCTTGCGTGTTTGGGCAATGTCGTAAGAGGACTGCATCCGCATCAGAGTATCCATCTTCACTCCGAAGGCTTTCTCGATACGGAGCGCCATATCCCCGGAGAGGTGGGCGTTGCCGTTGAGCAGACTGGACAGCGTAGGGCGCGAGACGCGCAACGCTTGTGCCGCCGCCGTGACCGTCAGCCCTGCGGCTTCGATAATCTCTGTCCGAATGAAATCCCCAGGATGGGGCGGATTCTTCATGGGCATGGTCTCTTCTCCTTCGACCCTAGTGGTAGTCCTCTAAGTTCATGTCGTAAATCTCGCGTTCGGCTGTGTCGATGCGAAAGGTCAACCGCCGATTGGCGGTAACGCTCAGGCTCCATGCGTCTTTACGGACGCCCGTCAGGGTATGCGCCTTCCACGAGGGCAGCATCCGCAACTCTTCCGGGTCTTCCATGTCGTCCAGAAAGGCAAACATCTTGCGGAGCTTGTCCACGGTATCGGGCGGAACGCCCTTTGTGGCGTCGTCCACATAGAGCTTCTTCAAACCTTTATGGATGAAGTTGCGGATTCTCACCTGAATCACTGTAGCCTGTAGCCTAACACTTGTCAATCTTGGATAAGCCCGTTCGGATTACGTCCGCCGTCATGTTGCTTTCTCGTTTCCAATGCACATCTGTTTTTGGTGGGAAGGTGCGCCTTCCCTGTCTCCAGCCACCGATGTTGCCGGTGTCTTCCGCCACCAATCCCAACGGGGCCTGTTCCGGCCCCGTAACGCCCGTCCCTGAAGTTCGGTGCGCTGACGCGCACGGATGCGGTAGACAAGCCTCCTAATGGGGCGCTGCTCCCTCGCGCCCGCAAGCAGTCTCCCCAGGCTTCCGCGCTTCGCTTGTGCAGCCCTCCGCAGCCCTCCGCAGCCCTCCGCAGCCCTCCGCTGCGCTTCGCCCTTTCCACTCTCGCTGCGCCTCGTTGCAAGGGTGGGCGATCCCCCTCTGCTTGCAGTTGCTACCTCCCGCGTTCGCCACGTGGCGTTCGGCATGGAAGTACATGCCGCGCACGGCATGAAAAGCAAAAAGCAACGACGAGGGAGGAAGCACCCATGAAGAAGCCAAGCACCAGCGGCAGGCCGAGCATCTACCAGACCGTTACCGACCGCATTATTTCCAACCTCAAGGCTGGCATGATTCCGTGGGAGAAGCCGTGGAAGACGCCGCGCTACTCAGGCGGCCCGTTCCCGCGCAACTTCTACATCGGCAAGCCCTACCGGGGTATCAATGTTCTATTGCTTTGGTCGAGCGAGTACATCTCCCCGTTCTGGCTTACGTTCAAGCAGGCGCAGGCATTGAAGGGTACGGTTCGCAAAGGCGAACACGGAACGCCGATTATCTTTTACAAGCAGCTTCCCGAACACGCTACGAAAGATGAGAAAGCACCGGGCGAGGATGAGCGCGTTCCTTTCGTTCTCTGCCATTACGCGGTTTTCGTTCTGCTCTGTCTGCCAGTGGATCGTTTTTGTTTCGCTGGCGAGAAACAAAAAAACGCCCACCGGGCAGACAGAGGTAAAAACAATGGAATATCAGAGCAACAACAACAGCAACCGCGTTTCTTCAGCGGAGCAGAGCCTTCCCGTAAACCGCATACTGCATGGGGATTGCATCGACGTGATGCACAGCCACCGGCACCCAACATTGATTTCATCTGCACTAACCCGCCTTCCTTAGTGAACTACTGCGACCGTGCCGGGCGTTCCATTCAGAACGACAACAACGCCGACTGGCTCAAGCCCGCTTTCCGTGCCTCGAATCTTTACACGGATACCACGCGCCAGAATCGCTTGCAGTGCCGACCCAGACCCCGAACTGGCACTGAGGTGACTGCAGCGGAGGTCAGGCGAAGGTAGACGCCCACGCTGGCGCAACGCCGAAGCTCGTGCAAATCAGCATGGCCTGCACCAAGACGCAGGATCGTAGCTCCCATCACGATACTTCCCTGGTGGCCTGAAGATCCTGGCTGCTCAGGTGCCGAATGTCTGCCCGCGGCGCTCCCGTCCCAGAGCCGCCACGATCGATGCCAGGAAGAAGACGCTGATCGCGGTTAGGGCCATGGCCGTCGCGTAGCTGGTCTTCTGGGCATACACGGCCTCGATGTAGACGACCGAGCTTGCGATAATTCCGGCGCTTTGATAGGCGAATCCGGGAAGCAGGGCGCGTACCGAGTCCGGCGACAGCTCCGCCAGGTGAGCAGGAATCACACCCCAAGCACCCTGCACCATGAACTGCATCAAAAAGGCTCCCACGATCAGCCATAGCTGGTTCGGAGCAAAGGCCCAAAGGGGAATGATCAACGCCCCCACAATGAAGGCCGTGATAATCGTACGCCGCCTTCCCCAGCTATCGGAGAAATGGCCGAAGGCGATGCCTCCGATGATCGCCCCGCCCCCCGAGATCGCCGTGATGGCTGCGCGCCACGACGGGCTGAAGTGCCACTGACGCTGCAGAAAGGTGGGATACATGTCCTGTGTGCCGTGCGAGGCAAACAGCATCATCGTCATGAAGGCAAGAAGATAGAGAAACAGCTTCCAATGAGACAGAATTTCGCGCCACTGTTCGCCCCAGCTCTGCTTCTTCCTGAATCGCTTCTGCCAAACGGCGGATTCCTTCACGCGGAAGCGAATGAAGAGCAGCAGGAGAATTGCGGGCAGACTCCCTACGAAAAACAGCGGACGCCATCCCACGCGGTTAAATAGAAACAAGTAGCAAAGTGCGGCGAGTACATTGCCGGCGGCGTAGCCCTCCTGCAGCAATCCGGAGAGCATCCCTCGCTTTCCCACCGGCGCCCCCTCCATCGCCAGGGACGCCCCGACTCCCCAATTGCCGCCCATGACAACGCCGAAGAGTGCGCGCACGATCAACAGCACGGTATAGTTCGGCGCCAAGCCGGTAAGGATCTCCGCGACCGCGAAGACCCCGATGTTGATCATCAACGGCAAGCGCCGGCCATAGCGATCGGCGATGAGACCGAAGACGAATCCCCCCACCGGCCGGAAGAGCAGCGTCATGGTAATGATGAGCGCGATCTGGGCGTCACTCTTGTGAAATTCGTGGGCGATCGAGGTTAGGCAAAAGGTGACGAGAAAGAAATCAAAGGCATCGAGGAGCCATCCGGAAAACCCCGCGATGATCGCGGGCGGGTCCCCCTTGGAAATCACCTCGACAGCGGCGGAAGAGCGGCCTGACTCCTGGACGGCGGTTGGTTCACTTTTGAACATTATGGCACCTAGATAATAAGCGCCCAACTCTCACGAGATGAGCTGCCGCTGATTGCATTCGATGGTGGCAAACTCCGCATATATCCTGCAGGCCGGTTGTTAAAGCTTGCCAAGAATCTAGATCATATCCAACGAATCGCTTGCCAGCTCCTCAAAACGACGAGGAACATGTTAGTAACAATTCAAGATACGTGCTTCATACAGCAGATACCGTCACAAACCTTAAGGGAACGCGAATTAAGGTACGAACAAACCGTGAGATCTGGCACCGGTTTTAGGCTACCATCTCCCATAGCGGGGAATTTTCTAGAGGCTTCCGTTCGACGTTCGCTGCGACCCGAGCAGATGCGGTTGCAGCGCTTACCGTGCCATAGATGGAAGCCGGGCTAGATTGCGCAATCTAGCCGTATCTACCAAACATGGCGCACCATAAAACAAACGCCACTGGCGACCTCCTTCGATACAAACTCAAGACTGCTCCGTAAGGTATTAAAACGGGTGAGTCCCGATGAGCGCTCACCCGGAGCCAAATGAACCATCGTATGAATGGAGACAGCCCTGCGTCCCATCGGTTGGTCATTCACTTCTTTGCAGCTTCCGGTGCACCCTTATAGATGACGCCGTCTTTTACCACCACCCTGATCTGTGCCAGCGCGGTGATGTCAAAGAGCGGATTGCCTTGAACCGCGATCACATCGGCCAGCTTCCCAACCTCGATTGTGCCCAGGTCGCGCTTTCCCATGATTTGGGTCGCATTGACTCGGGTCGCATCCATGATGGCTTGTTGCGGCGTCATACCATGATCGACAAATACCTTCAACTCACGCCACAGGGCATCCTGATGAAAGTTCATAGGAGTCCCGTTGTCGGTGCCCATGCCGATCACCGCGCCGTTGTCGATCCATTGAGCCACGGACTTGTCAGCGAAGAACATCTGCCGATCCATCGTGGAGAAGTAGCTCAATCCGGCAAAATCTTTGAAGGAAGCCATCATCTCCGCATAGAGAGCAGGCCCAAGGTCTGCTTTGAACTGCGGATCGTCCAGCCGCTCGGGAAAGTCGACGGTTGCCGGATAAACCCAACTTCGATGCGCTGCGGTGGGAACAACCGGTCGGCCAGAGTCCACGATTTGAGCCACGAGCTTGGCGCTGTATGGGGGAGTTCCGGCCGAGCCCACGTGCTGCAAGACATCGACCCCAGCGTCAAACGCATTCTGCAGGGCTTCCTCGTCGTAGAGATGCGCATGTACCTTGAGGCCATGCCTGTGCGCTGCAGAGACGATTGCAAGGTAGTCCTCGCGGGTGAGGCCGGCGTGGGCTTTGATCACGTCGACCCCGGCCGCGGCCAGGCGATCAACTTCTTCGGCTGCTTGCTCCGGGCTTGTCACCTTGATTTGATATCGTGCCGGAAAGATGGCGACGTCGCGCGTCAGCCATGGACCGCTGACCTCCATACGGGGTCCGGGCATGCCCTTGTTGACCCGGTCCCGCACTGCCAGGATCTCCTCTAATGGCGCGCCCAAATCGACAATGCTCGTAACCCCGGCCATTAACAGCTGTTTACAGGAAATATCGAGAATGCGGCTTAGAGGATAATCCTGCTGGTGATCATCCAGCCACTTGAAATAGCGCGGATAATCACCATGCCCCACCAGCACCAAGTGAACATGCGCATCGATCAAGCCCGGCAGCATGGTTTGGCCGCTCGTGTCGATGACCGTGGCGTCCGGTGGGATCTTCACGCTCTCCATGCTGCCCACCTGGACGATGCGGTTGCCTTCTATCAGGACGGCGGCGTGATGGATGGGAGGTTCGTCGACTCCCGTGATGAGCATCCCGCCCACCATGGCGACTCTCTGAGGAGTCTGCGCTGAAGATTCTCGACCGAACATCACGGCGAAGACAATCGTCAAAAAAACAGCCCGTGCGAAAGAGTCCTTCACGAGACCCTCCATACTGTTATCGCCCGGCTGCAACCGGGCTCAGGTCAATCGCTTTCTCCGTCACGGACTCTACCTTAGGCCGCGAATAAAAGATGGGAAAGTATTTACCGCGAGCCCAGAGTTGATAGAGGTCGCGGTAATGGATGCTCTCTACATCACCCGACTGACCGGGATTATTGATGCCAATTGAATGATCCCAATCCGCGGTGTCCATGATGATCTTGAACGACCCCCCAGCCGTCTGGTTGTCGTGGCGTCCAGTCGAATCGATGGTGTACTCGTCGCCGCTGCGAGGAAGATCGCCAACGTCAAACCTTGTCCGCTGGTCAGAACTCAGGCCGGGACTGAAAGGATGGTAGATCATCGCTTTGTGAAACGCGCCAAGGTTCCACTTCTCCGCGTCTGGACCGAGGCGCTTAGTAAGATCGGCCACCGCCTCACTCAAAGCCTTCGCAAGGAACGCATCCCTATCGGCGGTTGGATCTGCGCCGAATCTGCCATCGGGCGCAATGAGCAGGTTCACGCTTTGTGTCATCATGACATCGCCAATGAAGGGTTGAGCCTCCGCAGGCACCAGCAGTTGCCTCATATCGTCCAGCAGATGCCTCTGCCACATTTCGTAGATTCCCGCTGGAACCGAGTCCTTGTCCATGATGAAATTCCAGCTCAAAAGGCGGGTAGCGGCCTGCTGCGAAACTGCGTCATCAATGGGGATATCACGCAGCAGGGGGACGAGGCTGCGCGCCGGAATCGACAGGACATTGTTCTGTAACGCTGCCATATCCGCAACCGTAAATTGCCGTCCCGAGTCGAGAACCTCCGCTACAGATTCGGATCGATAGGCGTCCGCCCATTGATAATGTAGGGCATCGTCATAGGGCCAATGAGGGGGGATGAGGTAGTTGTTCGAGGTGTTCCAATAACCCTTCGCCGGATTGAGGACATGTGGCAATGCGGCGATGGCAAGAGAACCATCCCATTCGTACCTGCCATCGCCGGGAACGGGAACCAGGCCACTCCAGTTCGGGCGTCGCGGCGCTGCGCCCACTGCCTGATATCCAATATTGCCCTTCACGTCGCCCCAGACCATATTCTCAGCGGGCGTGCGGCTATAGTTACACGCTGCCTCGAACTCCTCCCACGAGTGCGCCTGATCCATCCGGAGGCTCGCCAGATACGGTGCCGCACCGGTATCGAGCCAAGCCGCTCGGACTACGTAAGCTTTATGGTGAACCTTGTCCTCAAAGACGACCGGACCGTGCCGGGTATACTTCAGATCCACCGCAACAGGCGCCTCCCCTTTTACCGGGATTGATTGCGGGATCACTTTCATCGTTTCCCATCCGCCGTCATACCTGTACTGCAGCGGATTATCGGGGTTGGTGTCATAGACGTAAAGGTCCTCCATGTCGGTTCCGAACACTGTCAGACCCCAGGCACCATCTTCGTTGTGGCCGATCGATACCCCGGGCAAAGATGGTTCTCCGCCACCAATCACATCCCATCCAGGCGCGACCAGATGCACCCAATAGCGGAGCGAGGGCACTCCCTGCACGCGATGCGGATCATTGGCTACCAGCGGAAATCCGGTCGGGGTCCGGCTGCCGCTCACCACCCAGTTATTGCTCCCGATTGCAGTCAGCCTCTCGCTCAGATCTAGGGGCGTCGGCGTCGCGGTCCAGGCGTTGACCTCGGAGGCGGCTTGTTCATTGCCCCGGTACCCGGCAGACAATTCGTCGGCCGTGAAGTGAATCGGGGTGTGGAATGCGTCGTAAAGATGGAGAATCTGCTTGGAGAGGAGCGATGCATCGATCGCTGGATCCATCTTCAGGTCGGGATTCACAGGCTGGAAATACTCGATGTCCTTAACCTTGTCTACACCAAGTGTCCGTACTGCTAATGCCATGTTTAGTTCTTCGTCGATGTTTCCCACCAGGCCATTGAAGCGGGAGACTACAACAGCCGGCGTCCACAAGCCAGGCTTGATTGCTAAGATCTTGAACTCGGGAGTAAGTAACTCGGGATGGGTCACGGTCTGCGCGATGTAGGCGTTGATCCCATTCACAAATGACTGAATGATCTCGGCGCCATGGGGATGATACCACCTGAGTTCCTGAGTAAGATCGCCTCGGTAGGTGAACAAGCGATTTCCAATATCGCGATCTAACTCTTTGCTGCCTAGCACCTCAGCGATCGTTCCGGTTGCCTGGCGGCGCCACATCTCTAATTGGAACAGCCTGTCGCTGGCAATGTTGTATCCCTGGGCAAAGAAAAGATCGGCTTCGTTCTGCGCATAGATGTGAGCAACGCCCCAGCGGTCTTTGAGGATCTCAACTGGCTGCTTCAGCCCCGGAACTTCGAGCCTCTGCCTAGTCTGCGGCGCTGTGCCGACTTGCCCTGCATTCTTATGTTGATCCTGCGCCGCCGCGACCAAACTTACGGTCAGCGAAGCAAATATGAACGCGATAGTTAACTGCATTTTGATGCTCATCAATCGACCTCAAGGGGAAAGATAGAAAAACTGGTGGAGACGAACCACGGGTCCCGCCAAGCCCCCGGGGGGGAAACGGGGGCAGGTGGGTAAATCACCATGAGTGAACGGGTGGGATTGGCAATGCTACTGTCGTAGAGCAGGTCGATCGCGATCGTCAAGATGTTTCGAGCCCAGCCAACTGTACAGCTGCCAACTGGATGCTTGCCGGTTTTATTCGCTGAACACTTGACCGGTTGGCTGAGCAGCCGCTCTTGCTGCGGGTCGTTTTCCAGGACTTCAACAGGTTCATGGATGTAGCCGCGCAGCGCACCCTCGTTCTTCCCGGACTCGGTAACAAGTGGAATCATCTGCGGAGCGAGCATAGCACTCGCGGCTGGCAGATAGAAAGTGACGGGAACGTGGTAGTGGTCCCGCGTCCTGGCGATCCGGGGCACCCTCCCGGTCGCTCCGTACTGCGTTTCGGTCAAGGAACCAGGAGTGATCGTGCCATGGGCCAGAGTCGGGTCCTGATTGTCCACGTCAAAACTTACCACGAAAGCAACCTTTGCACGATGCGGCCAAGCCCTCGGCAGGAGCGAACGGCTGGCGCGGACACTCGCGACGCCCGGTTCGACCAGCGGATTGCGGCCAGCGCTTTGGGGCCGATGGTTGGACCTGCAGCAGTACCTTGCGGGCGTGGCGCTTGCGCCGTGCAGGCAGTGATCGCGGTGAGCGCAATGACTGCTCCGCCCAATGCCCCACGGCATAGCTGCACGTTTGCTTTCTCTGGAGAAGATCATTTCGCTCCTTTGATGGATTTGCTTCGCGGACCCACTGGAGAAGAAGGCTTGGGGAGATCAATGTCTCCTCCCGCATGGACTCCGTCTAGAACCTACACCTCGCTCCCCACTTCAAGATCCGGAGATCGAGCGCGGTAATTCGGATCAAGGCATCTGTCGTTACCAGACTGGAGACACCCTCATACTCCCTTGTTAGGTTGAAAATGTTATATCCCTCGAAGAACAACTCAGTCGGCTTGCTCTGCTGAACCACGATTGGGTTCGGCGCTGCCGCGGCCACCGGCACGGTCCGTGCAACTGAGCTGGCTCAGGCAGCGAAGTTCACTGTCTGATCGGTGCCAAGGAGGAGGGGAACCTCCTGTTTCATGGAGCCATCTCCATCCGCCGTTCCTGTCATCCCGTAGGTTGCCGGTTTTAGGTTGACCCCACGATAGTCCTTATCAGGCCCGGTCGTCGTATCCTGGGCTACATTATTGTTCGTATCGAGGGTGTTTACCGTGACGCCGGGAAGGGCCGCCCCGGACACGCCCCTCCCAAATTCGCACCTGCCTGCGCAGATACGATACTTGCAAAAGCCAAGAAACAGGGCGAGCTCAGCTCAGACGCAGACCTGGACGTCATGGCGGACTTTTTTGAGATCAACCTCGCCGGAATCGGGATGGCGGCCAAAGCCGGCAATAGCCGTCATGCACTGCGGAAGATCGTAGTCTTTGCGGGAAGATCCGATCTGAAAACAGGCCGGCAGATTTGAGCCAGTACAATCCCTACAGAAGGTGGGTGCCCATGCAGTTCGCCAATCGAGTCAAGAGCGTCCAATCGTCCGCCATACGCGATCTTCTCCGTTATGGCGCAGACCCGAGCGTTATCTCTTTCGGGGGTGGGTACCCGGACCCACAGCTATTCCCGTCCGACAAGCTCCAGGCCGTTTACGAGGTCTTGCTCACCAAGCATGCCTCCCGAGCCCTGCAGTACACCGTCTCAGATGGCACCCCTGAGTTGCGCGCCCAGATCGCCGAGCGCATGCGCAACGACGGCACCCCTTGCACCATCGACGACATTCTCGTCCTTCAGGGAGCCCAGCAGGGGCTCGACCTTGCCGCCAAGATGATGCTTGAACCCGGTGACACTGTTATTGTCGAGGACCCCACTTTCCTTGGAGCCACGATCGCCTTCAACGTCTTCGAGCCCGCATATGCCACCGTGCGCATGGACCGCGACGGCATGGACATGGACCACCTCGAAGCCGTGCTGCGTGCCAACCCGCGCGCCCGGCTCATCTACACCGTGCCTGATTTTCAGAACCCCACCGGAGTCACGCTGGGCCTTGCTCGCCGCCATCGACTGATCGAACTGGCCAATCAATTCGACGTCCTTGTCTTAGAAGACTCGCCCTACCGAGCGCTGCGTTTTGAAGGAAGCCACCTTCCGACGCTCAAAAGCCTCGACACGGAAGGCCGCGTGCTCTTCCTCGGCAGCTTCTCCAAGATCATCGCTCCGGGTATGCGCCTCGGCTGGGCAGTCGCCAGCGGCGATGTGCTCGGAAAGCTCGCTCGTCTCAAAGTCGCGGCCGACACGCAATGCAGCACCCTCAACATGATGGCGGCGTCAGTCTTTCTCGATAACTACCCCATCCAGGATCACATCGCCATGGTCTGTGCCGCCTATAGCCGCAAGCGCGACCTTATGTTCGATACGCTTGAGTCGACCTTTCCTGCCTCGGTCCGTTACACCCGCGCCGAAGGCGGCCTCTTCACGTGGCTGACCTTTCCGGAGGGCTTTGACGCCGCGCGCTTCATGCTCGAAGAGGCGCTGCCCAAGGCCAAGGTCGTCTATGTGCCCGGCGCGCCCTTCTTCGCCACCACACCTCACACCAACCATGCCCGTTTCAACTTCTCCGCCCTGCCCGAGGGGACCATCACCAGCGGCATGACCCGTTTAGGAGAACTCCTTAGCCAATGCCTACCGCACATCACGACACCGCTCGAACAGATCGCCTGACTTAGTGATCCAGGCAAAGACAAGTGCGGGCACCTACACTCCAGCCGTACACACCGCCGCCCACGGGCATACGGAGAGATCTCACCTTCATGTATCGACCAGTGGGGGGATAGACTCGATGTCGCCTCAAGCTGACGGAAAGGGCGTCTTAGCGAATGAAAATCTCAAATCCTTCGAGATTCGGGGACTCCGGATTACCGATATTCCAGACGATCTGCCTGAGCGTTTTACACGTCTTGCATAGACCGCATACGACAGAGGACGATTGGGACTAAACAAGCTTGCTGAATTTCTCGAGATCAAAGTTGAACAGCTGCACTTCAATTCTGAAATGAAGAAGCCGAAGTTACTTTTGTTTGATTCTGACGTAGTGATTCACTGTCAACGGCCTGCCGTTTCCCGGTCTCTCATCACCGAATCATATGCCGCATTCAGCTCCGCCATCTTGGCACTGTTGGATGTGCTGTCGCCGATGTCGGGATGGTAGAGCTGGGCGAGCCGGAGACGCAGCTTCCTGATCGACGCGGTAGGCGTTGCGGCATTTATCCCGAGTATCCGGTATGGATCGACGCCCGGCGAAAGCATGACGGCCGGCGCGGCAGCCAACTGGCGGCGAAGACGGGGATGAATCTCGTCCAGTTCACATTCCAATCGGCCTGCCTCCCGTTGACACTGTTCCCATTGGCGATGGGCAGCAAGGACGGGAATCCGCTCCAATTCCTGGCTCAACTCCTCTGCACGCGCCTCATGAATGGGATCGCGAAGCAGCGATGCCAATAACTGAAAAGACTCAAGCCTGCCTGCAGCCTTGCGATAGCTCGCAAGAGCGACGCCAAGGGATTTCAGATCCTGCCGGGCCAGTTCGGTGATGGCCTGTTCCATGGCTTTGGTTGCCTCCGGCTTCAGGACTGCCTCGCGTGTATGCGAGGAAAGATGTTTGGCCATCGCTGCGCGATACGGCCTGCCCTGCCATAGACCTAGTTCCTGCCCCAGAACCTCCATGCCGGCTTCAATGCCGTCGATCTCGCGATTGCCTAGAACATCAAGTACGGCCGCTGCACGTGCTTCAATGGCGGCCATGACCTGGCCGCTCCAGCGGCGCTCTGGCCCATTGGCCCAAAGGAACAAGAAGACGGCAACCAAAGGGAGGGCTATGCAACCGGCTTCGACCGTCCGATTGAGCCAAGGCATGGCGTCGACCTGGGCGGGCAATACGCTGAGATGATGGATCGACAGAAAACCGAGACGATCGATCGATAGATGGACCGCCGCGAGACATACGAGGCCGGCAGACAGGGCCGCGGCAAACTTCGAAAACCATGAATTGATGTAGCGGACGACCTGCGGGTGGTTGAAATTGCAATCGATCGACTGGCCGCTGAATGAAAATGTAGCCAGATCGGCTGCCTTCAAGGAATCCTTCAGCCGTTTTACCTTGAGCTTCTGTCCCAGGATGCGCGTTAGGGTTCCAGATGCCACGGCAAACAGCGCCGCTAGCGGAACGCGCAGAAGTACGAGCGAGAGAAGTGCAGCCGCCTGCAATACGGCGAGCAACACCGCTAGAGGGACCACCCATCGCAACAGGTGTCTTGCGATCGCGCCAAGGGTGGCCCAAGCGGTCATTGGCGTCGCAATTGGCGTGTTGATCGGTGGCATAGGTCTACCGCGAATTTCAAATTACGATTCCAGCTTACGAAGGATGAAGAGACTGGACGGCTTTCCGCCGCACGGACGAAAGGGAGTCACGTATGCTGGCGGGAACGCCAATCCTTGCCGCCAGCCGCCTGCTCCCAATGCCAGGCAGTATCTTCCGTCCGCGTTCCAGGACTGTTTCAGCCTGCGTGCGTAACTTTCCGAAAAGCGCGAGCGGAGAGATGGTCTTGAGGTTGTTCCACTCGCGAGTGTGCCGGGAGCCTTCCGACAGAGCGACAGAGGCGCGCCATAGTGCGACCTTGCCTACGAGCGACTGGGCACCTGCGTGCTCGAGGGATGCGGCCTTGGCCAGCCATCGGTAGGCGGCATCCGGATCCTGCTCGACCTGATCTCCCAGCAAAAACAACACCCCTAACTGGTACTGTGCCTCGGGCGCGCCGCCCTCGGCCTGGAATGCCAGATCACACGGGCTTGTTCCCTGGTGCATCGTTCTGCCTCGATTCCATTGGACGGCCGCAAATTTACCTGTATCGATTCTCACTTCTCCAATAGACAAGGTCAATGTCAACTTTGGTTCCAAGGGCTCGGCGCGGATAAAAACCATCGCTTTTTCCGATTGCGCCCTGTTGTAACATCGACCCAGTTGGAAGATCGGCGTGAACCGATTGGAAAGGAAGAGACTGTCCGCGCGACTCCATCCCGCATGCTTCGCGGTTGCTGCTGTGCTTCTGTCGGCCGGATGTCACCATGCGCCGAAGCCGCCTAAGCCGCCCAGTCCGCCGGAGTCTCGCATTGGCGGCCATTCGCAGCTTGTGGTGCAGGGCACGATTGCCGCGAATGCGAACTCGGACAGCGTGATTCCCTTCGATGTCGTAACGATTCACGACAAGACTCTGCTGAAGCAAATTTCTCAAATGGACGCCGCAACCTGGTTTGGCCCCAAGGGCAGATGTACCTTCCGCGACGGCGCAAAAGCAAAGGTGGAGTTTCACTCATGGGAGTTCGTTCCCGGGCAAACATTTCTGATTGACGTGCATGTTCCCCGGGGCACAAAGGCCGTCTTCGGCTTTGCCGATTATGCCACTGCGGGCGAACATCGCATCAGCATGGATACCTCGGGCAGCCAGATTGTGGTGATGGACAACGATGGCGCGCATACAGTCGCGGGACACGTTGCTCGCGAAACGACGTTGACGCTAGCACCGGAGAAGCAAAAAGTCTGCCCGGACGATTAATGGGCAATATGAACTGCGATATGGAGTGGATTTAGTATTCCCAGATGGATCCCAAGGCTCTTGCGTCGCGTAAAAATGTTCTCCGCGGTTTTGGTTTGTCGAGCTCACCCTCATCTTCGTCACCATTCCATTGGGCACCTTGAACCAAACTACCTAATTAGCTTTCCGACGGTTCTGTCCGGTCTTACGAGCTAAGTTGGAGCGTTGCGGAACGCATGCTAGATGAATTCTAGCGTGTATTTTTTGACCTCTTTCCCTTCCAAATGTTCATATTTCTTCGTCTTGGTTTTTATATGTACTATTTTTGCTCGCTTCCCAGGCGGAATGATGTCTTCTTTCTCGCTAGGAAAGTACTTAATCTCCGGTCTCAATAGTTTCGTATTGCCCTTGAATTCCAATACTGCTACTTTGGTTACCTCACCAAATGTTCCCTTGCCGATGTCTGGCAACATAGCGCTCAGCGCCCCTTTCGGTTTCGGATACGTGCTGTCAGGGGGCTGATGCGTGCTGATAAAAGCCGGGAAGTCTAATACATCCTCCACTTTTGGATCCCCCATCCACTCCGCCTTCAATTCCACTCTTTTGTTTTTGATATCATAGGTTGTGGGATCCTTAGACACTGTGAGCTTAAGGATATCGATAGTTTCCTCAATAAGCTCTCGAATCTCCTTAGCGACCGTGGCCATCGAACTTGGGTTTCGGAGATAATTGTTAATGGGCTGATAGAAATATGATGTATAAAGGCATTTTGCCAATGTTCCTGCATCCCGACCATTACTCACATCCACGCAATATTTTAATTGTCCAGCCGGGGACATGTCATAAACCTTATCGTGGTCCATTACTGCTTTCAAAGTCTCCGGCTTCGATTTGGCGAGTTCCACAACCTTATATACCTTCTCTAATAGCTGTTCCTTTTCTCGCCAATCGGGCAGGTTAATATACCAATCTTTCGTGTTTGTCCATGGGGGGCTGTCAAAGTCTGCCGGTCGGACCCACTTATCCGCTTCCATGCGTTGTACTACTATCTTTGGCTGGCCGGTCACCGCATGTTGACCGGGCGCGAAATTGGGATGGTTTATAGAGTACGATGAGCGGTCATCTAGGGCCGCTAGTGAAGCGAGCTTCCGCTGAGCACCCAAACCAACCTGGGGAGAGTCGGGGGCATAGGGTACAACCCGAGCCGAGTGAGCTCCTGAAGATTTCCAAGGCGGAATTGGTTTTACCCGCGCCTGGAGTACCTCTCTTGGCGGGCCCATCCTCACGCCCCGCGCTGCTATCATCGATTGGGTGCCTCGTCCAAGCTTGGCTTGGGCGGGTGTCGTGTCTGGCCTGTAAACGGGAGGCGCACCGCCAATCCCTGGCCCTGCTAATTTGGTCTGTGCAGTTGTATTTGGCCTGTAAACCGGAGGAGCGCCGCCGATCGCCGGTCTGGCCACTTTGGTTTGAGCGATTGTATTCGGCTTGTAAACGGGAGGCGCACCGCCAATCCCAGGCTCTGCCAATTTTGTCTGCGCAGTTGTATTTGGCCTGTAAACTGGAGGGGCACCCTTAGCCAACCATACCGCCGCAGCAGAAATGGAACTGTTTCGCTGAGGGGCGAAGACCATTGCAGATCGCGCTGAGTTTGTCCGCGACGGGTTCGAGCGGATCACTCTACACCTCCTCCTCGGGCCGAACGGTAGTTCCGTGCAGGCCTTGATCTTCACGGACAGTGGATGTGCTGCTGCTCGTGCAGCCTGCTGCATTAGCCGCTATGATTTCCTTTCTTTCATGCGAAGACAGGAGCGGCCCGGAGAACATGGGCATCCGCTATGTCCTCCGCTCCATGAGCGGATTGCCGCGCTGCGAAATTCCCGTCGTCTGGAATCCCAGCTTGCGGTACATCGAGACCAGGGTGCTTGGCGCGACATCGGCATGCGAGTCAGGGCGCGCTTCGAGTTGCGCGACGCTATACCCGTTGCTGCGGGCAGTACGGAGAGCGGCGTCTACCAATTGTCCGGCGAGGCCGTGGCGGCGGTGCTCCGGGGCTACCTTGAGATTGGAGATGTAGACCCCATCCTTTGATGCCGTGAGCTGGACCGAGCCGACGGGCTGAGCCGCGCCTTGAGGGGCAACCTGAATATCCCATCCCGAGCCGGTGGGGCGTGGGGCGCGAACGGTATAGTGAACGGCCATGCTGGGCTTCATGTTCACGACGCCATTATGGGACGCCAGGGAATTGGCGCTCGACGAGGATGATGGAACAGTAGCGTCCGAGAGGTGGGCGCGACTCATGGAGGCCATGCGGCCCATACGGTCAGCTTCTGCTTCGAGAGCCTGATCCTGAACTACCGCGACCCCGCTGCCGAAGGGGTTGGCGACGCGGCCGGCGCGCTGCTGCACCACGTGCGTGAGCTCGTGGCCGAGCAGGAACTGACCGTGCGGCGTATGGGGATTGTATTGGCCGGGTGCGAAATGCAGGTCCGAGCCCCAGGTGAAAGCGATGGCGCCGATGGCCGAAGCCTCCGGGCCTACGTGGACGCGCACGTCGGAGAAATTTGCGCCGAGCGCTGCTTCCATCTTGGCCTGGACATCGCGCGGCAGAGGCCATCCGCCGGACTTGGGACGCAGATCGACCTGGAAGGCATCGACGCCGGGTTGGCGCTGAATGGCCGCTTTCATTTGCACCGGGGCGGCATGACCGCGCACTGCACCGGGATTAACCGCGGCAAAGGAGAACGGGCGAGCGCGAAAAACACCTTGCAATACGCTGCCTCGCGCGCTCCTGGCACCCGACGGGACGGGCATAACAGGGGAAACCCGAACGGCCGGCGAGGATGCTGCGCGCAATGGTATTGGCGTCTTCACGTACCAAAGTGTACCTCGGAAAGAGGTTACTCGGTGAAAATTTGTTGATTACCCTGGGTACTTAAGGCCTAAACTGTAACGACGGACGCGATTAGTCAGGATGGCACTACGCTCGATGGGCACCCTGGGTCAACCAAAGATTTATTCCAACCTGAACCCGGCTGCTGCCATTCCCGTCGACCGGGAGCAGATCTTCCGTCTGCGGAATTTTGCCGACACCTACCGCATGAACCGTGGTAAGGAATACGGCCAGTATGTGCCTAATTCGCGCTTTGTCTTTGTGACTATGATGAGCGGAGAAACGCTGATGCATCAGCGCTACCGCCATCCGGCGCTGTCGGAGGGCAAGCCGGTGCTGTATGCCGGTGAGGCCAACTTCAACAACGGCAAGCTGCAGTGGTGGAGCAACGGCAGCGGCAATTATCGGCCGGATGCGGATCATGCCGCACAGTCGGGGCTGCCGATGGATCAGTTTTATCCGTATGAAGACATATTGAAGGGCATGCATGCGCGGGAAAAGCCGCGTGAGATTCGCGGTTTTAATATTGCCGGCCAGAGAAATTTAGAGCCCGTGCAGGCAAAGATGATGAACGGACTGCAACGACCGGCGGCAATACAACGTTTGCCGGGAGTTGCTTTTCCTGTTTTTCCGTCGAGGTTCTGATTCGGAGGGAAGATGAAGCCGATCATGCAAGGCAGATCGCGACCGAACGCAACATCAAGACTGAATAGTCTTGCATCGGCTGCTCCCCCGGTCTATCGGCACAATGCGAATCCGGCTGTGCAACGGATGAAAGCGCCGGCGGTGTATCGGCCCAATGCGGCCGGAGCCACGCAAAGAATGGCTGCTCCGCCGGTGTACCGTCCTGGTGGAAATCAGACGCAGGCCAAGCCGGGGCCAATCGAATCCGCGCCTCCTGCGTACCGCCCGGCCGCAGGTTCCGCGATCAGGCCAGCAGCTGTTCCACCTGCTGTTCCATCTCTACACAATCCATTGCAGGCCAAGCTTGGCCCGATTCAGCCGCCTGCTTCAACCAGGCCTCCGGCATCCGCGCCAACTTCTCTCAAGCCGCCGACCGCTGCCTTCGCCGCGCCGCAGGCGGTGCAGATGAACAAACACAAAAAGCGGTTCCTGAATGTCATTACATTCGGAATTCGTAAGGCCGTCGTAAATTACAGACGCAGCCAGCAGCAACATGCGATAACGCCAATCAACATCGTTCCACTTCAGCCGCCGCAACAGAATCCGCAGCATTCGCTTAAAACAGCCTACGACGGTTCCCGTAAATATCACGCCACCCGTCCGAATAATGTCGAATCGATTGTCGACAAGGGACTGCTGAATTACGACGACCAACAAGAAGTGCTGGGAGACAATGTTGGTGGAATGTCGCAGGTCAGCCGCGAATATTTGGGCGACGAGAAAAAGGGAGTCTATCTGGGCGCACGCAAGTTCGCGAAAGATAATAAGGCAACTCTAGGCAACACGTTTGTGAGAGCCACCCTTCCGATTGAGCGCAGCAATAAGCCGATTTCATGGTGGGATGAAGAGAATCAGCCGACAGGACCCGAGGATGGCCGGCTGTTTCTTGACGAAAAATTTCGCGGGGGCGGATTGTACACACCGGCCAGCGTCAACTCAGACTTGATCTGGAGTGGCAAGACCTCGGCATTGCTTCAAAGGGCCGAAAACGGCGATCTTACTGCTAAGACAAAGGTGCAAGCGATGTGTAGAGCAATCGCTTCACATTATCCGCAGCCCCAGCCGACCTGGCAACAGGTGCGGGATGCGCTGGCGAGCGCCATCGAAGATGGGGAAATTTCCGATGAAGAGCTCGGAGATCGCAATGGATAAAGCCCGGGGACCTCAACGGTTCGCGTGATGTTTGTCTGTGCCTGAGTTCAGATCACCGCATGGGGCCGATGACGGGCCTTACGTTTTCTGCAATGGCAACGCGGGCGGCGACGTCGGAGGCGGTGTTCCATTCCTTATAGGGGCCGAGCTTGACGACATACCAGGTGCGGCCGTTTGCACCCGAGGAGTGGCCGAGCGATGCACGGTAGCCCTTGGCTGCGAGTGCGGTGATCATGGCCTCTGCACTGGCTTTGCCGGAAAACGAACAGACCTTGATGGCCAGCGGGATGGCGTAGGAGGATTCGGCGCTTGGATCGGCTGAGGCCGAATCTGCGCCGGCCGCCGATTCCTTGGTGGCATTCGAGGCGGCTCGGCTGGATGAGGCTGGCGCCGGCGGCGCGGCTGAAGCGGCTACGGCCAGCGGGGGAGCAGGAACCTTGGATCCTGGAGCCAGCGGTTGAGGACTCGCAGAGGCCGCCTGCTGTGGCAATGGTCCGACGTTTGGCGCCGTCGTCTGGGAGGCTGCCTCAACCGCGGGCATTGCCTCGTCTGAGGCACTGGCCTCGTCTGCCGGGGCAGAGTCGGATGGAGATGGAGCCGCAGTGATCTTTTTCTTAGGCTCAACCGCAGGCTTGCTTGCCGGCAATTGCGCCGTGGACGACAGGGACTGGACGGAGGCCGATGCCATCAGCAGACCGGCGACTGTTCCTGCCGCGAAAAGCAGAACTCCGGCAGCGATCAGGCAGCCGGCCACGGTGATTACCCGCCCGCGACTTATCTGGATATCGAAGATTTCGCTCATGGAATCTCTACTGTGGCCTGGCCCGGGTTGCTGATCTGGATCACTCCGCCCCAGCTACACATCAGCGTGGAGTTCGAGTCGAGCGCAGGCATGCTGCCGATGAGCACCGTGGGGGCACCCGGAGCCCAAGGCGCGGCTGTGGCTGGCACGCAGGGCATCGGGGTGAGCACGCCGAGCGCCGCCGAGGTAGCCGAAGCCACCACTGGGTTTGCAATCGAAGAGCAGGAGCCGAAGGGTGGGATGTTGACGATGGGCGCATGATCCATGATGGTCGCGGCTGGGGTTCCGGTGAATGTCTGATTGGTGGGCAAAACGATGAGGCTGGCGGGCGCAGCCCCGAAGCTGCACGCCATCATAGCTCCCATGCAAACCTGCATCGCCATCCTTATGCTCCCCGCGGTTCGTGAATTCTTTCGCCGGATCAATACGGGCGGCATTGCCGCCGGCGAAAAGTGTCAGTATCTCGATCGAAACGTCGCCGATTGCCGCCTCAGTTGATTGTGACCATGCCGCCCTTGAGGGTTAACTGGCCGCCTCCATCGACGGTCTGTGTGGCCGCGGCCTTATTGGTGAGAGTTGTGCCAGCGTTATTCATCATATCCGTTCCCGATTTGTTGGTCAGCGAGGTTCCCGCCGTGTTCGCGAAGTCGGTACCGGATTTGATACTTACCGACCCGCTGGCCTCGATGGTCAGGTTTCCGCTGATGGTCAGCTTGAAGTTGCCTGAAACCGTCGACGAATAATCCCCGCTGTTGGTGTGCGTCTCGTTGCCGGTCACATTCAGCGTTCGTGTCCCGGCGACCGTAAGGCTTTCGTTGTTCAGGATATTGACATTCATATCTTTCTGGGCCTGAATGAACAGCTCTTCGGAACCGGCCTTGTCTTCAAAACAGATCTCATTAAAACCCGATCCGCCTTTGGAGGAATTGGTTTTCAGTGAGCTTCTGGTCTGGTTGTCGGGCAGCGTGTAAGGAACACCCTGTGTCGCGTTATAGACGCATCCGGTGATGAGAGGCCGATCCGGGTTGCCCTCAAGGAAGCTTACGACCACTTCCTGCCCAATGCGGGGAATGAAGATGGTGCCCCACAGATTTCCGGCCCAGCCTTGCGCGACCCTAACCCAGCAGGAACTGGTCTCGTTGTTCTTGCCGAGTTGATCCCACTGGAACTGAACCACGACGCGGCCGTATTGATCGGTCCAGATCTCCTCGCCCGATTTGCCGACCACGACGGCAGTCTGCGTGCCGGCGATGACCGGACGCGGAGTGAGGAGCGGAGGACGGAACGCGGTTGGAGCTGGAAAGGCTTCAAAGGAGTTCGAGTATGTGTCCTGCGTACCGCGCAGAGTGAGACGGCGAATCACATAGCTTGCGTTAAGGCTAGACACGAAATGGTTGGCCAGAGTAAACGATGCGCCGGCATGAAAGGAGCGGCAGAGGCTTGAGCCGCGCAGTGTGGTTGCCGGGACTTCGAGGGCAGCGAGGCGCAGGTTGGCCATTGTCTCCCCGTTGCTTTGCGTGTCGTAGAATCCCGGATAATCGTAAATGGAGAGACTGGTATTGGCGCCGCTCGCTGTGGCCAGAAGCTGGGTAGAGGGGATGGTGAAGTTGTAATCGTCAGTCTTGAACTGGCCGGGCGTCACTGCCTGTTCTACTCTGCAGTCGACGATAATGTCGTCCGAGTTATATCCGGGACCGCGTCCGACATAGCGAGCTGATGTCAAACCGGGGCAGGAGCCCCAGGAGCTTGTGGTGTCGACCAGAACCATGGTGTGCTTGGAGGAGTCGTGGGTGAAGTAGTAGGAGATACCCTCTGCTTCGAGCAGGCGGCTGATGAAGGCAAACGCCGTTTCACGATATTGCACGCAGTATTCGAGCGCGGTGTAGGAGCCTGTAGTCTTGTCCGAATAATCGCTGAAGCCGAGGTCGGAGAATATCTGCTTGATGATGGCCAGGCTCGTCATGTTCTGGAAGATGCGGCAGTCGACCGACATGGTCAGCATCCAGAGCCAGGGATGAATCTCGGCAAGGTAGGTGACGAAACGATTGTCCATGCCTGCCTGGGTGAAGCGCCCGACGATTCCGTTGATGTATTGATAGCTGCCGTTGGAGAGCGGAATTTCGAGCGTGACCGCCTGGCCCACGATCTCGGTTGCGTTCAGCGAAGGGCTCTGGGAATAGAGTTCGAGATCATAGTGAAACAGCTCGGAGATCCCTTCCTCACCGGAGTAGCTGCGCACCAGCAGGGCATTGGTCCCCAGAGGCGTGGTGATTTGCGTGGGCAGCGAGGTTTGAACGAAACTGGCCATTTCAGCTTTCTCCATCCACGGATTGATTGCGCGGCTCGGGCGAAGCCGCCTGTTCGACTGCGATGCCGGCTTGGTGGCCGGCATTTTTGAGCCAGGCAACCCTTCCCAATGCAAGCGGTGAGACATCGGGTCGCGAACCCTGTGCGCCGGCGATCGCGGCCCAGGGTGTCTGGTCTGTCTCGAGCAGCAGCTTGAATGAGAAGTCGAACTCGTCGCCGAGGTAAAAACGCGCCAGGTCGCAGAGCGGTTTATAGGCTGCGCCATTGGGCAGAAAGGTCTTGAATGTTTCAAGATCGACAGGCCCCAGACCGATGGTTACTCCGGCGTGCTGATCCCAGACGCGCTTGCCGAGGATGGCGCTGTCGCCGAGCCGCTGGTTACGGCCCTGGCTTGCTCCCAGGCGCGTCCACTGGTCTTCGCTCAGCTGATGCCACGCTCCGGCAAATTGGTCCACGACAACTTCCACCTGAAAGTAGTCGCTGAGAAGGCGCTCGAGCCCGATGGCCGAGTGCGGCCGATGGGCGAGCAATCCGCTGTAATCGAGGAGAGCCCGGTCGGGGAGAGCAAGCCGGTTGCGCGCGGAGGAATCGGGGTCGCGGCCCAGTCCAAAGAAGGCATAGAGGTGATTTGCGGCCAGACCCTGTTCGGGGGACGTCGGCGTCAGTTCGGGGTGGTGCATCTCGTGCACGCGATAGACAAGCAGAATGAGACGGCGATTGAATATGTCGAGAAAGTCGCGAAGCGCGCTGTCTCCCTGGCGCAGCAACTGTTCGGTGTATACGGCGGGAAGCGGGCCGTGAGCGCCGGCCAGGCCGATAAAATTCACCAGCATTTCGGGCAGTTGCTCATTGTCTGAGGCCGGAGCAATGTGCTGGATATCGGATCCCGGAAAGTCAAAGCCCATGCGGGAACGAAAGAGTACGGGCAGCGCATCATGCGCGGAGACTGCCGCCTCTTCTGGGGCGAGAATGGTGAGAACCCGTACTGCCTGATAAAAGTTGAATGAGCTGCCGGCGGCGAAGAGCCGATCGCGCGCCGAAGCTCCCCAAGCCCAGCGGAGACTGCCCTGGCGGGCCCGAGCGCCGGCGCCATTCAGGGCTTCGATATCCCGAACTCCGTCTGCAGTCATAGAATCTCCTGCGCCCCGGCCAGCGGAGCCCAGCGCTTCCATTCCCCATCGATCGTGCTGCGCCTGGCCACGACCTGGGTAAAGGTGTTTACCGAGGAATAGAGACCGAGAAAATGCCGCAGCACGGAGGCCAGCAGCAAAGCGCTGCTGTCTTTGAACCTCAAGGTATCGAAGATAAACGTGATCTCGGTTCCCCGCCTGTAACCGCGCCACGCATCGGGACCGAAGCGGCGCAGCACCTTGCGGGTCTGCATTGCGCAGATGCCGGAAATCTCCTCCTGCGCGAAAGAATGCCGGCTGAACGAGTAGAGAGTCAGGATCTCCTTCAGTGCTTCCAGTCCCTGTTCATTGCCCGTCAGGGAGGCCGAGTTGAGCGACAGACTGGAGACCAGCCGCCACAGCGATGGTCCGCCCAACGGAGGGTAGATGGGAACGCTGGGCTTGGTCAGGCAGGCGATCCTGAGCACGGGGGTGGTTTCTTCAATGTTAAGTTCGGCCCGGTCGGGCAGTTCGCTGGCCAGCTTGCGATTGGTGCACAGCGTATGCGCGAACACCGTGCGGTCGGCCGGAACCGTAGGATCGAACCCCAGATCGACGAACGACAGATAGATGTCGGTGCCGGAGAGGTCTTCGCGATCGGCCCGCACCCGGCGGGCCAGCCAGAAGGCCTGAGGCTCGGCTCCTGAAGTATGGCGAAACGAATAGAACGGCTCGTAGCTGCTTGAAGACTCGGCTGGATTTGCCGAGCCTGATACGCGAAGAATGGAGTGAATCTCGGTGGTGGATTCGCGGCGCGCATCTGCGATCAATCGGTATTCAAGCTGCAGGTGATCGAGCCGGATAGGCTCCGAGGTCTTGGCAAACAGATTGATAATCGGCGTGCAGCCAAGACGGAAGTTACGCGCCAGGATGACCGGTTCCGGATTCGGAGCTTCACTGAGTAAGAAGAGTATGTCCAGCGTATCGCTCGGAGTGCCGGTGGCGGCCGAGGGGCGCCGGGCGAGCTGGTTGAGATCGAAGAAAAGAAACTTGTGCTGGAAACTGAAATACTCCTGCAGCAGCCTGTAGCCCGGCAGCGCGTTGGGAGGATAAGGGAGCACTTCCTCTTCCGGGGCGAAACCGACTTTCTCGAGCGCCTGGGCTCCGAGCGAAACCGGCGTTGGGCTGGTCCCGTCTTTCAGCAGCACGTCGATCGTATTGGCAAACAGGACTTCGTAGAGCGCGGCCGTCAGATCCGGCGCTCCATCGAGGAAAAAACGCAGGCTGGGCAGGAACTTGGCGTTCGGCAGCAAATCTTCCCTTGCCTTGAGACGGATGCGGAGCACGGCAGCGCCGGAACGAAGGTTGTGGTATTCGGCAGGCTCGAAAACAGCGTCGACCACTCGGACCGGCCAGAGCACGGTGTCGTAGCAGGTGCGAAACCGGCAGGCGAGTCCACGGGAGTCCTGCGCAAACAGCGGCGTGTGGCGGCGGATGGGAAAACCTTCGGTGAGCCCCTTGATGGACGTGCCGACGTCAAAACAAGCAATGGCCGTGGACGGTAAAGGCTGAACGAGTTGCGGATAGAGCACGCCCAGCAGAGCGCTGGTAATTTCAGGAAACTCTGCGTGCATCTGGCGCTGAATGCGGGCGGTGAGAAAAGCGAACGACTCGATCAATCGCTCCACATGCGGATCGGCGGATTCGCCATGCGGCATGTCGAGCCGTCCGGCGACCTTCTTGTGTTCCCGCGCAAAACCGCGCCCGGCATCGCGCAGGTAGCTCAGCTCATCGAAATAATGGCGGAGAAAGTCTTCGTCGGCGCGCATGGGATTTCGGCGTTTCTCCTCGTAGCTTCGATGAACGGAAGTCCGCTACCCAGTTGTCTCGGCCGGCGAGATGGCAGCGTCTTCTCCATGGTTTCGCAAGCTTACAGGAAAGCTAACCGGCTGGGTCACTTTTCCCAACCTCACCGATCCATGCAAAAGGCCGATCATTGCTGACGGGTTTTCCGGGTCCGAGCGCAAGTCGAGCTCCGGACTCTCAAGCCGCGGTTCAAAGGCGGCGATTCTTCCCACGATCGCGTCGCCAAGCAGCTTGAGGTCCGCAGAGCTGCCGGCGCTGAGGGCCGAAAAATCCGGCAAGCCGTAATCGAGGACCGTCTGCGGCTCCGACACCGGCTCCCAGGAGATGGCAGGGGGCCGGCGTGGAGGAATCCGTGTGTTGAGCAGATTCCCGATCTCTTTCTGGATCGACTCGAGAAGAAGCGGGAGATCCTGAATCCTGTATGGCTCGACGATGCGACTGTCGTCCAGGTCTTCGATGAAACGATCGAAGAGTGGAACGGGCAGGCCAGCGACGAGCGTTGGCCTGCGTTCTAGGTGGCGGCGTTGGTGGCGAGATTCCATGTGGCTGAGTTATTCCCAGGATCGGTGGAGGCCGTGGCCGCTTGCTGCGTGTATGTCCAGGAGATGGCGGTGTAGTTGAAGGTGATGGTCTCCTGCGCCTTGCCGCCTCCGCCCCCTCCAATCGAGAGGGAAGAGATCAGGGCATTGGTTAGCACATAAACCCAGGTCGCCGTCACTTTGCCGTTGTCGTTCTGGCCAACGGTGATGGTGACCGTGGGAATTGGCGTGGCTGAGTTGCAGTTGTTGATTAAATTGCAGGAGGAAAGATCCTGGTACTTGGTGACCGTGAAGTCCTGGTGATTGGGCTTTCCCGAGGTGCGCTTGGCGTTGCTCTGATCGCCGGTGATCTGCTGGGCAACGCCGTGGCCGAAGGACAGCAACTCAATCTTGCCCGCATAACCGGTCAGCGAGCACTCGCCTTTTATTGTGTCGCCGCAATCGAGAATCAATACGTCCATGTAATTTCTCCTGACTATCGCTAGTCGGTTGGCAATCTTTGCTCGTCGTTAAGAGTCTACTTTGCCGGTGGCGGCAACTCCGCTACGAGGCGCAGCGAGACGGTAAGCTCGTCAAGCTGGAAGTGGGGCTTGAGAAAGACGACGGCCTTGTAGGCGCCAACTTTGTCGGGCATTTCGGTTACGTCGACACGGGCCTCGCGCAGCGGAAACTTCGCCTTGACCGATTGCGGGGCGGAGTCGGTGAGCAACACATATTGGCTGATCCACTGGTTGAGGTAGGTGGCCACATTCTCGCGCGTCATGAAGGAGCCGATCTTATCCCGCATCATGACCTTGATGTAGTGGGCGAAGCGCGACGAGGCCAGAATGTAGGGCAGCATGGAGGAAATCCCCGCATTCTTGGTTGCCGCGCTGAGATTGTATTTCTTCGGCTTGTTGGTGGTCTGCCCGCCGAAAAACGTGGCATAGTCGGTCCCCTTGCAGTGGCACAGAGAAAGGAAGCCGAGATCGTTCAATTCCTTTTCCCGGCGATCGGTAATGGAAATCTCCGTGGGACACTTGAAGGTGATGTCGCCATTGTCGGTTTTGAACGTATAGACAGGCAGGTCTTCCACCATGCCGCCGCCCTCGGCTCCGCGGATAGCCGCGCACCAGTGGTGTTTTGCAAATGCGTCGGTGATGCGGGCGCCGAGCGCATAGGCCGGGTTGCCCCACAGGTAGTTGGCGTGATCCCCCTCGCTGCCGCTGAGCTTTTCGTTGTAGTTGAGCCCCTCGACCGGCTTGCTCTTTGGCCCGTAGGGATAGCGCGCCATGACACGCGGCAGGGTCAAGGTCACATAGCGTGAATCCTCGCTGTCGCGGAATGAGCGCCACTTGATCAGTTCGGCGGTCTCGAAGGTCTTCGACAGGTCCCGAGGCTTGTTCAGCTCGCTGAAACTGGACCAGTCAAAGAGTTCCGGACTGGCGGCGGCGATGAACGGGGCGTGCGCCGCGGCAGCGACGCCGGAGATACCGGTGAGCGTGGCCATATCCTGCGGGTCGCGTCCGAAGGCGTAGTCGCCGATGAGCACGCTGAAGGGATTGCCGCCGTAGGTTCCGTACTCCTCTTCGTAAATCTGTTTGAAGAGCGCGCTCTGGTCAAACTCGACCGCGCCTTCGATGTCCTTGGTCAGATCGGCCTTGCTGGCGTTCAGGACGCGAATTTTCAGATACGTGCCGGTTTCCGTCTTGTCGACCAGATAGTGCAACCCGCGCCATGAAGCTTCAAGCGCCTGAAATGCGGGATGATGCAAAATCTGGTCCAATTGCATTTCCAGCAGGTCATCGATCTGAGCGATGCGGGTCTTGATGGCCGCTACCACGTCGCCCGTGTCGCCCTCGAGGACTTTACGGATCCGCTCGGCGAGTCCCGGCTGATCGGGATATTTTTCGGCCAGCGTATCCGCGGTCGAGTCATACCAGGGCTTCAACGTCGCCTTGTAGTAGGGATCGAAGGAAACCTGGCCCAGAAATTCCCTGACCAGATCTTCGGCGACCTTGCGGCGCTCCTGTTGAATTACCTGCAGCCTCTCCAGCTCGGGTCCGGACTTACCGGTGGTGTCTGTTCGCACCATCCCGCTCTGGACCACGATCTTCGAAAGAAAATCGTCGTTCGGTTGTGTCGTCGTGTCCGGCATCGGTGTTTCTCCTTGGAGAGCGAACAAGGCCCTCAGGGCAACTGTTGGTCATCGAATGGAAGAACCCTCGAACCGACCGGAGGAGCCGGTCGTTCAAAGGAAGAATTGGACCGCTTATTGAATGGGCGGAGCGTCGCCTGGCTTGGCGGCATCTGCTGCAGGGGCGGCCAGCTGCTTGCCGTTCTTTGCCTGGGGATAGCTCGATGCGTCGAGAACCAGGCTCTGCGGCTTGTCAGGAGAACTGACCGCGGCTTTCAGCTCGGAGGCCAACTCGTCGTTGCCATCGAGCTTAGTCAGCAGATCGGTTAACCGGCTGCGGGCTTCGTAGAGCGTCTTCAACTCCGGCGTGTGCCGAATCACCCACAACGGGTTAAACATGTAGAGAGGATCGTCGCTGAGCAGGTTTGCCAGCAGCGCATCGAGAGGCTGGGTGTTATCGAGATTGGGGCTGGCCTCGGCGTCGATGTCGATCGGAAGCCTGGGCGTCTCGGCGGCATCGTCGGCCTTAACCCGCATCAGATTGTCGACCGTGAAGCTGGATCTGGGATTGATCTTGGCGAAGATATCCCGGAACGAGTCCCTGTCGATCTCCACAAATTGACGGTCGCGAAGCTTGGGGGGAGTGACGCCATCGGGCAACTGACCGGAAAGATCGGCCATGACACCGACTACAAGAGGGAGTTCCTTGACTTCGAAGGCATCGCCGATATGAACGTCGTAGGTGATCTGAACGCGCGGTGGGCGTACCCTGTCAAGCTTGTGCTGAATGCTCTCTGCCATGATCTGTTCTCTTTTCGCTCGTTAGGTGTGGACGTGGAAAACAGTAACCGCCTTGGTGCGCACGGTCCATTACTTTTGTGACACGGAAATGCCGCCATAGTAACTAGAATTGGAAGCGAAAGTCATCTTAGCAAAGAATTAGCAAAATTGCCAAATTTTTTCTTCCGGCTCAATCTCCGGCGAATTTTCAAGCTCGCAACGTTTACGAATTTCTTAGCGGCGCCGGGATGTTGAGCAGCTTCAAAAGGTCGCTCGACCTGGGAGCGTCCCCCACCAGCTCGGGAAGCAACTCGTCAAAGTGCATGTTGCCCCAGGCGACGGCGCGCGAAATGAGATAGGGAGTAGGACTATGGGGGTCGTTCTGATGAAGGAAAATGGCAATTTCCTCAAGGAGGCTATAGGCTTCCGCACGGGTGCGGATGCGCATGCCCGGTGCCGGGGAGAGGGAGGGAACGTCCAGGGCAAGCTCAGGCGAGTGTCCGGCCGCCAGAGCGCCCTCGGCGCCTGGACTCTCGACCGGTCGGTCCTGGGCAAGAGCCTGGTCAGGTGCATGGTCGGGGACCTGGCTGGGGGCATCGGCGAGAATTGCCTCCACCAGTCGCGCAACCGAAATTACCTCGTCGCGAAACTTGTTCAGCCCTGAGGACAGGTTTGCCGCTCTCTCATCGATCAGACCGTCGAATGCCGCCAGGTTGATGGCGGTGTCGTTTACATCGCGTTGCAACGCGAAGAACCATGGATAGCCGGTGAGCTTGACGCTCTGCTCAAATCTGGCAATGGACACGGCATCGGTTCCTTGGGCGCCACCCGGGCTGCGCATGGCTAGATCCCAATCGGCCAGTGAATATGCCGGCATTCCTTCCATTGCGGGCTGAGTGAGCCGCACCAGCCGGATGCGCCGGGAAAGCTTCTCGTTGACCCATTGAATGGGCGCGAGCCTGGGCGCCAGATCGTCGCCGAGGGCCGGATACATCTCATCCCAAAATGACGAACATAAGCGGCGCATGAGCTCAAAGCCCCGCGCAGCGCCGGCGAAGCCATCCAGCTGGATCCAGGCTTCCATCAGCCAGGCGGCGAGTTGCAGGTCCTTGCTTCGTTCGGCCAGAGCTTCGGCGCACAGCTTCTCCACGGTGACCCAATTGGCGCGCTTCAGTTCGCTGGCCCAAACACCCTGCGGCAGTCCCGCGTCGTCTTCGCGCCTGGCACCGCGCACCTCGTCGTAGGTTACGTCATAGCGCAGCCACGCGCCGCAAGGGCTCTCCGCGGAGATCGGAGCCGTGAGGCGGTCGAGGTCGGTTAGCAGCGGATCGAGCCGGCGGCTCATCGTTTTATTCCCCTTTTGCGAGTTTCGGCGCAGCAACAGGTGCGGCGGTGGGAAATGCCGGTACGGGCAGCGCCGCGCTGCCGGCCTTTGCTCCCGGGGGGAGCAGGTTGACTTCAAGATATACGACGGTGGTAGGGGGCTGCTTTCTGCCTGCGGCCGGCGATGGGGATGAATTCGGAATCCGAATCGCATATTGATTCGGCTGATCGGCGGGGCCGGGAGGGGAGTCGCGCAGCAGAGCGAACAGCGACCAGGCATTGCTGTAGGTGTACGTCACGGTTCTTCCCGCGATGTGCGCAGCGCTCGATGGATTCGCGGTCGAGGGCAGCTCGGGCGAATCGTATGCATAGCGCAGCGTCAGCGTAACCGGGTCGCCGAACTGCCAGACAAGAGGCGGCGCTTCGGCGGGATTGGCCCGGGAAGTGACTCCCTTCTGGCCTGCATTGAACGACCACTCGGCGATGTGGTCGCCGTATACCTCATGGGCCAGGTTGGTGCGGAACTCGACGGTGACCCCCAGGGCGGGAGCCGGGTCCTTGCCTGTGCCTGAGACCAGGGAGCGAACTACTGCCGCGGCGCCAAGAAATGCGCTTGCGTCGGCGGGCTTGTCGACAACGTCGGGCAGCACATTCGCCAGTCCAGCGCTGTAGCGGTCAAAGACTTGATAAAACGCGGCGATCGCTTGCGGGCTGGCCTCCGCGTCGGACCGGGTGTCCGGCACCTCGGAAAAGGGAAAACGTCCAGCAAGAGAATCATTAAAGGCGGCGGCGATTTCATTGAAGCGCGCCAGCGCCACTTGCCGGCAGTGCGCAACCGCAACCTGAGACAATTGCGCCCGGATGTTGAGAAAGATGTCTGTCGATTGCTTGGGCGCGTCGGCTTTGCAATTGGCCTCGGGCACGACCTTGTCCAGGCCGGTCGAGATATAGGTCTCCAGGGTCTGAATGGGATTGCCCGGTTTCTTGGCTTGGAGCGCTGCGACGTCTTGGGAGATGGTGCGCCAGTTGCTCAAGAGCGTGGACTGGCTGCCCTGGGCACGCAGAAGCGGCAATAGCGGCGCGGCATCGGAAGAGAGCGCTTCGGCTTGCTGACGTTGTGTTTCAAGGTAAGCCTCCAGATCGTCAGCCGAAGTGACGCCGTAAAGCATTTCAGACAGCGGCGGGGCATTGCTGCTGTTATCCGTCACCCGGCCATGACTGTAAAGCGCGCGCATTTGATCGTTGACATTGGCCAGCAGAGCATTGGCCTGCCGGGTCACGGAACGATTGAGACAAGCGGCTTCCGAAGCCGCGTGCATGGCGGAAAGTCTGGAGCCAATCTGCCTGAGAAGGTCCGACGATTGGCCCATGTTCTGAAGCTGGGCATCGAATGCCGCCTGTTTGTCGTTCTGGCTGGAGCCGGCTGCGGCGGCCTGTTCGAGAACCGCGGACATCGCGTTTACCGCGCGGCCATTCACGATTTGCCGGACCGCGGTCCGGTACTCGCCGGGCAGCTCCCCCAACAGCTCGCTCTCGATTTTGTTCCGCGTCGTATCGAATTCCAGGGCGTGCGTCAGGTCCGCCTGGTTCCAGAAGTCCGTGGTTGGAACCAGCGTGCAGGAGCTGCTCGCCGGCAATTCGAATTCGGCGGCCATTAAATCGTTGCCCAGCAGCGCATCGAGCACGGAGGCGACGGTATGAACTTCTCCGGAAAGGCGAGCCCTGCCGTCGGAGATATCGACGACCTGAGGCTTGGTGGCGAGAGCAGTTTTCAGCGCGGCCAGCTTTTCGGTGCCGAGTACTGTGACTGCGTCGGTGAACTGTCTATCCGCAAAGGGCATCTGGTCCAGCTCAGAACCGAGCGCCGGATAGTTCTGACGATTGAAAGCGCCTGCCAGCCAGTCGAATGCGCCATCGCCGAGCTGGCCGTCGATCTTTTGGGCCTGGCTTACGATTCCAGAAAGCTGTTCATTGGTGGGCGGAGCCGCCGGTACGATCAGGTCTTCGAGTCCGCCGATGCCGGCAAGTTGATCGACCTCACCAATGAGCGGATTGGAGTCGAACCAGCTGCGAAAAAAATTCGCTATCAGTTGATTGGTAACCGCCGCGGTGGACTGGTCGAAATCGGAGGGAACCTGAAGCGGCTGCCAATTCGCATCGAGAAGAAGCTTCTGGTAGTGAGGATTGGTGGCCAGAAGGCTGCTGTTGGGCAGGCTCTGGCCGCCCAGGTATTCGAGCAGCGCATTGAGCTGCGTGAAGCTTCCGGACCCGGCGCCGCTGATCAGATTGTAGCGGTCGATATTTGCCTTTAAAGCCTTCACTTGGGAGAGATAACTGTCCAGCGCGCGATAGGACCGATCGACTTTCCAGCCATCTCCCGATGGCGAGGATGAAAGCCGAGCCGGTGCGGGCCCCGGTTGCGGTGTGCCCGAGTTGAGCACGGTCGAGATGCGGTTTTCCAGAGCAAACTTGCAGGAGCGCAGAACGACGATCTCGAAAGTACGCTCCAGCGCATCGTGAAGATTGCGGTGCAGGCCGTCGAGATCCGTGTAGGAATAAGGGAAGGCAAGCGAGTAATATTCGCTCTCGTGAGCCGCGCCCAGACCGTCGATGAGTTCGACCGCGGGCGACACATTCGCGTCCGTGCCTATCGCTACGCTGTCGATGCCGCTGGCAAGCGATTCGAGCACCGGATC
This sequence comes from Occallatibacter sp., assembly GCA_036519195.1. Lineage (GTDB taxonomy): Bacteria > Acidobacteriota > Terriglobia > Terriglobales > Acidobacteriaceae > Telmatobacter. The sequence goes on along the minus strand of DATDLS010000429.1, from coordinate 7,616 downwards.
GATGTGGTCTGCCTGCAGGCTCGCGATACGATGCCAGGCGCGCATTGCGCCGATGAGAAAAACAATGGCAAGCACGCATGCGGCAATCTGCGCCGTCTTTACCGAGCGATTGCTCGAGAAGATGCCACGCCTGAGAGCGGTGGCGAGATAGCGCTCGGCAAAGACCTTGAATAGGAAAACATCCCGGACGAAAATCACACGGTCGCTGCCTGCGTCGAGGAAACCGGAAGGCGCCGGGCGCATTTCGGACCCGGCGCGGACGGGCTGGGCGAGTTCCAGTCCGGACTCTGACTCCCGTCCGCAAAAGTAAATGCCGCGCAGCAAATGCGGCGCATGGTATGCGGTTTCCCGGAAGATCATGTTGAGCAAGGCCCGCAACGGAGCCTGCAACCGCTCGAGCTCGAATGGAAATACGAATACTCCGTCGGCGGCGGCGGCCGTGCGGCTCCGCGCCAGCATTCTGAGCTGGTGGCGGAGAAGAACCTCGTTGGTCGAGTCGAAGGCTTCGTCCACCCACGCGGAACTGAAGGTGCTGTCCAGTGCATGGGGATTCGACCAACCGAGCAGATCGTCCGAGATGCCGGTGTGCTCGCCGTGCTCCCCGTTGTCGTCCTCGGCGCCTCCAGCGATGGCATCCTCGAAGAAGCGGCGCGAATAAAACCCGAAGCCGGTTACCGCGTCGCACTTTGTCACCAGGACATAGACCGGCAGGCTTAGGCCCGCCACATGCTGGACATCGTGAAGCCGGTCGGCTAGCTGGGCAATTCGAGCCAGCCGGCGCTGATGATTCGGATCCGCTTCGGCCTCCAGCAACTCGAGGGCCGAGATGGTGAGCACGATGCCATTCAACGGCTGCCGGGGACGATAATGAACGGCGAGGCGAAGGAAACTCCTCCACGCCGCGCGATCCGATTTGCTGCGGCCGAATGACACGTACGACCCTAAAAGAGACGAAGCGGGCGATGTTCGAAGAGGAGACGAAGCGTCGGTCGAGAGAAAAGCGCTCCCCGGCACATCGATCAGCACGGCCCTGTCCAGCAGCAACCAGCGCGGCGCGTTCCCGCTCGAAGCTGGCTCGACGATGTCCGTGTTGAGGCCGGCAAGCTCGTTGGCAGCTGTTGTTTTGCCCGAGCCGGATTCGCCAACCAGCACGTACCAGGGCGCTTCATAGCGATAGTTCCAACCCGGAAGCCTCTCCTTGAGCCGCCGCATCGCCTCGCGGAAGTTCCCTCGCATGTTGGAGGAAAAGGCTGGAGACTCCTCGAACTCATCCGAGCCGATCGCTTCGGCTTCAGCTTCCTTGGCCTTTTTACGTGACTTCAGTAACAAAATCACGGCGATCGCCGTGATTAGGACGGCGACAAGCGCGATCGTAATCAGCAGGCCGATCAGGACGGCAGGATTTTTAAGAAGGCTCGTCATCGCGCCACCTTCCCCGGTTCAATGGCCCGAGAGAGGATTTCGTCCGGCAGAAAATTCATTGTTCACCTGCCGTCGAGTCGTCCGGGATATACAGCGTAAGAGCCCCGACGGCAATTCCATCGCCGCGATTGAAGGGAAAGATAAGCTCGGCATGCCGGCCAAGTTCCTCGGAATTGACCGACGTGTCGACAGCGAAAAACATGGTCGTGCTGGTTGACGTGACCCCTTCGGGCGGAGTGATAAGCCGCTCGACAGAAACGACGACGCTGCTCTCAGGGGCCATGCCGGCGATGCCGGCTCGAACCACGGTCGAGCCTCGCGACAACCATCGCTGGACTTGCGCCGCCGAGCCGGCGCTCGAGCCGCCCGGTCCATTGACGCCAATCAGCAGCGGTCGAGCGAATGTACTGCTTCGGCCCGAAGCTGCCCTGTCGAGCGGCAACTGCGAGGGCAACTCAAGCCGGAACGCATCGCTCTGAAGGGAAAAGTCGGCCTCCCTCCACTTGGCTTGAGCCGGCGCGGCGATGCTGCTGCCGGTCAACCGATCGAGCGATCGGCCAGTGACGGCGAGCAGTTGCCGTGTCGGGCGAGTGAGTTGCAACCAGGCGATGGTCGACAGGATCAACCACCCAGCAAAGATCGCGGCGACCACAAGCCACCATTTCCTGGGCTCGGGCAGCCTCACCGGCGCGCCCTCAGTCACCGTATGGCGATATGCCTCGGGAATCAAATGGCGGCTCTCCTGCCGCAACTCGGGATTGGTCATCTGCAGGCGATCGAATAACTTGTTGCGATAGGTATCGACCGCCGCGGGTTGATGCAGATACTGTCCCTTGAAACCGAGCGCCAGGAGCATGAGGTAGACAGCGCAAAGTTCTTCGGCGCCGTGATCCCGCCGGGCTATTACCTCGTCGATCCGTTTAAAGATCTGCTGGCCGGCGATCTGCGAACGAAATAGACGCAGTTCCATCAGATGGTCGCGCCAGTAGCGCTTGCCGTTCCAGTCCAGCAGGCACAGGAACGCTTCGTCGGCAAAGGCGGCCATGATATACGTCATCTCCTCCAGATAGCCGTGCGAAATGGAACTTGCGGAGAGTTTTACTTCGTACATCTTCTGGTCGAGATAAGCTGCCATGGCGTTCCAGACACCGAGCGTCATCTCGTCGGCATTGTTAGACTGATCCCAGTCGTCATCGACATAATCGTCCACAGCAACCGAGGCAGCCGCACTGGTCGCCGGCGCAGCCAGAGCCCGCAACGTTGTCGATTTTGCAACAGATGCGGGAACTGCTGCAGTGGCCGATTCTGCGTTCGAAGCCTCTGTCTCCACCCTCCGCCTCAAGCGGGCGACCTCGGCATAGAACTCGCGAAACTGGAGCAGCAGTAAATAGGAGTTCCGGCTTCGCTCCATCATTGTTTGACCTGTCCGGAGCGCTCTCGGATGAACAGAGTCGCCGCTTCGGGCGCACGCGACTCTTGTTTGGCAGCTTTAAGAACCAGCTTCTTGACCGGATCGAACCATCGCGCGTCGTTTTTGACGCGAAACAGAACTGAGTTCGCTTGAGGCACCAGGTCTTCCAGGGAATCGACGTTTTCGCAGATCGCTCCTCGGCTGCGGCTCATTTCCAGATCAGCGATAGCGTCTTCGGCTGCAAGAAGGCACGATTCACCCCACTCCACCAGCGCGTTTGCAGACACGCCCACGGGGGCACGAAGCATCAAGCCGAAAAACGGAGCGGAGAAATCAGCTGTGTCGCCGAAGGCCTTTTCAAGAGTGGGCGAAATTTCGAAGGAGCGTTCGTTTCCTCGCCTGCTCGCGTCGCCCGCCAGGTTGCCCGGAATCTGAGCTACGTTAAACTCCGTGCCGAGCCAGTTATCGATCAATCCCTGAGAAAGAGCCAAACGAATAAACCCGATCACTTCTTCGAAGCTGGCCAGCAAATCTTCGTGGTTATAGGGGCGGAAGATGGGTGGAACACGGGCGTTACTGAGAAACGCGACCGAGCCCGCCATCGAACAAAGCGCGAGGTAGAGCGAATAGGGGTGCGTCTGATTGCTTTCAAGCAGCGCCTCGACAAAAGGCAGGCCGGAGACCAGCCACTGCAACTGGTGCAGACCCGCCAGGTCGGTGTTCTTCGCACTGGGGCTGAGCTTAGTTGCCAGCTCCGTCGCCTTCTCGCGGACCGCCTTGCGTACCTGGGAGCACAGATTCGCGAGCCGGGATCCAGGTTCCATGCGCAAAAACGGCGCGATGTATCGGGACGGTTTGCAAACCGTCCCCTGGCGGCCGAATTCAATCAGCGGCAGAGCGGTCATCCCGCTAAGACCGGACTCACCGGCGATCAGCCGGAATCGGGCGCGAATTCTTGGTATGGTGACTGCGTCCGCCCCGGAAACATAGTCAGCCGTCAATTCATCGTTGGCGACAACCGAGTCGTAGCGGCTATAGTCCGTGCGGCTATAGAGCGCAGCCTCGCGGGGTACCGCGAGGTAGATCCTGGTGGGATCGCCGACCGCCTTCTCGAGGTCGAACTCGAGGTCGATGCCGCGTTCGCTTCCTCCGAGAGCCAACATGCCATCCGGCATAATGGCTTCGACATTGAGAATGCGCACGATCCCGCCGCCCAAAGCGGCCTCATCGAACTTCAAGGAAAGAACTCCCCACGCGAAGCAGCCAGTCTGGCTGCGCATGAAATGGGTCAACAACTCCGCGCGCGCAGTAATTTGTTGAAAATGCTGCGGAGTAAGCAGCATCCCCTCGTGCCACTCGATCAGTTCCGGCAACCCGAACATCTGCGTAATCAATCAAATCTCCCCGTAAGACAAGGCAGTGCGACGTGAGTTTTGCACGGCCAATGTGGGGGTGTCAATTGAAAACTTTTCCTGCCGGTTAACGATTGAGGTTCTTTTTCTTATTCATAGTCGCTGCCGAGGTGGATGTGCGGCGATCGGGTGAGGGAAGAAGTCGAGGGTTGTTTTCTCCCGCTGCTTTCTCCTCCAATCGATTGTGACCTCGGAATGTCAGCAACTGGCCTGCCCAACTCAATCCGACAAGATCTTCCCAAAACGGATTCCAGCCTGCCTGGAATGGAACGCGTCATTTTTTCTCTCCCGGTGAGAGAGTTTTTTTCAAATTGAGTTCTGCTTGGACCGAACAGATTGTGACTGCTGCCTCAGTTCGAACCAAGTGCAGGAAGGATGAGCGGTTGGAGCGAGGGAAGGATCTGCTTATCTCACGCCACGTCTGACACGAGGCTGTCAGAGATGCAGGAGCGATCAGGTCGGAATCACGGAGGAATGACCATGCTTCTGTGCATGGCTATCTAGCGCACGGTCGAAGGTGACCAGCGTAGCCTGAAGCTGGGTTGGGTTCGCCAGCAGGAAGCAGTCTCCGACCCCCCTTCGATGTCTGCTGTGAGGCGAATGGCTTCGTGATCTCGCGCAAGGCCGCATCCCGGTCGCGCGGCTCGGGATCGAACTCGACGCGCGGGTCTTCGAGCCAGCGGTCATATACGCCCCATGCTTTGCCAAGAGTGGGGGTTGCATCGCCCATGACTGCAGAGTTGGTCAGCAAGCGCAACAATCCAAGCTGTGTATAGCGAGAGAAAATGAGCTTGCGATCGGCCGGTTGCCGGCTCAACCATCCCCAGGGTGCCGGGTTGTGCACATGACCAGCAACGGAAAGCGCAAGCCAAACATTCAAATCAGGAAAGAACAAGGTCATGCGGATTCTCGTCCGTAGCGAACCGCGGTCCCAGTTTGCCGTTATGGAGAATCAGCGGGCCGGTAACAGGCCGCCCGTTGCGGGGTTCGGCGTAGGTTCGTTCGATTGCCGTCACAATGAGCGAGCGGATCGAAACGCCTGCATTTTCGGCTCGCCGGCGCAGCCTGTCGTGAAGCGGCTCGGGAATATCGACGGTGGTCGGAACAGCCATGACATGATTTTGTCGCAAGAGAGCCTCTTGCAAAAATCTGACTATCTGCAGGCGGGCTGATTGATCGGCGGAGATTTCCAACTTTAAAATTGAGCTATCAGCTCGACTCCAAAGGAAGTCATCCCCGCCCTATGCAGCTTTCCGTTTCCGGGCTAAGAGAAACGGCGAGATGACCATGATAGCGAAGTCGAGGTAGGACAAGGACAACTTGAGCAGCAGCAATACGGTGCGGCCGCAGAACCGGCACAGACAAGGGTGCACCCGGATGGAGCCGTCAAAGGTCGCCTTCACCAGCGTGCGGCGAGAGAAGCCGTGCGATCAGCGGCTGCTCGGTCTGGCATTGGTGAGAATGGTCGGGCCAAAAGGCGGCCGGGGTCGCGATCTGCCCGGCATACTGGGATAGGTCCTCGCAAGTCGGCATTGCGACTGGAATCTGATGACCGATCGATTGTGAGGACTGCCGTCGCCTACGGCGTTTGCCAAGACTGATTCCGGGAGCTGCCGGAGCGAGAATATTCTTGCGCGATCCTGATTACAAATCCGTGGCCCAATCCTCCACGGGCAGACCGGCCACAAGGCGGAAATCTCCGTCGTGGCTGACCACGGTGGCCGCTAACAGCAGGGCATGTGCTGCAATCTGGGTGTCGAACGGGCCGAGAGGCTTCCCCATGCTCTCCTGCTGCGCGCGGAGGCGCCCGTAGACCTCGGCCGCCGCCCGGTCCCAGGGGTGGATGGGAAGGGCCGAAAAGAGCTGGTCGATAGCCTTCCGCTTCCGTTGTCCGTCTCCCATGCTTTCCAGCCGCGCCAGGCCGAAGAGGATCTCGCCCGCGGTGATCGACGAGACCCCGGCCGCGTGGTCGTTGGCGCGCTGCAGGGAGGCGAGGCGGAGGCGGGCGGCTGGCGAGTGCCCATTGATGATGTAGCTGACCATATTGGTATCGAGCAGATAGAGGGTCACAGGGGCTCCCTGACTTCCGCTGTGCCCTGCTCACGGTCGGCCATGAAGTCGTCGGGAAACCCGGCCGCGTCGAGGGCGGCGAAGATTTCGTTCCAGTCCTTGGGCGCGGGCGAGAGGATCAGGTCGCCGCTCTCGGGATCGCGGCGGACGTACACCTCAGTCGTGTTAAACCGGAACTCGGCGGGGATGGTGACATGCTGGCTGCGGCCACTCATGAAGACGCGGGCTTTAGCGGTCTGGGGCATGGCTGGATCTCCTTCAGTTCTGAGCGCGGTCGGCGCCTGTTCTGCTATACAGCATAGCAATACAGCATTCTAAGATCAAGGGATTATTGCGCGATCTACGCAACAATCCCCTCCCTGTTTTTGCTTGTGATAATCGTTGTTAACAAAAGCTATGTGCCTGTTTTTGAGCAATTTGTTAGGTGGGTGTCTTCGGCTACGGCAGTCACATAAATTGACCCATGGCGTGCTCAACAGTGGCAGGGCGACGATTCACATAAGGTTTGGCACGGCGATCCGCTTTTAGGGATAGGCGGTTTCGCAATGATGGTTTTTGCAGCGATTGTCGGATCGTTGACGGCCTTGTTCTATGTGATTGCTTTGAGAGTTGTCCACCGACGCGGCAGGAAACTGGACGTTCATTGACTTAGCCAGAGGCATTCAGCTCCGCGAGAGGGCCTCTATCCCATGCTGCTCAAGAAAAACCATTCTGTTCTGAGCGGATTGTGGGCAACTCGTCCCCAACCCGCCAGCGGCAGCCGGAGGCCCAGGGAAGGCCAGAAAACAGGTTGGAGACGGTTTGGCGGTTTAACCAGGGGTAACGCTCAGACCACTCATGGTCGGGCGACGCGTTCTTTACCCGTAAACAGGTATTGCAAATAACACACTGTGGTTGCACGTGTGGCGGTTCTTCAAGGGCGAATCAGGCTGCACTGCTCCGAGTCCTGTCCGTGTACATTTCTGCTCTTTGACAGCCCCGTGAAATGGGGGTGTGAGGGAAGGGCGGCGGCAGAAAAGAAGGTGCTCCCTTCAAGGAACGTAGGATGATTAGCAGGCAACGCTGCCGTGCTCTTTGTGTTGCGCGTTAGGAGAAAATACGACGGAAGCGCTTTTTGAAACTGTTCACATCCCGTCAAGGAGGCATTATTGCATATATGTGAAGCTGTTGAATTTCGATTTCCCCGAGGATGTGCGTTATCGCGAACGCACAACGGTGGAGCGGGTAAACGCGCGCCTGAAAGACGAGTTCGGCGGGCGCTCGGTGCGGGTGCGAGGCAACGCCAAGGTAATGTGCCATCT
>DATDLS010000428.1:0-5596 GCA_036519195.1 Occallatibacter sp. | reverse complement strand
TGGTTCTTACCTGGCGCGGTGCCTGCGACCCAGTTTCCAGCTCAGATCCTGATCAATTGGCCTGCCAAACACGCTGAAGAGAATCTAAGTCGTAATCTTTTCCAGCAAAAATTCACCCGGCTTGACCACTTAGAATTGCTGGCGCCAGAAAGAGCGGGAATATCTGCCAGCTCACCCCACAGGGTTTACACCTGTATCGCACGATCGTGATCGGGGGCAGCTTGCCGAACTCCGTGCGCGGCACCCGCTCGCGGTAGTCGTGCACGTGAAACCGTCGCCCGCAGCGGCAAGGCTTCGGCCGGTAGCCGTCCCGACTGTATATCCGCTTCTCGTGTTCGGCCAGGTCCGTAACCTCTTCACAAATCAACGTGCCATTTTTTTGAGTGGACGAACGCAGCCGAAATAAGCAATCCTCTTCTTCAGGGGGAAGGTCCATGAGACACGCTCCAGTTGTCCTGGCCGGACGCTGGAGTGTCTCATCTTCCCCTACTTCGAATCAATCGGCCAGAACGGAAACCAACCCCACGCTGGATATGCTGCTGATCGAGCAGAGCAAAAGCCGTCCCCCGGCGAAGCGGGGATAACGGGCTGACAGAAACCAGCACAGTGCCTGCGCAAAGGCATCAGCGTCAACACCATGCAGCGATACCGACGCTATGCAGCCCGTATACAACAAGCCAAGAGCAAACTGTTCGAATAGCTAATGCTCACCGAATAGAACCGAACGCCTCCGCCGCGCCGCGCCGTTCTGGCCTTGGCTCCAGTCGCCCTACGGGCTCCTTCCGCCAAGGCCAGAACGGAGACCAACCCCACAGCTATAGCCAAATCAAGTTCTATTTACGCCCCGGCCTCTGTCCCGTCTCGCACTGCGAACGGCTTAGCTACTTCGTCTCCCCCACCAAACCCTCACGACAGTGCAGGACACGCCCACCGGAATCGACGTGAATTAATAGAGGCAGCACAGTTCGGTCAACGCGGCGGAGCCGGCATGGTGCATGGCCGCGCGCACCGCCGTCTCCACCGCTTCCAGATCGAGACGCCCGGTCTTGCGCCGACCGTTGAAGACGACGCACAAGAGCTGATCTACTTCGCGCGCGACTTCCTGGCGGATCGCATCTGCCGTCTTTTTTTCTGGGCCGACGGCGCGGCCTCGGTCACTGGCCGTAGCCTGCAAATCTGTTCGTTGACGTCCAAAAGTTGCTCGCCCAGTTCTCGGAAGCGCTGGCACTCGGCAACCTCGCGCTGCGCTTTGTCCAAACTTGCCGGAGAGGAAAGCGCCTCGGTGACCGTTTTCCCGTTCACCTTGCGTGTCAGCCGGTAGTAGGGACCGTGGCCGGCTTCACCGGCCCGATGGCAATGACAGTTCGGATTTCCACAGCGTCCACTTGTTGTCGTAATGGAGCCTGAACGCATGTCACCCAACTGGGCGATATGCATCTGAACGGTGGCGCGGCGATTCTCAAGGTCAACCAGAGAGTCAGGCATTTATAGCCCCCTTAACCTAGCGTAATATGACGCTCGGTTAAATGCGACAAAAAAAGAAAACTCCACAAACCATGACTTTCAGGTCGCACACCCCAGACGTTCCGCTACGATGACATCGCTTATCTCGATGCGGTTATCGCTTTCAGCATTATGCTCGCCTCCGATGAAGCATGTGAGCACGGAACGTTTCAACAGAGTGATGGCTTACATTTGTGCACAAGCACCACTCTTTCCGGAAAGCTGTTGGGCCGACTGTTCAATGCGGGCATTCTCGGAATGCGGAAAACCACACCATGGCAGGCGATTGAGCTAAGCGACGGGAAAAGTTGGAGCTACTATCCTCATCGAGTTCACTGGAAATTTGCGCAGGATCTTGGTGATCGGTCCTTCTCCGCGATCATGACCCTCTTGGGAGAAATAATTGACGAACGCGAAGGCGATCCGGAGTACGGGCAAGCGGTAGCAGAACTCTGGCGTATGCTCGCCTACGACGACGCGGTGGATCATCTGACACAAGAAGTTGATGATTATCGCCTGCCAGATGTGCGCGTGGGCCCAAAGACCGAAGAGGCCATCTGGCACGCCCTTGAGCACTTTTCGATTCCGCAAGTCAGGAGGGAGATCACCAATGTCGTCAAGAACGCCGCGGCCCTATCGCAACACCGGGATTTTGTGAAGCGGCACGCCCTAAACACGATACCTGGCACACTGATCAGCTATGTTGACCGAGCCGTCAGCGAAGGGTGGCAAATATCGCCGATTCTGCATAATTGGCAAAACGAAGAGCCAATCCTTCTGACAGTCCTGTTCAATCGCGTACTCGGCACGGGATTGCCCGGTTTCAAGACGCTATCGAATGGTGTTTTGAAATCCTCCGTTCTGTCCGTCGACTCCAATCTTGCCGATCACAACTAGGGATCGGCCCCTTGTGCACTCGGCAGCACCTCGGGTTGATAAACTTCGGTTTATGTCCGAGTTGGAGGGCCTTAGCTACGAGCCGAATCCTAAACACAAGCAGCCTTGGCAGCTTGGACGTAAAGGGGCGCTTTGCCCGAAATGGTCCCATGAACTGGCTTCGGGACTCCTTCAGGAGAGCATACCGGCATTGAAAGGCAACCATCGCTATGCGACCATCAATGGCATAGCTTTCTGCGGGCAGGAACATAGTCCAGGGCATTGGCACGGATACCCAATCGGATGGGAGGAGGTCCCACCAAAGATCAGGAACGGCTGGCGAAAAGAAGGCAAAGTAACCCGGAAACAGATCCGGGATTCCTGGGAAGAGGCTAAACTTAGCAGTGATGAATAGTAGACTCCAATTCGAGATCGGCTTTGAAGGAGACCCCGACAAGGGCCGTGGTGCGAGCCGAGAGGAAAGCGCATCTTGGGGCTGGTTCACGCTCACCGTAGACGGCATCAATCTTTGCCAGTACATTGCCAATTCTCAGATCGCGGACCGGGTTCATTGGTATCTCTTGCCCTTCCTTGAATGGTTTGTCGAGAATTGGGATTCGCTCCTTCACGAAACGAAACTGCCAGTATCGTTTTCCGAAGCTCTATCTGCGCGGCAAGGATTCCGAAACTTCAATCCGTACCGAAGCAACACGGTCGAGGACGCTAGTACGTCCGATATGGACAACGAAGAGCAGGAGACGGCAGTTTTCGAATGGGCGGAGCGGCATTCGTTGCGAACGCCGGCAGGGGGTGGAATTTTCCCCGATGTCTTCTTCAGGCGCGCTCGTAACGAAATCGAGCTCTCGTGGGGTCATACAAGAGTTCAGGGTGCTCCAAGCGACCTTCGCTTCCTGGCTCCTGCCGGGCAGACACTGTTGGACCCCAGGGAAACGGCAGACCGCTTATACAAGACGATCAAGCAAGCGGTTGACACCCTAGCTCATAAACTTCCGCAGAGCGCGCGTCTTTCGAAGTTGTCCGCAGACCTTGCTGCACTACTAGCGCCAAGAACCATGCAGCGTGCAGCCTGGATGGCAGGTATCGGCGCATCCATGCAGGCCTCTGAGGCGCTCCTTGCAAAACTGACAAGCGAGCTGAAGGAAAGATATCGAGGATTGCTGGTCCCTTCACAGGAGAACTTGGTCATCAGCCGGGCGCCGGCCGCGGTTCTCATGTTTGGCTCTTTGTCTCCGACCGTTAACGAGCACGATGTCAGAGCTCTATTAGCTCTCCTCGAAGATGCGGCTGATGACAGCAACGGATCATCCCGGCTTCCTGAGATCGAACTGCAAGAGCCACACGCCAATCCGTGGGAACAGGGCTACATGCTGGCAAACCTATCCAGGAAAGCAATGGGAGTGCCAGAGACACCTTACAGGATCAATCTCGATAAGCTGCTATCGCAAAGCGGAATTGAAAAGAGAGAAGTGGGACTTTCCGACACCAAGGTCCGTGCAATTTCAATTTGCGGAAAAGGACTGCGCCCCCTCGTCGCAGTCAATCAATCGTGCAAACAGAATGAATCCGAGCCTGGTCTGCGCTTCACTCTTGCGCATGAGCTGTGCCACCTACTTTTCGACGAAGAGGAAGGGGTTCCCCTTGCTGTGGCAAGTGGCCCTTGGGCGGATGCTGCAATTGAGAAAAGGGCAAATGCGTTTGCTGCGATGTTCCTAATGCCCGCCGACGCCTGCCTAGAGCTTCTCAATGAATACCGACACAATGGGGAATTAGATAAGACCGTAATCTCCAATATTGCGACGACTTTCGGCACCGGAAAACTAGCAACCCTCAGGCATCTAACGAATCTCGGGTTAATCGACGATCTCGAAGCCGATGATATTGAAGAGCAGCTAGTCAACTAGATCGATCGACGCGATCTCACAGGTGTGCGATGTTTTCGATCGCATTATGGGCTAAAGCTTAACCCACCAGTTCCACGATTTGACCGCCTTCGAATCCGACAAGAACCAACTTCAAATTATAGGGGTCAACAGAAGGGCGTGATTCAGTTTTGTTGTGGCGTAAGCAAGAGGAATTCTTTCCTGTTCGAGCAGAATATCGCCTTCAAATAATTGGCGGAAAACCGCCATTTCAGCGTCATTCAGATCCAAGCGAATGCGAGAACGAAAGGGCTTGCCGGTAACCCAATAATCTTTGAACTGCTGCAGAGTCTCGGCGTCCATCATTAGACTCTCTGTTTGCGGAAATGCATGGCGCAGAATCGAAAGACATTCAAATCCGTGGGAATCCAAATCGCCCCAATACAGGATTCGCATGCCACGGAGCCATTCGAGCCTTGTCAAAAGGGACACTGCATCGCCAGCCCCAAGAATCGCAAGGGAATCAGGCAAGGTCGGCAGCGTCAGAAATGTTAAATCATTTTCAACGACGATTGCAGTCCTGGCCGTTCGGCGCATTGCGTTCGCATTGCTAAGCGAAATCGCAAAATCCGAAAATGGGTACCCATGACTGGCTGCTTGGGCACTATCCAACAATCGGAAACGCACCAACGCCTCTTTGGACCTGAAGCCAAATCGACCCTCGAAATCCATCGCGTCCAAACGTACACACCCCGGAGCCACAATTGGTAACAGCTCCGAAAGTATGCTGGTGTTGCGCTCTATGAACTTGCCTTGGCGGTCATCCAAAACCGGCCATATAGGGTCACCTGAAAACCGGCCATAGCGAAAAGGTCAAGACATAGTTTTCTGACGAGGTCCATTAGCCTCTGTTGGATGGGAAATGTCTTGAGCAAAGAGCGACGCGAACAAGTGATCGCGCTGGGACGGCTTGGGTGGTCCTTGCGTCGAATCGAGCAGGCAACGGGAGTGCGGCGTGAGACGGCGGGCGATTATTTGCGCATTGCCGGGGTCGCGCTGCGAGCACCGGGCGGCTGGGGCCATCATTCTGCGGCAAAACCGGCCATAGGGGTCACCGCCGACTCTGGCGGGTCAAAAACAGCCAACGATTCAAAACCGGCCATAAGGGTCACCGCCGACTCTGGCGGGTCAAGAGGGGCCAACGATTCAAAACCGGCCATAGGGGTGACCACCGGCTTTTTAAAGGGGGAAGCGGCATCTGGGCCTGCTGCGAAGCCGTCGGTCAGCGCCTGTGAGCCGTACCGTGAGCTGATCGGGCTGGAGATCGAGCGGGGCCG
>DATDLS010000427.1:0-2712 GCA_036519195.1 Occallatibacter sp. | reverse complement strand
ACGGGATTGGGATTGTATCCACGCAGTTGGGGTTGGGCTGTATGTCACGCCGGGAGTTGGGTTCATCATCGGCGCCACTATCGCTGGGTGGTGGGGCGGAAGCGGCACCACATTGCGCCGGTTCGCTGGGTCAAGAACGACCACAAAGTCGCGTTTGTTCCGTTGCATCCCTTTGATGTAAAGGGCCGGCCAGCGATCAATCGCAAGGAAGAGGTCTTTGAGGTCAACAACAAGAACGGGTTGACGGTGCAGCGGGTGAAGTTCGAGGGTTCGGTTGAAGAGCTCAAGTCGCCGCCGCGAGAATTTCGAAATACGTACCTGCCGCCGTTATCGCGCACCGAAGCGCCGCATATGGAAGCGCATACGATCAGGAATGGATTCCGTGCGGGTAACTACACCGCGGTTAAGACAGCGGGCGTGCCGCTGGGCTTCGACGCCAAGACGCATAGCTTCACCATGGCGAAGGAGGATATACACGGAAGCCGGAGCAGCACGGTCTCCGTGCCGATGACGAACCGCAGCGGAACGCTACAGGCACGCGGTGACAGCTTTACCGGAGGCCATGGCGGTTCAACCAGCGCGGGCGGCTCGCGTGGCGGAGGAACCAGCGGCGGCGGCTCGCGTGGTGGGGGCGGGTCGAGTGGCGGATCTGGCGCGGGCTCCAGCGGGGGTGCTTCGCATGGAGGCGGCGGGACATCCAGCGGCGGCTCCAGTTCCGGAGGGTCGAGCGGCGGCAACCACCACTAAGGTGCGTCACGATCTAAGGCACAATCCAGACATGTGCGGCAATTGGGAAAGTGAGCGGTAAATCCTATGGCGATCTGCATCACGAACGGATCTTCAACTCGCTTGGGATGAAGGATTCAGGGCTCGATACCGACTGTCGCGCTGCACTAAATTCCAGGAATTTTTTGCAGGATGATGAACTGCTGCAGTCAAATCCCGGATGTCTGAATAGCGAGTGTACTTAAATCACGGACTGACTGAATTCAGGTTGAGTCGCGGAGCGCTGCGCTAGCAGGAGTTTACTGTGAAGTAGGGAGTCTTTGTTAAGCCATATGATTTAAGTTTCTGTATCACAAGGAGTTAAGTGCGCATTGGTCTTCGCTTTTCCGTATTACCCATTGAGTGCATAAAATAATCAAAAGAATCTTCATTTTTCAGTTGACATCGTTTGACTTATTGAGTTATTGTATTACCCTGTATGGCCTCGCTCATCAAGAAGAAAAAAGCCAACACCATCTACTACTATGTCGTCGAGAGCGCACGCGTAAACGGCAAGCCTCGCATCGTCCATCAGACCTACCTGGGCACGGCCGACAGTGTTGCCCGGCTGGTGCAGGATCGCACGGCACCGGTGCCGCTGTCGGCCACCACGGTCGAGTTCGGTCTGCCCGGTGCTCTGTGGCTGGCAGCGGAGAAGTCGGGAGTCTTCGCACTCCTGCAGTCGCTCTGGCCGAAGCCGCGTTCCGGTCCCTCAACGGCACATTACTTGCTGCTGGCCGCTATCCATCGCATCTGCCAGCCTGGTCCCAAGACCGAAGTGGCTGATTGGTATCGAGACAGCATCTTGTCGTCGCTGTGGGGATTTGCTCCGGAACGATTTAGTTCGCAGGCTTTCTGGGATTGCTTTGATCGCATCGCTACCGGCGAGTCGCTGCCTTCCGACAAGCGGGATGAACTGGAAGAGGCCCAGCTGCGACTGCTCGGCCTGTGGAAGGAAAAGCAGTTGGTCACCCGCCGGCTGCTGGCCTACGACACGACCAACTTCTACACCTACATCGCCAGCAACAACGAACGCAACAGCCTGGCCCAGCGGGGACGCAACAAGCAAGGACGTCATAATCTGCGCCAGGTGGGGTTGAGCTACGTTCTGGATGGTGACAACGGCCTCAGCCTCTGTCACCACCTGTATCGCGGCAACGTAGCCGACGCGGAGGAGTTTCCCGATGCGTTACATCGCATCGTGACTTTGCTTGAACGCAATCAGATTGCTCCCGAGACCGTCACTTTGGTCCTCGACAAAGGTTCGGCCGCATTGGCCAATACGCTGGAGCTGGAACAGGCCGGCGTGGGATGGATCTCGGCGCTTCCCTGGACGCAGGCGCCGGCGGAGTTTCGCTCCAGCGAGAAGCTGACTCTGCTCAGTAGTCGGGAGCCGGGCGTATCAGCAGCCGCGGAGACGATGCTCGTCCACGGCAAAGAGTATCGTTGTGTGCTCAAGTACTCGGCCTCCTTTGCCAGCGAACAGCTGCACAGCCTGACGACCAGTCTGAGCAAAGCCATGCAGTCCATGCGCAGGCTGGCGCGGGAGCTGGCCACCTCGGCGGCATCCTTCACCGAGCGCGGGCTGCGCAACAAGATCGAGCGCTGGCTGGCGCCGCAATTCGTGGATGAGCTGGTCAGCTACACCCTGGAGCTACGCGATGGCCGCTGGCATTTGCAGTTCGACTTCAATCACCAGGCTCTGGAACGATTGATGAAGCAAAGACTGGGGCGGACCGTCCTGATATCCAACCGCTTCGATTGGACGCCAGAGCAGATCATCACTGCCTATTCCGGTCAACAGCGTATTGAGCAGGTCTTTCGCGGACTCAAGGATGGCGACTGGCTGGGATGGGGACCGATGTATCACTGGACCGATCAGAAGATCCGTGTTCACGCTTTCTACTGCATGCTCGGTATCTCGCTGTTGCAGTACGTACGCCGGCA
>DATDLS010000426.1:0-15467 GCA_036519195.1 Occallatibacter sp. | reverse complement strand
GATCGTTGATCAACTTTTGCGCCAGCAGCAGTTCATCCGGTGTGCCGCGGATCACAATCGCATTCTGGCTGGGAACGCCGTAAATCTTGACGCCGGTAAGAATATTGCGCACCGCCGTCTGCACATCGGTCAGATCGCTCTGCTGCCAGGCATTGGTTAGATAGAAAGTCTGTACCGCGGACTCTTCCAGGTCGGTGTGCTTCTGGCGCGTGTTCTGGGCTACAAAAATCGTGTTGTCGGTGATCGGCCGCCAGAATGTATTGGACATCGTGGCTACGATTCGCAACGCGTCGATCAGTGACTCATTGTTCAGGTCCACGGTGATGTTCTTGGCGGTGTAATCGGGGTCAAACAGCACGTTGATGCCGGCCGCTTTTCCAATGGCCTGGTAGACCACCTTGGCGTCCTGGGTATAGTGAAGCGTAAGCGGCTCATTGTCGAGCGGCTTCAGCAGCACAGGCGAGCCCATCGATGCCAGTTCCTTTTGTTGCGTCTCGTCCATCGCCAGGCTGGTATTGCCCTCGTGCCCCGTCACGCTCTGATTTTCGCGCAGCTTGGCAATTTCCTGGTCCGCGGCCTCGTTGCTCGGGTCAATCTCGCTGGCATGCAGGAATTCAGCAAGGGCGCCCTGCTTGTCTCCGTCGGCCAGCAGCTTGCGTCCCTTCGTCATGTGTATGCCGGCTGCCGTGGTCTGCACCCGATAGAGGGCAGCCTTGTACATCATCTCGTTGGGAGCTTTTTTCAGGGCCAGCTGGTACAGGTCGTAGGCGGCGTCGTAGTCCTTGCGCGCCTCGGCCGCTTGGCCGTGCTTGTACAAGCTGTTGGCTGACTCGCTTTTGCCGTAGAGAGGCAGGCTCGAGAAAGCGAGGACGGCGAAGAGCGTAATCCACAAGGCGGCTCTTGCGAAAATGGATGCGGACGAGACCGGTCCGGAGCAAGGGCTGAAAAAAGCGCGGCGATTCATCGAACTCCCAGGCGTCGTGGCTGACCGCTCTTCCCGATCAGGTCCGTGCGGGCCGCCTTGGCGGCCCCTGACGCAATTCCCGTGGCGATTTCTGACGCAAACTCTATAGAAGATTGACCCTACCGAACGTTGGACCATTTTAGCAAAGCCCCATTAGAAGACGGGGAAGAGTGGTTTCCGGCCGGGGGAGTTCTGTCCTTCCGATGCTACGATAAAGACTCGAGGTTGCTTGAAGATGGCCCGCCAAACCAGCCACGTGATCGTGCAGCACCCGGACGCCGGACCCAAAAAGCCGGTACGTCCCCGCGACCCGGTCGCCAGCGGCGAGCGCGATGCCGCCCACAACCGAATGGCCAGCCATAACTACTTCCTCTTGGAAAAATTCGAAGCCGGCGTTGCCCTTCGCGGCACGGAGGTCAAGTCCATCCGCGAGGGTAAGGCCAACCTGAAGGATTCCTATGGCCTCATCAAAGACGGCGAGGCCTTTCTGCTTAACCTGCATATTGGACATTACTCCCACGGAAACTTGGCTAATCACGACGAAACCCGAACCCGCAAGTTGCTGATGCACCGGGAAGAGGTTCGCAAGCTACTCCAGAAGACGCAGATCAAAGGCCACACGCTCATCCCCACGCGCCTCTATTTTCGCAATGGCCGAGTCAAATGTGAGCTGGCCGTGGCCAAGGGCAAGCAGGACTGGGACAAGCGCGAGACCGAAAAACGCCGTGAAGCCGACCGCGACGCCCGCGCCGCGGTAAATGCCAGCAAACACAAGATGGGGCGCTGACGGGCGCTTGTTTCTTCCTGTTGGCCGGTCATTGCGACCCGCCAGGATATGCGAGCGGTGCGTGCGCTCGGCGATCAGTTGGTTTGAAAGCCGCCGGCCGGGCGGGATCAGGCGGGCAAGACTTTGCTCGATGCGTTCGATGCGGGACGGGCAGGACTCGATCCGCACAAGCCGTTGTCAGTGTGCATAACCAGCGACTCTCCGGGCTGAATCCTCAGCGCTTCACGCCTCGCTGCGGGAATCACGGGCCGGCCGTTCGGACTGTGAGCGTGGTTTTGCCCCTTGGGCGGATTTTGACAGACAACGCCATGAAAATGGGACAAGTCAAATCCAAAGCTTGGTCGTAACCAGCATGCCGGAACAAATCGTGCGATCCGGTCACGTGTGCCGGCCCCAAGGCGTTCGATGATCCCGATGAAGCTTGAATTGGGCCGCAGGAGTGTCCCAACTCTCTCCGAGTTTCGGGGCATGAGTCTCCAAATCTACCGCTTCCATTTGCCACAAGCCGGCCCCACAATGAAACAATGAGAGCCATGAAGACCCAACTGGCTTTCGCCAATCTTGTCGGAATTACCACTGAACTGCTGACTGTGCTGGCCGTCGATACACAAACCTCAAAAGAGGCCGAAGCCAAGCCCACGCCGGTCCTTCTTACGTCAGACGAGGCCGTCAAGTCCGCCGCTAAAGCGGTGTTGGCCACCGGAGAATACAAAGCCGGTGCCCATGAAACGGTTCTGCTGCACGCTCCTGCCGGCCTGGCCGCTAAGCGTTTGCTCATTGTGGGCCTTGGCAAGCAGGCCAAAGCGACCGCGGACGGCGTGCGCACTGCCGCCGGCACAGCGGTCCGCTTCGCCAAGCCCCGCGGCATTCGTGAGCTGGTCCTCGCCCTACCGGAGGCCGAGTTCCTGCCGACTGGTTCCTGCGCCCGCGCCTCGGTCGAAGGAGCCTTGGTGGGCGACTTCGACGCCGACACCTATCGCAGCGACCGCAAGGACTTGAGCATTCAGTCATTCGTTCTCCTCGCTACGGCCGCCGACCGGGCCGCCGTCGAAGCAGGATTTTCCGAAGGCGTAATCGTTGGCGAAAGCCAGAACTTTACTCGTTCGCTGGTCAACGAGCCGGGCAACAAGCTGACCCCCACAATCCTGGGCCAGCGTGCCGCGCAGATGGCTGGCGAAGTGGGCCTGAGCTGGGAAGTGCACTCCACTGAAAAGCTGCATGAACTGAAGATGGGCGCCTTCTGGGCCGTCTCGAAGGGCTCGGAGGAGCCCCCGGCGCTGATCGTGCTCAAGTATGAGCCGGAAGGCTTCACCGACGGGCCGGTGCTCGGCCTGGTGGGCAAGGGCATCACCTTTGATACGGGCGGCATCTCCATCAAGCCGGCCGACAAAATGGAGTTGATGAAATACGACATGGCCGGCGGGGCCGCCATGCTGGGCGCCATGCGCGCCATTGCGCTGCTTAAGCCCAAAGTGCGGGTGATCTGCATTGTGTGCTCGGCCGAAAATATGCCCGACGGCAAGGCCTACAAACCGGGCGACGTGGAAACCGCAATGTCCGGCAAAACCATTGAAATCATCAACACCGACGCCGAAGGCCGCCTGGTGCTGGCCGATGGTCTCTGCTACGCCCGTCAGCTCGGCGCCACCCACCTCATCGACGCTGCCACGCTCACCGGCGCCTGCGTTGTCGCCCTCGGCGGAGTCAACGCCGGCGGCTTCTCCAACGACGAAGCGACCTATGCCAAGTTTGACGCGGCCCTGGCCGCCTCGGGCGAGAAGTTCTGGCGTCTGCCCCTCGGCGACGAATATGCAGAGATGATCAAGAGCGACATTGGCGACATCAAGAACACCGGCGGCCGCTGGGGTGGCGCCATCACTGCTGCCGAATTCCTGAAGGTCTTCGCCGAAGAGACGCCCTGGATTCACCTGGACATCGCCGGCCTCGCCTGGGTCGAAGACTCCAAGCCCTACATCGCCAAAGGCCCCAGCGGCGTCGCCGTCCGCTCAATCTTGGAGTGGGTGCGCAGCTACTGAAGCAATCCCGCACCCGGTGCCCCATCTCCGCCGGTTCGCGCTTTTTTGCGAAACGGCGAAGGCGGGATAGCAGGCCGCGCGCCGGGGTCGGCGCACCACAGCTTTCCGCGTCTGGCAGGCGGGACACTAATCTTCAATCTTCGTCAGCTTCACCGTCCTGCCCGTCCGTGCCGACTCCCGCGCCGCATCCAGAATCTGCATCACCGTCAGGTTCGTATCGAGCGAGGTCAGGTCGCCTTGGGGCTTGATCTGCCCGTTCAGTACGGCCGCCAGGTAGCTGAGCGAATTGCTTTGCTGCGGGCTCAACGGCGGAGCCGTGGAAAGCTGCTCTTGGCGCTCATGCGGAAGCCGCGTGCGCATCTTGTCCGGCCCCACGGTGATGGCATAGCCTGTGGCCCCGTACACTTCCATATCCTTGCGCGCGAACGGCCAGTTCCATGAGCCCATGATCACCGCCTGGGCATGCGGATATTCAAGCACAATGGTTGAGTCGTCATCCACCTTGGGATAAATCTCCGGCTTGTCGTGATTCACCACCGCAGTCACGCTGATCGGCGTCTCGCCGTGCATCATCCAGGTCATCAGGTCCACGCCGTAGCAGCCAAAGTCATAGAGCGCTCCGGCGCCGTTCTGTGCCGGGTCAGTCAACCAGTTAAGGAACTCCGGCGGCACGCCAATCTCCTTGGGCCCCTCGTGCCCGTCATGCACCACCACCTTGCGAATCGCGCCCAGCTTCCCCTGCTCGACATCGTCATAGGCCGCCTTGTTGCTGGAGTACCAGGTAGTCTCGTAATTCACCAGCACCTGGATCTTGTGCAGCCGCGCGGTTCGGCGAATGGCCAGCGCGTCGTCCAGAGAAATGGTCAGCGGCTTCTCAACCATCACCGAGACGCCATACTGCGCAGCAATCTCAATGGCGTGGCGATGCTCGCCGATCGAGGTGTAGACCAGCACCGCCTGCGGGTGGGTCTTCTCAATCATGTTGGCTTCACTCTTGTAGGCCAGCGTTTCCGGCAAGGAGAACTTCTTCTCATATTTGGCGAAGAGTGCCGGATCGGCGTCGGCAATGCCTACCAGTTCCACATCCGGATGCTCGGGCAACGCGGAGAGGAAACCTTCCACATGGCCGTGTTCCAGGCCCACAATGGCCACCCGCAGTCGCGGCTGCTGCTGTGAAAATCCGAGGCAGGGAAGAGTCACCAAAACGGCCGGCAACAGGAATTTGCGGACTCTTGCGGCAAGCGTCGCAGGGGAAAGGGGAACAAAGAGTGTCATGGTTTTGGAATTTCTCCTCGGCGGCAATTCTACGCTGGCCGTTTGGGAACCATTCCATCGCCCCCCATCCCATGACCCATTGATCGAAGCTCGGATCGGAGCCGGCCGTAAAGCCTGAGCGTGCAAGGAAAAACAGGAGCGAGGCAATTTGACGCCTTCAAACCGCGCCCAGACCTCGCTCCGCGGAACTGGGGAGCCCAAACACGCCGGATCGGGCCTGGAACACGCCCTGCGCGTCAACGCGCCCCCCCGGAAGCCCGTCCATCCAAGCAATGGAATCAGTAGAGACTCGCTTTCGTTGCCCTTGCTGTGGATATAAGACCCTGGAAACGCCCGGCGCGATGGCGTTGTGCCCGGTGTGCTGGTGGGAAGATGACGGCCAGGAAGACGACGATGCCGCCGAGGTACGGCTCACGGTCAACGGCCAGCTCAGCCTGAGCGAGGCTCGTGCGTTCTATGCCGAATGTGGCGCTGCGCACCCGCGGTTCCTTCCTTACGTCCGGAAACCGCAGGCCGCGGAGCACTGACGCTTTCTGCTCAGGCCGAGATTGCCCCCTCAGAAACGCGCCTTATGCGGAGAAGCCCTCGGGCTCGGCCGAGACCTGGCTGCGCTTCTTGAAATAGAGCAAGGAGCTCAGGCCGAGCAGTCCGGTGCCCGATAACACGAGGTTGTCGAGCTCTCTGGCCGGCCGTCTCGCTGCCTGTGCCGGTCAGGGGCGTGCTCAAGGAGCTGGCATGAACGGGCTGAGAACTGGCAAAAGACAAACAGAGAGCAGAAGTTGCCACTGCGAGTGAATGGAGATTCTTCGTTCGGGTCTTGCTGGGCCAGGATCCTGCTGGGCTTGAGGAAATCGGTCTTCCCTGTGGGTCGGCGGAGCAGTGTTTCGAGCCCCGCGGACCGTTTTTTTGTCAATATTGCATCAGGAACGCATGGCAGGCGGCAAACAAAATCTCGTTTAAATCAATCAACTCGAAAACCGCCCTCGAGGAAATGGCCAACAATTTGCCACTTATCCCCACTGTTTCCCATGCCCTTTGGGGAAGATTCATTCCCCTTTTCAGGGCGGCTGACCTTTGGAAGATTCTACGCGCGCTCTCCAGCAGGTAACTCAGGGGCCTGTTCGGAATCGCAAGACTGGTTTGGAATCTGGGCCGCGCCCTTTCCTGAGCCGGAGCGGCTCAACCGCGCCGAAACCGACTGCGATTTCAACGGGATGCCCTTCCTGAAGTCCCGAAACCGCCGGTGCCCGGCCAGGCACGTGACTTTTGGGGCCCCTCCCGGGCGAAAATCCCCCGGACGGTTTGACCCTTGTAAGCATTCCCTCTTACCATAAGGTGAGGTATTTCCCCTTCTGCACGCTGCTGCTTACAGCCCGTGCGGCAGCCTATCGTTTTAATTCGGAATCGGGGCCGACCGGCAGTCATCCTCAGGAAAATCGATTGCAGCCGGAAACGGGCCCCAGGCATCAGCCCTATAGACAGATTGTTGGCGCGGAATTTGCGCCCGGAAGGCAAAACGTTGAGCTCCACCGATACCCTCGAAAACAACCCCCCTCCCTCTGAAACGGCTGAGGCCGTTGCTGAACACGATTCCCACGACCAGCAAGGTCATGACCACGAAGGCCACACCCATCTGCAGGGGCCGGTTCTGAATCCCGACTGCACCAAGGAACTGGTGCTCGATATCCCTGCCGAAGAGGTCACCAAGGCCTATCGCTCTGTCTCCGGCGAGTACGGTAAATTCGCGAAGATTCCCGGCTTCCGCGCCGGCAAAGTACCGGGGTCGGTGGTCAAGCGCCGCTTCGCGACTGAGATTCGCAAGGGCGTGATTGACGGCCTGCTCCCCGAGCGCTTCAACAAGGCAGTCCACGAGCTGGGCGTGCGTCCCGTAGGCCAGCCCCAGGTGATTGAGTTGACCGTCGAAGAGGGCCAACCGTTGCACGTGAAGGCAGTGTTCGAGTACGTGCCGCAGTTTTCCATCGAGGGCTACCAGAACGTCACCGTGCCCAAGCCTGCAGTCGAAATTACCGAGGAAGAGTTCCAGGCCGAGCTGGCGCAGTTGCGCGAGTCGCGCGCCACGGTGGAGCCGGTCGAAGAAGACCGACTGCTCCAGGATGGCGACTGGGCGCAGATCAGCTACCAAGGACACATGGAAGGCCAAGCCGATGCCGCTCCCCTTGTCGGCGAAGACACGCTGGTGGAGATTGGCGGCAAGGACACCGTGGCCGCATTTTCCTCAGCACTGCGTGGCGCCAAGCCGGGCCAGGAGCTGAAGGCCGAGGTGATCTATCCCGCCGATTACGGCCAAGCCAACCTGGCCGGCAAAACCGTTACCTACGACGTGGAAGTGAAGGCCATCAAGAAGCGCACTCTGCCCGAACTCGATGACGATTTCGCCAGGGAACTGGGCGCCTACGAGAGCTATGCCGACCTTGAAGGGCGCGTCCGCGAGCACTTGGCCGCCCGCAAGCGGCGCAGCCTGGAGGCCGAAACCAAGGACCGGCTGTTTGCCACGCTTGTCGAGCGCTATCCTTTCCCGATTCCGGAATCGCTGGTGCAGGAGCAAATCGATGCTCGCCTCGATCGCGGTCTGCGCGCCCTTGCTGCTCAGGGCATGGAAACCGAGCAGATGCGCAAGCTGGACTTTGCCCGCCTGCGCGCCGCGCAGCGCGACAGCGCCTCGGCCGAGGTGAGGACCTTTATCCTTTTGGATCGCATCGCCGAGGATGAAAATATCACGGTCAGCGACGAGGAATTGGACCACGAATTGCAACTGGCTGCTCTGCAGTCGCGCGAACCGGTCGATACCCTGAAAGTGCGATTGACGGCGGACGGCGGTCTGGCTAGAATCCGGGAACAGTTGCGAAGGGAAAAAACCGCCAGTGTAATGTACGAACGGCTGCCCTCTTAGCCTGGAGCGATTCCAGATTGAGGGGCAGAAGGCGCCGCACGGGGTTCGGAAACAGACCGGGCGGACATCCAAAACGGGGGACGAACAGCCCCCAAACGGGGAGAGCGAGAAGAACACTCAATGGCATTGGTTCCCATGGTGGTTGAGCAGACGAGTCGGGGCGAGCGCGCCTACGATATTTATTCCCGTCTGCTTCGCGACAACATTATTTTTCTTGGCACACCGATTGATGACCAGGTGGCCAACCTGATCGTGGCGCAGATGCTGTTTCTTAACGGCGAGGACCCGGAGAAGGACGTGCAGCTTTACATCAACTCGCCCGGCGGCTCGATCACCGCGGGTCTGGCCATTTATGACACCATGCAGTTCATCAGAAATAATGTGGTCACTTACTGCATCGGCCAGGCGGCTTCGATGGGCGCCTTCCTGTTGCTGGCCGGCACCAAGGGCAAGCGCTTCACCCTGCCCAACTCGCGCATTCTTATCCATCAGCCTTCGATGGGCGGTCTGAGCGGGCAGGCTACGGACATTGACATTCACGCGCGCGAAATTCTGCGCATTCGCGAAATTACCAACACGCTGATGGCTAAACATACGGGGCAGCCTCTCGACCGCATCGAGCGCGATGTCGAGCGGGACTTCATCATGAATGCGCATCAGGCCAAGGACTACGGCATCGTCGACGAGATCATCGACCGGCCGCGCACGTAGCAGGCAACAATCGGGTCGGCGCGAAGAAGTTTTTCCAAGGGTTACGCGCCAGGGAGCAAAGCGAAGTATGGGATTGAGTGAACAGGGCCGTCAACGAATCCAGGACTTGGTAACCCCGAAGGTCCGCTCGATCGATGCGCGGCGCACGACGGTTGTCGAGAACCGGCTCGAGGCGCTCAGCTCCAGGGTGGGCCGCAAGCAGAGAACGCTCGAAACCAAGATAGACAACAGTCAGGCGCCAACAATAGCCGCGCCGCACAGGATGGAGAACTACAGTCCGGTTCCCGAACGTCTGGCACGTTTCGAGAGCAAACTTCAATCAGTTGCTTAACCATATCGGCACAAAGGCGATCACACCGTTCGTCCAAAGGGAGCAGGAAAATGAAAACGCGCACGGGACCTGAAGAAGCACTGCGCTGCTCGTTCTGTCACAAGTCACAGGACGCCGTGGCCAAGCTGATCTCGTCGCCCAGCGACTACCCTCGCGCCTACATCTGCGATGAGTGCGTCGCTGTCTGCAACTCGATCCTCGAGGACGACCGCGGCGATGCCGCGCACCCGGCCACGACCGCCGGCCACCTGCCCAAGCCGCAGGAAGTGAAGAGCTTCCTCGATGACTACGTGATTGGCCAGGACCAGACCAAGAAGAAGCTGGCAGTTGCCGTTTACAACCACTACAAGCGCATCCAGATGAATCGCATGCGCAACAACGAAGTGGAGCTGGCCAAGTCCAACATCCTGCTCATCGGGCCAACTGGTTCGGGAAAGACGCTGCTCGCGCACACCCTGGCCAAGATGCTCGACGTGCCTTTCGCCATTGTGGACGCCACCACGCTCACCGAAGCCGGCTACGTGGGCGAGGATGTGGAAAACATCATCCTCAAGCTACTGCAGGCTGCTGAAGGCGATGTCACCCGCGCACAGCAGGGCATCATTTACATTGACGAAATCGATAAGATCGGCCGCAAGGACGAGAACCCCTCCATTACGCGTGACGTTTCCGGCGAAGGCGTGCAGCAGGCGCTGCTGAAGATCCTGGAAGGTACCGTGGCCAATGTGCCGCCGCAGGGCGGGCGCAAACATCCGCACCAGGAGTTCACCGCCGTAGACACCACCAACATCCTGTTCATCTGCGGTGGCGCTTTTGTGGGCCTGGAGCGCGTAGTCGGCCGTCGCGTCGGCAAGAAGGCGTTGGGGTTCAAGGCCACCGATACGGACGCAGAGGCTGTAGCGCGCACGCATCGCGACACCGAGTTGCTGCGCAAGACCGAGCCTCAGGATCTGATCAAGTACGGCCTGATTCCCGAGTTCGTCGGGCGCCTGCCCGTCATGGGCGTCCTCGATGAACTGGATGAACCCGCGCTGATCGAAATTCTCACCAAACCGCGCAACGCCATCCTCAAACAGTATCAGCGGCTGCTCGAATACGAGAACGTCCGTCTGCACTTTACCCAGGAGGCCACCAGCGCCATTGCTCACGAAGCCCTGGCGCGCAAGGTGGGTGCCCGCGGTCTGCGCATGATTCTCGAAGAGCTGATGCTCGATCTGATGTACCATCTGCCTTCCAACAAGCGCGTGCGTGATTTGGAGATTACGCGCGAGATGGTCGAACGGCGCGACCTGTCGCTGTGTCTGCTCGAAAAGGCCGGATGACATCCCAATTTCGTTGCTTACTCTAACGAAAAGCCCTCATGCGTTCGCTCAGCATGAGGGCTTTTGGTTGTATGGACCCGAGCTACTTGTTTTGCCTGTTCGCTCGCGGGAGGAATCTCAGGGCACAAACACATGCAGCCGCACATGCCAGTTGGTGCTCTGGCCCGGCTTCAGTGTCACCATGCCGGTATTCATGGCGCCCCACTCGGCACCGAACGGATCAGCGAAGTTGAACTGATGCTCAATCGCCACAAAGGACTTGGTGGGTGGCGCATACATCTGGATGGTTTTGATCTCCGGCGACAGTCCCATGATGTCAACGCCGTAATGGGCTGCCGGGTCGATGACCTGGACCGTTGCAGCGCTCATCTTTCCTGTACTGGTCCAGTCGATGTGGCTCCAGTTGTCGTCGAACATGTTGGTCCCCAGCGCCACTCCGCCCGCGGCTCTGAGGTCATAGCGGGTTCCTTCAACGGGCAGCATCTTGCCGGTTGGGAAGACATTGTCGTATCCATCCACCTCGGCCAGCTTGTCGGCCGGGATGTGGATCTTCACCTGACCGCGGTCCCCGGAGGGCAGATTGATGTACGGGTGCCAGCCAATCGCCATCGGCTCGTCTTCATTACCCACGTTGCGTGCCTCAATCGATGCGTCCACGCTCGCTGCCTTCAGGCTGATCTTCATCACCAGGTCGGTCTTCGAGAGCCAGTGCCCGCCAAAATCTCCGGCATGAATCGTGCCGGTAACCTGGCCGCCACTGGTGTCGTTTGAGACCTTCACGTCCTCTGTCTTGGCCTTCAGAATCAGCCCGTGCATCGCATGCCGCTCTGCCGTAGGCAGCTTGCCAATGTTGTTGGCCGGCAGCCTCAGCAGGTGCCCGTGCCATTCCGTGGTCAACGTCTTGCCGTCAGCGGAAAGCTTGCCGCGAATGCGGTTGGGGTAGGGAACCAGGAACGCAGAGCCCAGCCGGTAGCCCAGGTCGCCGTTCTCCGTGTCGTCCACGTCCAGCATCTTCTTGATCTCGACCATGTCCGGCGAGGACAGGACATCCACCTTCCCCCTGCCGGGGAAGTTGGCGGTAATCTGCAGCACTTCCATGCCTCGGCCGGGCGCCAGCGTAATGCTGGTGAACTCTGGCCGAGTGGTGCTGGTAGGTGTGCGGGTGAGGGTGACGATCTTCTCGCCGCCAATCTCGGTAACGGCCTGGGCATTGGCAGCGGGAACGAATACGCCCGCCAGCAGAACAGGCAAAGCAGCAGACAGCAGGCTCAAACTGTGGATCGAAGGCCTCATCGTAAATCCATCCCTCAAAATGCAATCGAATTTTTCGGGAACATCCTGCCTGCGAGGTAATTTCCGTCGCAGGAAAACGTATTCCCGCAGCGGAATCATTCTACCCCACGGAAGCCAGAGCAGGCAGAGGGAAGCCGGAATGGGCAGAGGCCCCCGCCGGGCGGCAAGGCTAGAATTCTCCTATGGCGCCCTCGCTCGCTCCCGACAGAGAACTGAACGCACGGATCGTCAACTGCGAGCGATGCCCGCGGCTGCGCGTTTACTGCGCGGAAATCGCCCGCGTCAAGCGCCGGGCTTATCTCGATGAGCCATACTGGGGCCGTCCGGTACCATCGTTCGGCGAGCCTACGGCGCGCGTATGGATCGTCGGCCTCGCGCCCGGCGCGCATGGGTCCAACCGCACCGGGCGCCCCTTCACCGGAGACGGATCGGGCGAATTTCTCTATCCCGTTCTCTACGAGACCGGCTTCGCCTCCCAACCCAAAGCCACATCGCGCGACGACGGCATGAAGCTCACCAGCCTGTGGATCAGCTCGGTTGTCCGTTGCGCCCCGCCGGGCAACAAACCCACGCCCGGCGAGCAGCGCAACTGCGCCTCCTGGCTCGACGAGGAGGTCGCCCTGCTAGGCAATCTGCGCGTCGTCGTCTGCCTTGGCAAAATCGCATTTGACGGTTTCCTGAGCCAGCAAGTACAAGTGGGAAACATTGCCGCGCGCTCCAAATTTCAATTCCGGCACGGAGCCGAATATGCGCTGCCCGGCGGAATCACACTGCTGGCCAGCTATCACCCCTCTCTGCAAAACACCAACACCGGCAAGCTCACGCGCGTGATGTTTCTGGATATTTTCCGGAGAGCGCGCCTGTTGGCAGGCCTGGACGAACGCAACAGCTAGCCGTGCCGCCGCAACGCGATTTGTTGTGCAACGGCCTCTCGGGAGAAAAATGAAATGGACCCCCTGTCAAAAGTAATCCGGAAAGAGTTGTTCTCCCCGGAAAAAGAAATGACTCCACCGCCATCGAAGCCTAAGGCCGCCAAAGAGGCCTTGCCGCACGCCGAACATTGGTCGCATCCGGTTCTGCTCGAGCGCGGCGTCTATTTACGCAAGCTGGCCGATCTCGGAGACGGCCAGGCAAGCGAGACGCTGAGGGAGTACCCGCAGCACGCCATCATGCTTTCATTCCGTGCCCGCAACGGAGTTGCCGAGCTGCATGAAAACTTTGCTGACCTGTTCTGTGTTCTCGATGGCCGCGCCACGCTGGTCACCGGCGGCACAGTCGTCAATCCCCAGCAGGTTGGCCCCGGCGAAATCCGCGGCGCATCCCTTGACGGCGGCACGCGCCAGGAACTGCGCGCGGGTGACATTGCCCATGTGCCCGCAGGCGTGCCTCACCAGATGCTGGTCGCTGGCGACAAGACGTTCACAAGTTTTGTCGTGAAGATCGAAGAGAAGAGTCAAAAAGAATAGAAACGCTCGACACGCCATGATCGAGCACGGCCTCCCGGAATCGATCCGCTCCTATAACGCGAACGAGTTCGTTGCCGGAAGCGGAGCCGACTCCTTTAATCCTGACGAGCCAAAGAGCTTTGGACAGTCCCCTGTAACGATTTTGGTTCTCGACGAACTCAACACTCATTTTGAGGATTCCTCGTTCGCCGTCCGATCCGTCAACCAGTATCTCGACGCGCGGCCTGCGCTCCTTGACCAGCCAACTGCTCTCATGCTGGTATCGGACAATAAATTTTGCGTTCTCGAGAACTCCACCCGCGATCGCGATCGTCTGTTCAAGGCGTTCCACGATCAGTCCGTCCACTACCCATGGAAGCTGGAAGGCGATAAGAGCATCGGCTATGGCACGCTTGAGCGACTTGATCAGTCATTGAGCGCGCTGGAGCAGATTGCGCAAGCCATCGCGCGCATTCAGGGCCGAAAGAACCTGGTATGGGTTGGACAAGGCTTCCCGAGTATCGATCCCAGGACCCCGTCAAAGTCCGGCAACTGAAACAATCCAAAGAGAGCCTGAGTTGGTACTGGCTTTTTTTGAAAAACCTTGCTAATCTCGGCTCATGAATGGGGAGGCCGTAGCTGCACCGATCAGTCGACAAGCGCTGTCAGTGCGACTGGTGCAGCAGGAGGAACGGGGACGCTGGCGCGCCTTGATGCGGCAGCATCACTATCTTAGCCTGGATCGGATCATTGGCGAGTCGCTGTGCTACGTCGCCACTGTGGGCCAGGAGTGGGTAGCGCTGCTGGGATGGGGGTCGGCAGCTCTGAAATGCGGGGTGCGCGATCGCTGGATCGGCTGGGAGCGAGGCTTGCAGTGGCGGCGCTTGCGCCTGCTGGCCAATAATGTTCGTTTTCTGATCCTGCCGGGCTGGAACCAACCCAATCTTGCCTCGCGCATACTGGCCTTGAACGTCAAACGTTTGAGCCGGGACTGGGAGATCTGCCATGGCCATGCGGTGCTTTTGGCGGAGACCTTTGTCGACAGTGCCCGATTCCGCGGGACCTGTTACCGCGCGGCTGGCTGGCAGGTGCTGGGCCAGACCCGCGGTTTTGCTAAACGCAATCGTCATTACTGGCATCATGGGCAGAGCAAGATGGTGCTCGTCCGTCCCCTGGTGCCAGATGCGGTAGCGCGCCTGCGGGCCCCGTTTCCCCCTCCCCTCACTTTTGGAACGGAGAGACTTGTGATCGACATCAATGCCTTGCCCCTGGAAGGAGAGGGGGGCTTGATCGACCTGCTGAAAACCATGGTGGATCCCCGTAAGCCGCGTGGAGTGCGTCATCCGGTGATGACTGTGGCGGCGATTGGAGTCTGCGCCGCTCTGACCGGCGCTCGCAGCTTTACCGCCATTGCCGAATGGGCGCAGACCCTGAACCGGGAGGCGCTGCGGAAACTGGGGTCGAAGCGTTGGACACCGCCCTCGGAACCTACCATCCGCCGGGTATTACAAAGCCTGGATGCCAATGCCATCGATGCCCAGATCGGACAATGGGTCCTCAAGCAGTTTCCTCTGGCGGGAAAAGCCGTCGCCGTCGACGGCAAAGCCTTACGGGGTGCCCATGACTTAGGCCAGCGCGCTCCCCACCTGCTCGGCGCCATCCTGCACCAGCAAGGCGTGGTCATCGGCCAACTGGAAGTGGAGGAGAAGACCAATGAGATTCCCAAACTACCGGAACTGCTTGATCCCATTCCGCTCCAAGGAGCCATCGTGACTGCCGATGCGGAGCATACCCAAGTCAAGACCGCTCGATTTCTGGTGGAAAATAAGCAAGCCGATTATCTGTTCACGGTCAAAGACAATCAACCTACACTCCGAAAGGACATCTCCGACCTGAAAATGGTGGAGTCTTTTCCCCCCTCAGTACAAAACGACTGACAAGGGTCATGGGCGACTGGAAATACGCAGTATCTGGACCAGCACGGAACTGAATGATTATCTGACCTTCCCCTACACCGCTCAGGTCTTCGCCATCAAGCGGGAAATCACCGAAATTACCAAACAGAAAACCCGCGTCGAAATCGCCTACGGGATCACCAGCCTTGATCCTGCCCGAGCCAATCCCCAGCGACTGCTCGAATTGAACCGTGGCCACTGGTCGATCGAAAACCGCCTGCACTATGTTCGCGACGTTACCTTCGACGAAGACCGCTCACAAGTGCGCCGCGGAAATGGTCCACAAATGATGGCCAGCCTGAGAAATGTTGTCCTCTCCCTACTTCGCATCGCCGGGGTTGGCGGAATCCCCGAAGCACTTCGCTACTGTGCTCGTCAGGCTGATTCCTTTGTCTTCCGGATCATCGGAGTTCCGATTTGACTTTGACGGAACCCTG
>DATDLS010000425.1:0-3665 GCA_036519195.1 Occallatibacter sp. | reverse complement strand
CACTTTACCTCGTGCGAGTTCCAAGGCAGCGAATAAAGTTGTGGTGCCATTGCGCTTGTAGTCATGGGTCATGGTTCCACAACGGCCTTTTTTGAGCGGTAGTCCAGGTTGAGTCCTGTCCAAGGCCTGAATTTGCGTTTTGTACCTCACTCAAGAATGCACCGGTTTCAATCGCAGCCGCACGTTTTGTACGTGTGACGCATCCGTTCCATCCCCTCAGCGGGCGCCAGCTGGCCTGCGTAGGCGACCGGTATAACCGCTTCGGTATGACGCTGCTGCTCGAGGTGGATGATGGGACAATTTGCGCGGTTCCGCCGCAGTGGACGGATGTTGTCGCACCCGATCCGGAGATCGTTCTGGGCGGGCAGCGGGCTCTGTTCCGCGTGACCGACTTGGTGGAGCTCGCCCGCTTGGTCGACCGCCTGAGCAAGCGAGATTCGCCGGAAAGGCGAGATGGCTCGTAAGGTAAATTCTGCCGCAAATGTAAGCAAATATATGCCGCTCTGTGTGATCAGATCGCAAATTGTTCCGTTAGTTTACCGGAGGAATCAAAAGTGAAAACATCGACTTCCATCAAGCTATGTTACATTTGCGTCATAATTGTCATTACATCTGGAAAGCTGAATCGGAGAGTGCACGGTGACCGTAAAGAGAGAGCGCAAGAATCCCAGGATCCAAGCCCTGCTCGAAGAGGGGACGCTGAATCCAGCGCCGGAGAAGATCACGGATCCGAAATTCCTCGACGTCGAGTTCTTCGACCCTCACGACATCGTGCAGGTCAAATACGAGATGCTGCGACGCGTAACGGTCGAAAACGCAGGTGTGACAGGCACAACGGAGGAATACGGCGTATCCAGGCCGACGTACTATCAGGCCAAAGCCAGCTTCGAAGAAGCGGGGATCGCCGGGCTGGTACCCAGGAAGCGAGGCCCCCAGGGGCCGCACAAGGTGCAGGGCGAAGTGCTCCAGTTTATCCAGGAGCAAGTGGTCGCTGGCAAGCCAATTCGAGCGCGCCAACTGGCCAAACAGATCCTGAAGAAATTTGGACTCGATATCCACCCGAGGACGATCGAGCGGGTAGTAAAAAAAACTTTGCGGTGACTCCGCGCAGTGGCGATGCCGCGCAGCAGTTATCTGGCGTTGTGGCTCAATACGAAGCCCTCCGCAATGCCGCTCTCGGTCAGGCGCTGGCGCCCGAGGTGCGCTCGGACCTGCTGCTATTTCTCCGTCGCGGTCTGTGGGGGTGGGCACGTGTACTGGCTGCCTCTGGTGCGAGTCCTCCGCCGGCGGAGCCGAGACGTAGAGCCTTGTTGAGCTTTCCCTCTGGCGAAGAATCCAGAGACGTCATTCATATCTTTGCAGCCATGGCTATTGGGCGTGAGCGCCGAGGAGCAACACTATGAACGAATCCGTGAAGGTGCAGCCTCATCATCTGGAACGGGCCGCCTACCTGTATATTCGACAGTCCTCGATGCGGCAGGTCATCGAGAACGTGGAGAGCACGATGCGCCAATATGCATTGGACAGACGCGCCATGGCGCTCGGCTGGCGCAAAGATCAGATCATCGTGGTAGACAATGACCAGGGGGAATCGGGCGCATCGGCCGCTTGGCGCGAGGGGTTTCAGCGTCTGGTCGCAGAGGTGAGTATGGGCCGGGCAGGCATCGTGATGGGACTGGAGGTCTCGCGCCTGGCGCGCAACAACGCCGACTGGCATCGTTTGCTCGAGATCTGTGCGCTGTCCGATACGCTGATCCTCGATGAGGATGGCGTCTACGATCCGACGAATTTTAATGACAGACTTTTGCTCGGATTGAAAGGGGCCATGTCGGAAGCCGAGCTTCATGTTCTCAAGGCCAGGCTGCGCGGCGGAATCCTGAATAAAGTGCGACGCGGCGAGTATCGCTGTCAGTTGCCCACTGGCTTCGTGTATGACGAGTTGGGCAACGTGACTCTCGATCCCGATGCACAGGTCCGGGACAGTATCGACCACTTCTTCGAGACGTTCGCACGCGTCGGCTCGGCCTGCCAGGTCGTCAAGGTGTTTCGCAAGGAGGGTCTCAACTTCCCATCCCGGCGCACCGGTGGACGCGACACGGTGTTCCGGCCGCTGACCGCATGGACTGCGATGCGCGTGCTGAAAAACCCGCGATATGCGGGTGCCTACGTGTACGGCCGCGGGCGGTACCGCCGAAACGCCGACGGGAAGATCGTGGTCCAGAGAAAGCACAACAGCGGCGACTGGCTCGCTTGTATCCCCAACGCCCATCCAGGCTACATCAACTGGGAGCAATATCAGCAGAATCTCAAGCTGCTTGAGTCCAATGGAAGAACATACGAATTGGCGCGCAGTTCTCCGCCGCGAGAGGGCGTTGCACTATTGCAGGGACGCGCGGTGTGCGGCCGATGCGGAAGACATTTCCGCCTCACCTATAGTTACGCGCGTGAAAAGCCAGAGGCTCGGTATATCTGCGACCCCGCTCAAAGCGGCCTCGGCGAGCCGAACTGCCAATCCATAGCCGCATCGCCGGTCGACGAGGCCGTCGGGGCGTTGGTTGCCGAGAGGATGACGCCTGCCGCTGTAGAGTTGGCGCTCGAAATCCGGAGGGAGATTGAAGCCCGGCAGGATGAGGCTGACCAGCTGCGTTGTCGTGCCATCGAACATGCGCAGTACGAAGCCGACCTGGCGCAGCGGCGGTTCATGTTGGTCGATCCGGGTAACCGCCTGGTTGCCAGCACGCTGGAGGCGGAATGGAACAACAAATTGCGTATGCTCGCTCAGGCTCGGGAAGAGCGGGAGCGAGCGCGGCAACAGGATCTGGTTCTGCTGAACGATGCGACTCGCCAGCGGCTAATCACAATGACGACAGACTTCAAGAAAATTTGGAACGATCCGGCTACGCCGAATCGTGAGCGCAAACGTTTGCTCGCCTACATCGTCGAGGATGTCACCTTGATCAAGTTGCCGGAGGAAGGCATAACCAGGATCCACGTTCGATTCAAGGGCGACAAGACTGAAACGCTTACAGTACTGAACCCCAAATCTGCCGCGCAGCAGATGAAAACGCCGCCCGCGATCGTCCAACTCGTCGACAAGCTCCTCGACGACAACATCTATGACGAGATCGCCGGAATCCTCAATGGACAAGGGCTTCGTCCAGGCGGATCAGCTCGACCGGGGCGTAGCAATGCACGTTTCACCGCCCAGCGAGTTGCCTACCTCGTCCGTCAATACGCTCTGCGCTCACGCTACGATAGGCTTCGCGGCCGCGGTCTGCTAACTAATGCAGAGGCGTGCGCTCGCCTTGGTGTTCACGAAACGACGGTCGAGGAGTGGGCAAAACGTGGCTTGATCAAGAGGCATGCATGCAATGGGCACTGGTACCTCTACGAGTTGCCAGAGTCAAACTTACCGATCAAGCGCCGATGGCACCGACCCTCAGATCAAGCAGCGGACTTCAACGAAGGGAAAGAAGCAAAACCCTCCCATACAATCGAAAGAGGTGTAGTATGAAGCCAGTTACTTTTCATCAACGCATAACACGATTGCCTGTTCTGGAGGATTCAAATAAAGCCCGATCACGTCCGTCATTTTCTCCAGGAATTTCGCATCGCGCGACAGCTTAAAGGTCTTTACACGATGGGGCTTCAGATTGTGAGCTTGC
>DATDLS010000424.1:0-2547 GCA_036519195.1 Occallatibacter sp. | reverse complement strand
GATTTCCGGCAACGCCGTAGTATGCATA
The DNA here is from genome assembly GCA_036519195.1 of Occallatibacter sp. Taxonomy (GTDB): domain Bacteria; phylum Acidobacteriota; class Terriglobia; order Terriglobales; family Acidobacteriaceae; genus Telmatobacter. The sequence continues at coordinate 2,519 of DATDLS010000424.1, read as the reverse complement.
GTGCCCACGGAGCATTTGATTGAGATGATTCACCTGCTCCCGGATCGACAAGTGCCGCATCCGCCGCATCTGGTCCTGCAACCGCATGAGCGCACGTCGCAACCGTGACTTCTCTGTCTGCATTCCAATCCGAAAGTTTCCTTTCTGATTGCGAGTGCAATACAGCGTAAAGCCCAGAAAGTAAATCGTCTCTGGGCGTTTACGGCCACGTTTGCTCGCGTGTCGATGCGCGAAGCGTCCAAATTCGACGAGCTTGGTCTTCTTCGGCTCCAAGGTCAGACTGAATTTACTCAGCCTCTTGGCGAGCGCTTCTTGAGCGCGAAGAGCATCCGAACGAAATTGGAAACACAGCACGAAGTCGTCGATATATCGCACCATGCAGGCCTCGCCCCGAAGTCGCGGCTTGACCACTCGCTCGAACCACAGATCGAGCACATAGTGGAGATATACATTACTCAGCAGTACGCTGACCGACCCTCCCTGCGGGGTTCCCTCTTCGTTTGGATGAACCTCTCCATTCTCGAAAACGCCTGCCTTCAGCCAGCGCCGGATTAAACTAATCAGACGCTGATCCCCCACTCGATGTTCGACGAAGCGGAGCATCCACTCATGGCTTAGGCTCCCGAAAAAGTTCTTGAGATCCGCCTCCAACACCCACTCGATTTTCCCGCCAGCAATTCTCTCATGGAGCGTTGCGAGCGCTTGGTGGGCGCCCCTGCCAGGACGGCCACCAAACGAGCAGGGCAGAAAGTCCTGCTCATAGATGGCAGATAGCACCTGAGAGGCGCTTCGTTGAAGTGCCCGGTCCGCAACAGTCGGCACCCCGAGAGGGCGCATCTCCTGCTTGCCGGGCTTCGGGATATAGACACGCCGTATATCTGGCGCGCAATAACCCTCACGGTGGATAGATTGCAACATACCCGCAATCCATTCCTCAAAACTCTCTTTCGCCTCCGTTACGGTCTGTCCATCCACTCCGGCTGCAGACTTGGCAGGTATCTGATTAAGATTCTCCCAAACCCGTTCCTTCGTGATGTGATGGGCCAGCGACGTAAACCGGAGCTTCGGCTCACACCGAGCTTTGACTGCTATTCGTTCGAGTCCTGTTGTCATGACTGGCTTATCTTCTCTTTGCATAGAAGGCCGAATCCTCCCTTTGGATGGAGCTCATGTTTCCCACGAACAATTCAACTTCCGCTGCCCGCTTCCCCATGTAGCCGGCTCTCCCGACCTCGAAGTACTACCAGGCAGTCTGACTGCCATCAGGCCTTTGGATCTTCCTTGCTTCTTCAGCTTGTCGGACCCTACAAGTCACGCTTGAGCCTGACGGCTCTCCCTTGTTCCCATGAAATCCTTTGGCTGCATGCTGACGGTACGAACCCCGGAAGCACCTCAGTACACTCGCCATGACGCATACCGAGCTTCTGCCTTCCCCGTTACGGGATAGGGTCGGCTACTTCCACCACGATCGATTTCGGGGCTATTTTGCCGTTTACTGCTGTTTCGGCCTGCAGACCTCCCTGTCTACGCTTCGCAATGGCCGTCTCCGGACATCACGCAAGACTTGGTACGCGGCTGCGAGCTAGGCTTTGCCGCGGCCTCCATTTCAGGAGACTGAACTTCATGAGTTTCAAGGCGCAACCCGCACAGACCCGCACGAGCGCTCGTTAGCGCATGCGGTTCTTATCTCGGATGGCTAGCGGCGAAACGTGCATCGGGGTAAGGGTGGAGTATTTTCGGTTTTGGGAACCATCGACTCACAAGCTGAAGAATCCGGTCCCAATTGGGCCGGTGCGTTTGACCCCGGCGTCGGAGTGCCCGTCGCCAGTGTCTCTTCCCCCGCTCGCTGAATACCTTAAGTCGTTGCATGTTTCCCGGGACCGCGTGGTAGTTGAAGTAGCCCTGAATGACCGACTGGAGCCACTTGCCCGTCTGCTCGATCGGATCGTGCATGCGTCTGCGGAGCTCTTGCTTGATCTCTTGCAGTTTGGTCCGCATACGCTTGGCGATCGTCTTGCGCTTTAAGGCGAATTTCCCCCATCTGTCCTTCCCGCAGATATGCGAGAAGCCCAGAAAGTCGAACGTCTCAGGCTTTCCTTCTCCTCTCTTCTTCCGGTTTTGTTCGGCGTACCGCCCAAACTCAATCCGGCGCGTCTTGTCTGGGTGGAGTTCCAATCCAAACTCCTTCAGCCGCTCCCGGAGGTCCTCCAGGAAGCGGTCTGCGTCCGCCTGGTGTTGGAAACCGAGGACCGTATCGTCCGCATAGCGGACGACGATCACCGTGCCAAGCGCCTCCTTTTGACGCCAGGCGTGCACCCAGAGGTCAAACACGTGGTGCAGATAGATATTTGCCAGGAGCGGTGAGGCCACCGAGCCCTGTGGAGTACCTATCTCTGTATTTGACCAGTTTCCGTCCTCCATCACCCCGGCGTTGAACCATTTCTGGATCAGCCCCAGGATGCGTCGGTCGGCGACGCGTTGCTCTACAAACTTGAGCAGCCAAGACTTTGACAGATTGT
>DATDLS010000423.1:0-7014 GCA_036519195.1 Occallatibacter sp. | reverse complement strand
CCGCCATCAGTGCGGTCTTCAGGTCCTCGGCCCGCTTCTCGATCTCTTGCGCGCGAGCACTCGCCGTATGCGCCTGGTCCGTCAGCGCCGCCACCTGCTGCGCACTCTCCATCCGCGACCGCTCGGCCGCCGCCGCCGCCGCCGAGGCCTCTTTCTCCACCTCCGCCAACTTCAAGCGCAACGCTTCGAGCTCCGCGCCCTGGGTTTCGAACGCCGACGACAATTCGACGCGCAGCTTCTCCGCTTCGGCCCGTTCCGCATCCCAGGCGGTCTGCGCCACGTGCAAGGCTTCGTTGGCGAGCTCTTGCGCCTCGTTCCACAGCGCACTCAACGCCGATTGACTCGCCTGCTGCACCCGATCGGGCACCGACACCACCGCAGCCGAGGCGGAGACGATCTGTAACCGGCGCCATTCCTTCATGACCGCCGAGGCATCGTTCATATTGGTCTTCGACAGCCGACGGACGGCATCGACCGTCGGTAGCTCCAACCGTCCAGCAGCCTCGAACAGCTGCTGCGCAGCGTTCAGAATTCGCTCTCGAATCTCAGGATTGATGTCCATGCGCGTCTCTCCGGGGACCTCAATAATAATACAATAGAAATAATATTATTTATATTATTGCGCGTCAATCTTATTGCTAAACCGGCCCGGCCGGGGGCGCACTTACAGCCGAAACTGACCCGGCAGCAGCCTCACCCAAGCCAAAAAACTACTCGACCAAGGAGGAACGGCCCGAGGACGTAGCCGAGAGCTTCCACGTCGGCCGATCCACCTTTACCGGGCGCTGCAGTTTGACGTAGAAACACTTGTGTATTACGAAGCGAGACATTGCAGTTAAAAGTGTCACCAATTAGACCGATATAGGCCTTGCTAGCCTCACCCTCGCCGGGAGGCAGAGGGTACCCTTCAGCAACAACATTTATCGTTAAACGAATGCCTCTTTACATCAACGCTGTAGTCCTTACTCGTGTGAACCTCGAAAATATTTGCGCTCTTGCGCTCTTGCGCTCTTGCGCTAGGGCTAGGCATCCTGGTTTTTGCCGTTATCCTTTTTTTAGATTTGCGTCGTCGTCGGCTGGAGCCGGCAAAGCTCATACGCCGCCCCGTCCTCGAAATGCTGGACCTTCTCGCGCCTGCACTCACCGGCGCTTGTGGGCTCTTTCAGATCATGGCACTTTATCCCGAAGCTCGAGCGACGGGAATGCTCTCGCTGCGCTCCCCAGCCGTCGTTGGTGCTGCTCTGTGCGTGATTGCGCTTCCTATCTTCTGGTCGGAAGGTAAAAGACAACTCCAGTTTCAGCGCCCTGTCGGACTCATCTTTGCCGAGGGTCTCTTCTTTTGCGGTGCGGCCGACTTGATCATCTTGTTTCTCGCGCGCCCCGAGGCGACTCGATGGCACTCGATCACTTTCCCTGTGTCGGCTACCACAATGCTTGTGTCCTTCGGCATGATCGCATTGATCGTGCCACCATTCATGCGCAGATATGAGGGCCTTCGCATCCTGGATCGCGTTGCGGAGGAGGAGCAATCCGTGCAGCCGGAATATACACCTGCCACGCCGGAATGCCCCAATCCAGAACTTTGGCGCATGCTCGACTCGCAAACCACTGAAGTTGAGGTTCTCGATTTTCTCAAGACGATCGTGACCACGATCAAACCCCAGCTGGTCGTCGAAACCGGCACATTCCTCGGTCACGGAACGGTGAAGCTGGCCGAAGGCGTAAAAGAAAACGGATTTGGCCGCGTGATCACCGTTGAATTCGATCCAGAAATCCGCAGTCGAGCACTGCGGCGTTTTGATGCCTCCGGCCTTTCGCGGTGGATCGAATCGAGGCTGGAGTCCAGCCTCGACACGATCATCGAAGGCGAGATCGATCTCCTCTACAGCGATAGCCATCTCGCCAACCGTGAGGCAGAGATCCGACGGCTTCTGCCGCAATTGAACCCGCGGGGACTGCTGATCATTCATGATGCAAGTTCACATTTCAAAATAGTGAGAGAAGCAGTCCTTCGTCTCGAAGCCGAGGGCCTGATTTCCGCTGTTCTGCTCTCAACGCCTCGTGGCGTCGTCGTGGCCCAGAGACGAGAGGTTTTCGTCTAGGAAGTAGGCAAAAGGAGTTCGAGGATTGCTCGAAAATAAAACACAACTGGGTTGGGGAGCTTACCTGGCAGTCATTTTACTGGTCGCCGGCGTCATTTTTATCACGGGCGCCGTTTCTCCGCCCTACCTGATGGACGACACCGACGCGGTCGAGGCACAGATCGCTCGTACGATGTTGAGTTCCGGGGATTGGGTGACGGCGCGGCTCGACGGGGTCAAGTATCTGGAGAAATCGCCGCTCTCCTGGTGGCTGACCGCCACTGGTTACAAGTTATTCGGAGTCCATGACTGGTCTTCGAGAATCCCATTTGCTCTCACCGCAATCGGCCTGGCGCTGTTGACGGCCGCGTTTGGCAAGTGGGCCTTTGGAAAACGGGCAGGCTTTTGCGCGGGCCTGGTGATGGCGAGCTGCGTGGGGATTTGGCTGTTCACGCGGATTCTGATTCCGGATATCATGCTCACCTTTGTCATTGCACTGGCGATGTGGGCGTTTCTCCGCGTGTTCGATGAGGAGGAAAAGCATACCGCGCTGTGGGCCTACATTTTCTTTGCTAGCCTTGCGCTTGGCCTGCTGCTGAAGAGCCTGATTGGCATTGTGTTCCCGATCGGCACCGCAGTGGTGTTTTTGTTGTGCACCCGGCAGTTATTTTCCTGGGCCGCGTGGAAGAGACTGCGGCCGCTCTCGGGGATGGTGATCCTGCTTTTGATCGCGGCGCCATGGCACATCCTGGCGACACTCAGGAACCCTCCCTACTTCGCCTGGACGTTGAAGAGCATGCCCGGCCACTATCACGGCTTCCTATGGTTCTATTTCATCAACGAACAGCTTCTTCGTTTCCTGAATCTGCGCTATCCGCGCGACTACGATACGGTACCTCGGCTCTGGTTCTGGCTGTTTCATCTCGTCTGGCTTTTTCCCTGGAGCGTTTATCTGCCTGCAGTGGCGAAACTCAATTTCAAGCCGAGCTCGCGCGCCGGCCGAGCGCGCCTCCTCGCGCTTTGCTGGATCGGGTTTGTCCTGGTGTTCTTCACCTTCTCGACGACGCAGGAATATTACTCCATGCCCTGCTATCCCGCGCTGGCCCTGCTGCTCGCGAGTGCCATGGCCGAGGAGAACGGCTGGATCCGAAAGGGTAGTTGGACCTTGGGCGCGATTGCAGGCGCGGCCGGATTGGCCTGCTTCGCGATCCTCTTCGCCGTGCGGCATCTGGCGACCCCGGGAGACATCACGGCCGCCTTGGCCGTTCATCCAAATTCCTACAAGCTGTCGCTTGGCCACATGGAAGATTTGACGCTCAGCTCGTTTGCCTACCTGCGGCTGCCGCTTGCGATTGCCGGTATCGGGTTCATGCTGGGTTCGGTCGGGGCGTTCGTTACTGCACGCAGGAATTTCTCGACGGGAACGTATTTGAGCGCTGCCCTGATGATGATCGTGTTCTTTCAGGGTGCCTGCCTGGCCATGGTCAAGTTCGACCCGCTGCTCTCTTCACATGAACTGGCAGAGGCAATCCTTGCGGATCCGCCGGGCCAGGTCATCGTGGATCACCACTATTACACGTTTTCGTCGGTTGCATTTTACACCGGAAGGACAGAGCTTCTGCTCAACGGGCGATGGAATAACTTCGAGTACGGATCGAATGCTCCCAACGTGCCAGACGTGTTCCTTGACGACCTGAAATTAAAGGCACTCTGGAGCCAGCCGCAGCGCTATTACCTTGTGGCGAAGGCCGACAACCTTCCACGGTTTGTCAACCTTCTAGGCCCATCGAAGTTCGAGCTTCTCAAGACCAGTGGCGGAAAGATATTACTGACGAACCAATCACTCGCACACTCGGGGGTGATTACGGAAGCAATGCGATCAACGAATTCGGCGCAGCAGAAAAATGAGTAAAGGAGGTTGGTGGCTGCCTGCTTGCTTGCTCGTGAGGGATTGCCGCCGGGTTCATCGGCGACCAATTGCGCCCGCTGACTATCACTGGTTGATGGCAAAGGAAAAGTCCAAAAGCGAATCGTCCGCCCCGCTGCGCGGGGAAATGCCGGAAGTGGTTGCTGCCAGCGGAAACACCGCCACATGGTGTAGATTCCTGCCAAAATGGCCCCATTTTTCGCTGCCACCGGCACTCAAATTGCCCCTGATAACAGCAATGTTGGGTTTAGGCCGGTTAATGGCTTCTCCGCGATGGATATGCTCCCCTGAACCGGGGTAGACAGGCGGGTTACATACTGATTCCCGTGCCATAGCCACGCTCAATCTCCGGCGCGATCTCGTGTCGTGGCTGAATAGACTGCTCGGGCGTCCGCTCCGGCGTGAGGGCGCTCCGGTGCGATACATCCTGTCCCAGCGCCGCCCCCAGCTTCTCGCGGTCGTTGGTGAACAGCTGCGCATCATAGGCTCCACGCGAGACGGCGACGTAGGCCATGCGATTGTTGAGCAAGTCCTTGGCTCCCAGCTCGGTATCGACGTGGATCAACACCCGGTCGGCGGTCTGCCCCTGGCTGGAATGGCTCGTCACTGCGTAGCCATGATCGAGATGCGGATGCTTCTTCGCGTCAAGCTCGACAACACGGCCACCTGGGCGGCCTCCATCCATATTGAGCGACAATCGCCCATCCTCTCCGATGCCCACCACTGTTCCCAGCTCGCGGTTGGCGACCTTAAGCTCATGCGCGGGCGCGGTGAGCTGCACCCGGTCTCCGCTGGAGAAAGCCCGCTCCTCTTGGCGATAAACGGAGACGCCCTGCTGACGGCGCGGGTCGTAACTGCGCTCTGTTCCGTCTCTCATCTGGACGGTAAGCCGGTTTCCGGCCGCCTCGATCGCCGCCACCCGCGCGTACTCGCCTTTGCCGATGCCGGTTTCCTTGGAGCCGCGCGAATAGCGCAGCACATCGCCGATGTTGTACCGCGCGGCCCACGCGCGATCCGCGCCGGTGAGGTCCTGGCGCGGAACGAGGATCTGCACGCGATGCTCGTCTTTGCCGACGATGCCTTTGGCCTGCATCTCCGCATGAATGGCCTGGTTGATCTCCGCGCGGGAGCGGTTGTCGGGCGAGACAACCAACGTGCTCTCCGGCGACCTCGCATACTCCTTCGCGATGGCCGTAATACGCTCGTCGTGTCCCTGGATCTCATGGATGCGGCCCTGCCGCTCGAGGCCTTCTATCGCCGGGCCGACCTCACCCCGCGCGAGCTGCTCGACGGTCTGCTTCAGCTCCGGGTCGCGCTGCCGCACGATCTCATCCAGTTTCACCGTCTTCATGCCCGCGTCCTGAAGCTGCGCGAAGATGCGGCCCGCCTCGACCGATTCATGCTGCCGGGTATCGCCTACCAGCAGAACCCGATCGTTCGGATGCAGGCGGCTCACGAACTCGTGCATCTGTTTGGTCGACGCAAGCGAACTCTCGTCGACCACATAGAGCCGATGCTCGCCGGTGTCCACTCTCTGCCCCTGGGCAAGATGCGCCTGCAAGGTCCGGGTCTCGATCCCCGCCTCGCCGAGCTTTTGCGCCGCGCGGGATGTGGGCGCAAAGCCCTCCACTGTGTACCCGGAAGCCTCCGCGCCCTCACGCACCACGGCCAGCGTCGTGGTCTTGCCCCCGCCCGCGACTCCATCCAGGCCGACGATCTTCTCGCGGGAGAGAAAGACCTCATCGACAGCCTTCCGCTGCCCGGCGTTCAGTTCCGGGTGCCGGTCCTCCGTCGCCAGCCGAATATCCGCCCGGACCAGCATCTGGGCATCAGGACGATTGCCCTTCAGCATGTAGCCGATGGTCTCGCGTTCGAGACGCAGCATGGCGGCGGTCGTGTACTGCGGGCCGGTCCCGATATTCTCCACCTGGCGAAACTCCCCGGCATGGACCCGGCGCTCGAACTCCTCCCGCACCTGGGCATGAGTCGTCTGCCCCATTCCCCTGTCGAGCGCCGCCGCCAGGATGTCTTTCCGGGCGTGGACCGCTCCGCGTTCGAAGAGATGATCGCGAGCGTAGGTAACGGCCTGCTGTGCCGCCTTCTCGCCGGGTTCGCGGACCTGGCGCTGCCCCTGCTCCGTCGCCTGGGCGACGACGCGATCCGCCTGATGGCCGTACTGCGCGGCCAGGTCCCGATGCCGCTCTAAGACCTCCTCGGCCGACAGCAGCTCCTTGCGATCGCGCGTCCGGTGCGCGGCGATCTGCGCCGCCGACGCGCCGTCCAGGCCCTGCTCCCGTTTGTAGTCCTGAATCTGCTCCCGGCGCAGGCTGGAGGCTTCGAGATATTCCTTCGTGTAGCCCTTGATCTCCGGCTGTCCATACTCGCCGCGCTCCAACTGGTAGCCCAACCCCTGCAACCGCGTCGCCAGCTCCGACCGGTAGACCGCCGTAACGTACTTCTGTGCGGCGTAGAGCTCATGCGACTGCACGGAGCGGGTTAGCTTGCCGGAACCGCCCTCGCGCTCGGTGACATTGAAGATGACGGCGTGGGTGTGGAGCTGCGGCGCGGCGTAGCCATCGACGGGCCGCGCCGTGTCGTGCTCGAAGGTCGCCGCCACAAACTTCCCCGTCGTCTCCGGCTTGTGGACGTTGCCGATCCGCGCCTGGGTAAATTGCTCCAGCTCTCCCAGGGCAACGCGAACACTCTCCCGGTGCGCCTCTCGCACCCGGTCATCCCCGCCCACAAGCGCGGTGAGCGAAACCGACTTGGGCGCGGAGATGGTCCCATCCCATCCGGCGCGGTGCTCCACGCTGGTTACTTCCTTGCCGGTGCGACCCCATGAGACCGGAGAGTCCTCGCTCGGTCCGTCAATGTCTTATTCAGCTAGCGACGGCCATTACTCCCTCTGGAGCAAACGTCACTTCTTTCGCGTTGAGGACAAATCCGTGCCACCGGATCCCGGGGAATCTTGTCTTGCTCTCTGAGATTCCGCATAAGGAGCCCTAT
>DATDLS010000422.1:0-18194 GCA_036519195.1 Occallatibacter sp. | reverse complement strand
TGGCCGTCACGAGAAGACCTTCGAAAGCGTACTGGGGCCATTGCGGCTCGGGCGCGCTTACTATCACTGTAAGCCATGCCAGAGCGGATTCTGCCCGCGTGACCGGGCGCTGGGGCTCGGATTGTTTTCCTTGACGCCTGGAGTTTTGCGCATGACGGCCAGCACGGCAACGCTGGTGAGCTTCGAAGAGAGCTCTGGGCTGCTCCATGAGTTGGCGGGGGTAGAGGTCAGCGCCAAGCAGGCGGAACGAGCCGCCGAAGCACTGGGGGCCGAGATCGCCGAGGCGGAAAAGAAGCAGGTGGACAAGACAGGCGAAGTGGTTCCCACCATGTACCTGGGAATGGATGGTACCGGAGTACCGATGCGCACCCAGGAAGTCATCGGTCGCGCCGGTTGTTCAATCCGGGGAGCATGAGCACTCAATGATCGCCTTTATTTATGCCCCATTGAGAATTGCTGCATGTACGTTCTAAACCATGCGGCGAGTTCTTCCTCGGACATGCTGCCGTCAGCGACCGCAAGCATCATGCGTATCAACGCCGTGTTATCGGCCACAACCTCGTAGCCGTTCAGAGGGAGAAAGAGACCAGCCGACACAACGAGCGCGATCCGCTCATTCCCATCAACGAACGGAGGATTTCGCGCGATACCTTCTGCGTATGACGCCGCAAGATCCGCGACGTCAGGAGTTCCGTACGCTACGAGGTGTTGCGGGCGTGCCAGTGCGGACAAGAACAGTCCCTCATCGCGCAGCCGGGAAACTCCGCCGTGCTCGGCGATCTGTTCATCGTGGATGGCATAGACTGCTTCTAGAGCCACCCAGCGCCACAAAGCTTCGCTCACTTAACAAGCTCTCGAAGAACATCCCGTCGATCGCGCATGAACTTCCGAGCCAGGCCGATCTGCTCTTCAAGTTCGGGAACATCTTGTTTCCTCTTGGGTCGACGTTTCAGAAGCCCGCCGACTGTGTCGGCTTCTGCTGATGGCTCTCGTTCCAGGGATGGCTCTGCCGGGAGTCGGCCATTGGACGGTCTCGGTGAAATCCGGGGTGTGGCGGCGGTGCTCGATGTGCCGCACGAGCTTGCCCTCCGGGGCAGCCCTAGGACGCGCCTAGGCAAGTGCGGGGAGCGCCGCGAGCTCACCAGCGATAAATCGTCACCCGATCGAGATAGAGCGTCGTCGATCCGCTCGACCCGAGTCCATCCACCTGGAAGTTGGTCAGCAGTGTAGGCCCCCACCCCAGCGCGAAGGCCGAGGGCACGGTTTCATTGATCGTCTGCCCGGCGCCGTCCAGCCAAACCGTTTGATAGGTAATGGTGCCGGAACTGGTCCGCCAGTAGTACACCTGCACGTGATGCCACGTATTCGTGCTCCATTCGCGGGGATTGCAATGCGCGCCGGAGTGCACCCAGGTGTCCACCGGACTGGTCGGGCTGCCGGCATTCTTGGTAATGTCCCAGGTGCTGTTGTAGCCGTCGCACTGGAACCCGAAGATTGCCGTCTGCCCGTTGGGCATGGTCTGGTTCAGATCCATCTCCACGTTCGCCAGCGAGCCACTCGGACTCGCGATGTACACGTATGCGTCGTAGAAGAAGTTGGTTGACGAAGTATCGTCGCCAAAGGACGCGTAATACCGCTCCCCGCCGCCGTTGGTGTAGCTGGTCTGAAACTTGCGGGCGTTGCCGCTCAACGACGGTGAACTCACCATGCTCATCGCCCCGCCCGAAGTGCCGCTTGCGCCCGTATCATTCTTTTCAATCCAGTCGCCGAGCGTCTGAATGCTGCTGACGCTGGCCGCGTTGGACGGAACAACCGAGGTCGGGACCGAACCACCCCCGCTCACGGTGATGGCCACATCAGCATCACAGCCCGCTCCGTCGTTGCCCCAAGACTTGACATGCAGCGTATGCGCACCGGACGAGGTCGAAACGCTGGCGTTCATCGTCGTGCCGTTTACCGCCACTGTTCCGCCGCTGTCAATCGAGTAGCCCATCGATCCGACCGGTTGCGATGAACAAGCCGAAGCGCTCGCGTCCAGGGTGAACGGCGAGGAGAGCGAAGCTCCGTTGCCCGGGCTGCTCACCGTAATGCCGTCCGATCCTCCGCTGCTGGCCGAGCCTTGGGCGGTGATGGCCACGTCCGCATCGCATCCCGCCCCGCCGTTGCCCCATGACTTGACATGCAGCGTATGCGCGCCGGATGAGGTCGTCACGGTAGCGGCCATCGACTGGCTGTCCACAGTCGTCGTCGATCCGCTGTCCAGCGAGTAGCCCATCGCCGCAACCGTCTGCGAGGAACAGGTCGCCGCATCGGCAACCAGGCTGAACGAGGTGCCCACCACCTCGCCACGGGTCGGGTTGCTCACGGTGATGCCGCCCGAAGCGGAACCAGAGGCGCCCGTCACCGTAATCGCCACGTTCGCGTCGCATCCCGCCCCGCGATTTCCCCAGGACTTCACATGCAGCGTATGCGCGCCTGCCGAGGCCGCAACGCTGGCGCTCATCGTCATGCCGTTGGCCGCCACCGTCGCGCCGCTGTCAATCGAGTAGCCCATCGATGCGACCGATTGCGATGAGCAGGACGTTGCACTCGCCACCAGGCTGAAGGGCGATGCCACCTGCGCTCCCACGCCAGGACTGCTCACACTGATTCCATCGCTGCCTGCGTTCGATGCCGAGCCCGTCACGGTGATCGCCACATCCGTATCGCACGTCGCGCCCCCGTTTCCCCACGCCTTCACATGCAGCGTGTGGCTCCCGCTCGAGGCCGGCACCTGAGCGTTCAATGACCCGCTGTCCACAATGGTGGTGTCGCTGCTTGCATCCAGCGAGTAGCCCATGGCGGAAATCGCCTGCGACGAGCAGTTGGCGGCGCTCGCGGTCAAGGTGAACGGAGAACTAACCTCCGCTCCGTTTCCCGGACTGCTCACCGTGACAGTGGCAAAAGCCGAAACAGAAATGCTGGCGAATCCAATAGAAGCAAGAAAAAACTGGCTGCGAATGTTCATTGAAAGCCCTAATCTCTGTTGAGGCTCCCCCGTCAGAAATAAAGCCTTCCCGTGCGGGCTTTACTTCCGAGCTGGTCAGCTCGCAATCTGTGGTTGTTAGCGCTTTACGCCCCGGCGCAAACTCGCGAAAGCTTCACGCGGCGACACCGCATGCGCTTCACTTTCGTATGCGGCTTGACGCCCAGCAGGTGGGCAGGGATCAAGGCGGACTGGCTGCCCGTTTTCCCCGTTGAACCGCACAATCGTTCCACTGCCAACTGTTTAGGAACAACGCCATCCTTGCACGTTTACTAATGCAGAACAACACTTTTTCGAAAAAATTTAAAAATGTTTTCTAAACCGAGGCAACTCGGAAAAAACTATCTGCAGCGCGCAAAAATTACCCGCATTTCCGGTAAGAATTACATCCGCATGGGATCAAGGGCACGGCTATGCCCACGGTTCACAGCGCATTTCCGTTGCTTTTCCGGAGCAGGTCTGACCGGCAGGAAACTCTTCCCAGCCCGTAAAAGGTTCGCCGTAGAGATTGCTTTCTCGAAAGCAGCCGCATTCTCCCCGACAAAGAGCGTACTTTCCGAGGAAATATCCCGGCCTCCTCCGCTATTGATCCCGCAGTGTCGTTGCCGGGTTGATGCGCGCAATGCGCAATGCGGGGAGCGCTGCGGCCAGCAGCGTAACGGCGAGCAGGGTGAGCACAACCATCCCCATCGTCGGCCAGTCGTAAACCCCCACGCCATAGAGCACGCTGCGCATGCCGCCCAGCGCCGCCATCGACAAAACCAGTCCTGCCACCAGCCCCGCGATCGAAGCACGCACGCCCGACCCGGCAACATGCACCATCGCCTGAGAAATGCTTGATCCGAGCGCAATGCGAATGCCGATCTCCCGCGTCCGCTCGGCCACTGTGCTGGCCACCAGCGCAAAGATGCCCATTGTGCTCAACAGCAGCGCCAGAGCCGCCATGGCGCTGACCAACGCCACCTCAATGCGCTGCGTGGACAGGGTCTGGACCTCGAGTTCCATCATGCTGTAGAAGCCCGAGAACGGCAGCCCCGGATCGGCGCTGGCCAGAGCTCGCTGCATCTGTTTCGGCAGCCCGTTCACTGGCGCCCTAGCGCGCACAATCCAGCTCGGCTGAAACCAGGTGTTGACGACCTCAAGCCCGTGCTCGTCCATCTGGGTGGCAGGGATATAGATCGTCTCTTCGCTTTCGAGCGGCGCAATCGGATCGAGGCCGGACGACAGCTCGACATCGCCCACCACGCCCACAATCACCTCGCCCTTGTTCAGCGTGTGACCGATGGGATTCGCACCATGGAAAAATTTGTTCGCGAAGGTCCGGTTCACAATCACCACCGGCTGCGTGTCGGGCCCATCGGAGGCTCTGAAATCGCGCCCCGCGAGCAGCGCAATCTCGAGCGTATCGAAATATCCCGGCGTCACATAGACCTCATCGGTGCCCACTTCCTTGCCCGCATCCTGTCCATCATTGAGCGTCACCAGGTCGTTCAAGGTGCGCTCATACGGCAGCGTCAGCCCAACCGCCGCATTGCTTACCCCGGGAATGCGCTTCATCGCGAAGATCGTCGATTTCAGCAGTTGATTGAATGCCGCCGGATCGTGATAGCGTGCATCGTCGAGCGAGGCTTTGGCCGTCATCACGCCGGCCGCGTTAAAACCCGCCGGCAGAGTCTCAAGGTGAATCAAGGTGCGAATCAACAGACCCGACGCGGCCAGCAGCACGACCGTCAGAGCCACCTCCCCGGCAATCATCCCCTGGCGCAGCCGCTGCCCATCGCCTCCGGCCACGGCCCGGCTTGCCATCGAAGAACGCAGGTCCACTTTGCGGGTGGCAAATGCCGGCAGCATGCCAAACAGCACGCTGGTCAGCACGGAAACCAGCAGCGTGAAAGCCAGGACCCGCCCATCGAGCGGGACATGCGCAATCGGCAGAAACCCTTCCGGCAACAGCGACAGCAATCCGCGCAGAGCCAGAAACCCCACGCCCAGTCCTGCCACCCCGCCGGCCAGCGCCAGCACCAGGTTTTCAATCCAGAGCTGGCGTTGAATCTGCCAGCGCGAGGCGCCCAGTGCCAGCCGCGTTGCCACTTCCGATCTGCGCCGCGCCATACGCACCAGCGTGAGCCCGGCCAGATTGGCGCAGGCAATCAGCAGAATGAACGCCGAGGCCAGCATCAGCACCAGCGCCTTGGGACGCAGTTCGGCACTCTGCCCCTGCTTCAGCGGAACAAAATAATAACTCGCCGGCAATCCGGCTTCGGGCTGTTTGCGCTGCGCCGCCACCCACGAAGCCCACGCGCGCGCCAGCTCCGCGTCCGCCTGCTGCCAGTTTGCGCCGTCCTTGAGCCGCGTAATGACCTCGAAGTTCTTTCCCCCGCCTTCGCCCGAGAGGCTCGGCTGCAGCGGCGTATAAATATCCGCGTTCAATGGAGTCGTCGCGCCCTCCGGCAGCACGCCCACCACGGTATACGGCTCACCCTTCAAACGGATCGGCTGCCCGACAAGATTGCGATCCTCATTGAACGTGTTGCGCCACAGCCGGTAGCTCAAGATGGCGCTCCTGGCCCCCTGCGGCAGATCCTCGGTCTGCGTGAAGTTGCGCCCGATCAAGGGCTGAATTCCCAGCACATCCAGATAGTGCTGGGAAATGCGCCCCGCATGCAGATATTCAACTCGCTGGCCCGCCTGCAGATTGACGCCGGAAACTCCGCCCGCCACCGCAGAGATCAGCGCAGGCACCTGATCACGCAGCAGTTCCCACCTTTCGCCATCAATCGACGCGCGCCCACCGTAAGGCTTCGCGCCCGGGATGCGTTCGAAGAGAGCGCCGATGCGCTCCGGATCGGCGTAGGGCAGGCTCCTGATCATCAGAGCGTTCACGATGGAAAAGATCGCCGTGTTGGCGCCAATCGCAAGCGCCAGGGTCAGAATCACCGTCACCGCGAACCCCGGGTTGCGCACCAGCTGGCGCAGAGCAAACTTAAGATTCTTGCCGAATAGGCCCATCAAAGCACCTCGTTTCCCAGGCCGCTCGAGTGATCTCAATGTCGATGGCCACCCTAGGCGAACTATACATTCCGGTACACCGATTGCAAGATGAAACTTCTGCAGGCTAAAGTTCAGCATGAGGCTGGAGCCAGTTGGCAACAGAGTCTCGCGGTTCAGCTTCGCTCTGCCTGGCTGAGCCTGAACCTCAACCTACGGCCATGCCACCGGACCAGTTTGACAAAAAAAGATTGAGCCCCAGCGCTCAGCCGACCAGCGCATGGCGGATCTTTTTGCCGGAGGCCTTCCAGCGGCGCACAATTTCATACACAATCACCGTCGCATACGTGACGCCGATCCAGACAAAAATCTCTTCAATCGGCACCCCGCTCCACGCCGTGATTCTCACCCCGATCATCGCGTTCGGCTGAAAACCCCACCATCCGTAGGGCAGAGCCAGCGTCACCTCCCAAAGCAGGCTGGTCAGCAAAATGGTAAACAGCGTCAAACTCAGCGCCCGCCAGTTGACGACCGGCATCGCGGCAGGCAGCAGTGCCGCCGACGGCCCCAGGGCGCCCACCACCAGAAAGAGGAAATAGCCCGGAAATCCCGGCTCTGCCAGCACCACTTTCTTGTACACAATGGCTGCGGTAATCAACACCAAGGCCCACCCGAGCGACTGCGGATGAAAGCCCAGCAGCCGGTCAAACTGCGCCCGCTCAGGCGCCTCCGCAGGAATGCTATAGGCCGCCAGCCAATACTCATCCAGCCATATATAGAGCAGCAACACAGCCACGAATCCGGTGAAGTAGAAGATGTACTCTTCAACCGGCACTCCGCCTCCGAGCGCCGGGGCCGTGATCTGTAACGTGGCGCCCGCATTTGGAAACGTGAAGAACCTTCGTGCAAAGAAGAAATCGAGCCCCGCGCCCACGGGAAACAAGATGGCAATCGTGCGCACCAGCGACTGCTTGGAAATCTGCACCTTTTCTCGCGGCGCAAGCCAAAATCCAATCACCAGAATGGGCACAACAAACATGAGCAAGCTGACCGTGTATCCATAGGGCGATGGCTCAGCCGGACCTGTCTCACCCGGCCACGTCTTCCAAGGACCAGTCCTGGCCGGCGAGCGCACGGTATTTAAAGTCAGCGCCGCCGGCACTGCGATCATTCCCAGCATGGCCAACACAACGCGGAAGCCGGTCCGCGCCAGATCGGCGGCCGAAGACCCCGTGCGCACTCCTGCCATGCGGCCTCCTTCTTGGCTACCGCGCTACGCCCCCCGGCGGCACATGCTCCTCGAGATACCGCGCCAGCAGGCTGAACAGATGAAACGAGGTCCCGCTCCCTTCGTTCAGCGCATGAGTGCGGTTAGGATACTCCATGAAGTCGAATGGCTTGCCGAGCGCCACAAGCCTGTTGATCAGCAACTCCGTTCCCTGGAAATGCACATTATCATCCCCTGAACCATGAATGATCAGCAGGTGCCCCTCGAGCCCTTCGGCGAAGTTAATCGGCGAACCGTCGTGGTAGCCCTTCACGTTCACCTCCGGCATGCCCATATAGCGTTCCTGGTAGATCGAATCGTAATGACTCTCATCGGCCACCGGAGCCAGCGCAA
This sequence comes from Occallatibacter sp., assembly GCA_036519195.1. GTDB lineage: Bacteria > Acidobacteriota > Terriglobia > Terriglobales > Acidobacteriaceae > Telmatobacter. The sequence goes on along the minus strand of DATDLS010000422.1, from coordinate 10,560 downwards.
TGCCGGTTGAATAGACGCCCGGATAGCGGAACATCATGTTCAGCGTGTTCGAACCGCCGCCGCTGTGGCCCCATATCGCCATGCGCGTCGTGTCGATGTAATCGCGCTCCCCGGCCAGCGCCTGGATGGCCTGCGCCTGCTCGGCCGACGACAGCACGCCAATCGCGCCGCGCACACTCTTGCGCCATTGGCGCCCTTTCGGTGACGGCGTGCCCTCGTTGTCGAAGCTCACCACAAGGTAGCCCTCAGCGGCAAACAGGCCCTCCAAAATCCGCATGGAAGGGATCCAGTCATCGCGCACGGTAGCATCCCACGGCTCACCGTAGACGTAGGTCAGCACCGGATACTTCTTGTTGGGATCAAAATCCGGCGGCTTGATCATGAACCCGTCCAGGGTCACTCCGTTGCCGACCTTGACCGTGAAGAACTCCGTCTTTGAGCTCAGCAGCGGCTTGGCCTTCGCCGCCAGTTCGTCGTTATCGACCAGCGTCCGCACCACCTTGTGATCAGGAAGGCTCACAATCTCCACTCGCGAAGGCCGGTCCGCGGTTCCATAGCGATGCACGGCCCACTTGCCGTTGGGAGCAATGTCGTAGGTGTGTACGCCCGGCTCGTCGCGGGGACTGATACGCTCCGGACTTCTGTTCCCATCAAGCCTCGCGCGATAAAGATACTGCCGCACCGGATCCTCCGGCGACGCCAGGTAGTAGTACCAGCCGCCCTCGGCATCGACCGCGGTCCTCTCCAGCACATCGCCGCTGAAGTTGGTCACCAGCCGCGTCTCTCCGGTCTTGACGTCCATGCGATAGGCGTGTCTCCAGCCATCGCGCTCGCTCAGAAATACGGCGTCCTTCAACCCATCGGCGGTGGTGCCGTTCCGGGCCCAGTCGATCGCGAAAACGTCCACCCAATCCTTGTCTGTATCTTCTCCAACCACGCGCGTCTCCCCGGTCTGTGCATCGGCCCACACGAACTGGTTCCTCTTCTGCGCGCGATCGAGATATTCGATCAGTACTCCCGCCGAGTTACCCGCCCAATCCATCTGCGCCACATAATTCTGCCGCGGATCGCCGGCCAGTTTTATCCATTGCGTGGCCCCGCCGTCGACCGGCACAATGCCGGCGCGCACCGCTGAGTTGGTGGTTCCAGGCTGCGGATATTTGTATTTGAACGTGACCGGATATTCATCGTCGGTATCGTTGACGAGCGTGTATTCGCCCACGCCCGACTGGTCAAACTGCCAGTAGGCAATCTTCCGGCTGTCCGGGCTCCAGCGGATGCAATTGCGCAGGAACAACTCTTCCTCGTTCACCCAATCCGAAGTTCCGTTGATCACCTCCGCCGACCCATCCGCGGTCAGTTGCGTAATTTTCCGGGTGGCCAGTTGTTCGGCGTAAAGGTTGTTCCCCCTGACCCACGCAACCCATTTGCCGTCCGGAGAAAACGTGGCGAACATCAGCGTCGACTCCGGCGCGTCACCGCCCAGCTTGGTCAGCCGGCTTTCCGGCTGGGCACTTGTGTCATAAATCCAGTAGTCGCCGCGTGTGTCCTCGCGCCAGACTTTCTTCGCGTTGGTAAAAACCAGCAGCTGGCTGCCGTCCGGCGACCATGAATATTCCATGATATCCAGCGGTTCTCTGGCGCCTGCGGGCGTCAGCTGCGCGGCCGATATCTGCACGCTGCGCTTACCGGTCGCCGTGTCATAGGCCACAATATCGACGCCCTTGCCACCGGCCGCCGGCTCCAGAATCGTATACGCGCCGCCGCCGTTCTCCCATGCCAGCTGCACCTGCCTGCCCGAGAAGGCCTGCTTGTTGAACAGCGCATCCAGCCCTTGCTCGAAATGCGAGGAAGCGCCCGTCGCGGCCGCAAAGAGCCTTGGGCAGGCAGGAATCGAAAACAGGCATACCAGCAGTGCGGCGCGTTTCAGCTCGAACAAGAGAGATACCTCCGGCAAGCACAGAATCGAGCGGAGAAAAGAATGTTTCCGCCACAGGATTATAGGCACCGCATCGGCTTCGAGTCTCCCCTGAGCAAGATCTGCTCCGGATAAATCCTTTTGAGAAACCTGCCTCGTTGTGGGACACTGGCTGCCACGGGAATCCCGCGCTCAAACCCACCCAAGAGGTATCATGCACCTGTCCAAGCTGCCTTCGTTCCTCGTCCTTTGTGTCGCCGCCTCGCTCAACTGTTTTCCCCTCTCCGGGCAGCAATTGAATTCGAATTTCGCCCGCGACCCCGCGCAGCCGATCGATCAGCAGTACACCGACCAGATCCACAAATACACCACCGATCCCTCCTTCATCTCCCCGCTGGTCGATTACCTTCCCGCCTCGAAGACCGTGCCCACGCCTGAAAAGGTGCTCGGAGACGTGGCTGGCGCGCCCAATATGCTGCCTTATGCCGAAGACGTCTACAAATACTTCCGCATGCTTGAGGCATCAAGCAAGTGCGTCAAGGTTGTCACCATCGGGCACAGCGAAGAAGGCCGCGAGATGATCGCCGCCGCCATCGCTGACCCCGAGCTGCTGGCCGGCGCCAAGGCCAACGACCAGCGCCTGGCCAAGCTCGCTGACCCACGCACCATCCACCTGGATGACGCCGTGGCCCGCCAGCTCGTCGATCAGTCCTACCCCGTCTACTACGTCACCGGCACCATTCACTCCACCGAGACCGGCGCGCCGACCGCGCTCATGGAGATGGCCTATCGCCTCGCCGTCGACAATGCGCCCTACATCAAGTTCATCCGCTCGCACATGATCGTGCTCATCACCCCCGTCGTTGAAGTCGATGGCCGCGACCGCATGGTCGACCTTTACAAGTGGCACAAGGCCCACCCCAATGAGCAATATCCGCACCTGCTTTACTGGGGCCATTACGTCGCCCACGACAATAACCGCGACGCTATGGGCATGACCCTTGAGCTCACCCGCAACGTGCTCAATACCTATCTTGACTGGCACGCGCAGGTGCTCCATGACCTCCATGAATCGGTCCCTTTTCTCTATGACAACACCGTCGGCGACGGCCCTTACAACGCCTGGGTCGATCCCACGCTCGCCGATGAATGGGCTGAGCTCGGCTGGAACAACGTCGCGCAGATGCAGTCCTTGGGCATGCCCGGCGTCTTCACCCATGGCGACTTCGATACCTGGAGCCCCGGCTACCTGATGTTCCTTGCCGGTATGCACAACGGCATCAGTCGCCTCTATGAAACCTTCGGCAATGGCGGCGCCGATACGGAAAAGCGCATCCTCAATCCCGAAGAATATTCCCGCACCTGGTACCGCCAGAATCCGCCGCTGCCCGTCGTCACCTGGTCGCAGCGCGACAACAACAACTACGAAGAGTCCGCGCTGCTCACCACCATTTCTTACTTCTCCCAGCACACCCATCACTTCCTTGAGAACTATTATCTGAAGAGCAAGCGCAGCACGGAGAAGCCCACGCTCGAGGGTCCGGCGGCCTACATCATTGCCGCCGATCCGGCAGACGCCAATCGCCAGATTGAGCTGCTGAAGGTTTTCAAGCGCCAGCACGTTGAAGTCGAGCAACTCACCGAAGCCGCCACCAGCAGCCTGCCTCCCGCCAAGCGTGGAGACAAGCCCGCCCAGCAAACCTTCCCTGTCGGCAGCCTTGTCATCCGCATGGATCAACCCTACTCGCGCGTTGCCGACGCGCTCCTCGATCACCAGTTCTGGGCGCCCGACGATCCGCAGAAGCATCCCTACGACGACACCGGCTGGTCGTTCTCGCAGCTGTTCAATCTGAAAGTAGTCCGCATCACCGATCCCGCCATTCTGCAAGCAAAAATGGCCATGCTCGACGATCCGGCCTCGCTGGCCGGAAAGATCTCCGGCGCGGGCGAGGTCGTCGCCGTCGCCAACACCGGCCAGGTCACGTTGTTGCCTCTGGTCTACAAGCTCAAAGGCGAAGGCATTCAAGTCACCGACAAAGCCTTCGATGCCGGCAGCAAGCACTACCCGGCCGGATCGCTGCTGATCACCGGCGCGGACGACAGCAAGCTCGCGCCCATGCTGCACGATCTCGCGCTCGACGGGGCGCATCTCGACGCCGCCCCGTCCGTGCCTTCGCACGCGGCCACCGCGCCCCGCATAGCAATCATGCACACCTGGCTGGCCACGCAGACCGAGGGCTGGTGGCGTTACGCGTTCGATTCGGCCGGCGTGCCTTTCAGCTACATCAGCACCCAAACCGTCGCCGGCGACTCCGACCTGCGCTCCAAATACGACGTCATCGTCTTCGCGCCGGTCGGCGGCGGCGGTTCGCAGAGCATCCTGAACGGCATTCCCATGTGGAACAGCCCCATGCCCTGGCAGAACTCTGACCTCACGCCCAATCTCGGCCGCATCGACTCCACAGCCGACATTCGTCCCGGCCTGGGCTATGACGGTCTGACTCATCTCCGGCATTTCATCGAGCAGGGCGGCCTGCTGATTACCTGCGAAGACACCGCACAGTTCGCCATTGAGACCGGCCTCGCGCCCGGAGTCAGCGTGGCTGCTCGCGGAGACGCGCGCGTGGTTGGCACCATCCTCAACACTGTCTTTGTTGCCAAGGACAGTCCCGTCGCCTTCGGTTACGGCGCCGGGGTTCCTGTCATCAGCGCCAACGGTATGGCCTTCAACATCAGCAACACGCTTGGCAACCGCGGCGGCCGCACACTCATGGACCCCTACACCGAGCGCCCCACCGGCCGCGGCGGTATCGACGACAGCGACGAGCCAACCGGGCGCAAGATCACCGAAGCCGAGCCGCTCGAGAAGCAGCAGGCGTGGGAAGCCAAAAAGCTCAATGAAGAAGAGATGCGCAACAACTTCAGCGTTCTTCCCGCCGAACTACGACCCGACGTGATTCTCCGCTTCTCCGAGGGCAAGTCGCTGCTGCTCGACGGCCTTCTCGACAAAGGCAGCTCGCTCGCCGAGCACGCCGTCGTCGTCGATGCACATCTTGGCCATGGCAACGTGCTGTTGTTCGGCAACAACCCGGTCTATCGCGGCGAAACCGTGGGAACCTACGCGATGGTCTTCAACGCCATCCTCAACTTCGAGCACCTCGCCCACAGCCCCGCAGCGCCGCCAGTTGCTGAGAAGCAATAAGAGCTTGCCCGGCTCCAGGTTTCAATCTTGATCCCTGGAGCCGGCAGCGCACACGCTTAGGTCTTTCCCGCCGAACCCTTTTGTGTCACACTTCTACCCATGGGAAGCAAAGACAAAGGTAAGAAGGAAGTCAAGAAGGCGCCGAAGCCCAAACCCAAACCAGAGCCCGGACGCAAGCGCGAAGGGTTCACTCCAGCCCCGCCCAAGTAAGCGCCGCATCGGCTGCCGCGCACTCGGTCGCGCATCAAGCACGCAGAAAGGCCTTCCGCTTTGCGGAGGGCCTTTCTGCTTTTATCGCCGATTCTCGCGTTCCTCCAACCGCCATACACCGCGGCCAAATCCGGCGTCCGTTTTTCACGCACCTGGATTCCCTTGAGAAAATCTACTCATTCAAGAGGTTCAACTGTGCCATCGATTCCTGCCGCACTTTCTCTCGCCATTTCCCTGCTTGCCCTAGCCGTTGGGGTTGCCGCACAGCCATCCCCACAGCAGACTGTGCAAGCGCCCGCTCAGCAGCAGTCTGCTCTGCCCGCCGTCGTCCCCGCCAACCGTCCCGCCATCGGCCTCGCTCTCGAAGGCGGCGGCGCCCTCGGCCTGGCCCACGTCGGCATTATCCAGTGGTTTGAGGACCATCACATCCCCATCGATCGCATCGCCGGAACCAGCATGGGCGCGCTCGTCGGCGCCGTCTACGCCACCGGGCAGACGCCTGCGGAAATGCGCGCCTTGGCCACCGGCGACGCATTCACCAAAGTCTTCACCATACAAACGCCCTACGTCGACGCCAGCTATCGCCGCCGCCAGGATCGTCGCGAGAGTCCCTCGGCGCTCACCATCGGTCTCGCCCATGGCCCCGCTCTTTCCAACTCCATCCTCACCGACCGCGGCGTCAATCTGTTCCTGGACAATCATCTGTTCGGCTACAACCGCTCCCAGTTGGACTTCAACCGCCTGCCCATTCCTTTTCGCTGTGTCGCTACGGACCTCAACACCTTCCAGCCGGTCACCTTCAGCAGCGGCCCGCTCCCCACAGCCGTGCGCGCTTCCATCTCGCTTCCCGGCGTTTTTGCGCCGGTCCTAAACACGGACGGCCACTATCTGGCCGACGGCGGCATCGTCGACAACCTTCCCACCGGCGTTCTGCGCAATGATCTTCAGGCCAACGTCGTCATCGCCATTCGCCTCGAAGACGCGACTCTGGCCGCATCCGATGTTTCCTCCATCATCGGCGTCCTCAATCGCGCTTTCTCCGCCGGCATCGTCGAAAACGTCGAACGCTCGCTCCACTCGGCGGATATCGTCGTCACCGTTCCCGTGGGCAAGTTCTCACCCGCTGACTACTCAAAAGGGGGGCAACTGATCCAGGCAGGCTACCTCGCCGCCGAAGCCAATCGCGCCGTACTGCTTCCCTACGCGCTCAATGATCAGGATTGGGCCGCCTATCTCGCCGCCCGCGAAGGCCGCCGTTTCGTCGCCCCAGGCACCCTGCGCGATGTGCGCGTCCAAGGCGGTGTCCCGGGCGCACAGCAACGGGCGCTCAACGCGATCAAGCCGCTTGAGGGGCACCCGATCTCTCCCGAGCGGACCATGGCTGCGCTAAATCCTGTGCAGGCCGACGGCGTCTATGTTGCCACGTATCAAACCTTCGCCGCGCCGCCTCCATCCGTTACTCCCGCCACCCCCTACTCCGATGCCGACAGGAATTCCTCCGACTCCGGCATTCTCGTGCACCTCAGCAAAGATCCCGCCGGGCCGCCCTACTTGCTTATCGGCCCCGATATCGCCGCTGAAACCTCCAACGTCACCCGCCTGGAGCTCGACATGCGCCTGGTCGCTCAGAACCTCGGAGGCTACGGCTCCGAGCTGCGCGCCAATGCTGACCTTGGCTATATGACCGTGCTCAACGCCCAGTATTATCGCCTGCTCGCGCCCAACGGCTATTTCGTCCAGCCGGCCGCCGGCCTGTTGCGCGAACCGGTCTACATCTGGGCCAATCAGAAGCGCATCGCTGAGCGGCTCGAGGAGAATCTCGACGCCGGTGTCGAACTTGGCCGCACTCTCGGCAACAGCGCCGAGATCTCCGCCAGCTGGCGTGCCATCGACACCCATTGGGCTCTCACCACCGGCGACGGCGGCGGCCCATACGTCTCCGGAACTGCCCAGGAGGGCCTGCTCCACATCGACATCGACCGCGAGACGTCTGGAACCGTCTCGCCTTCCGGATTCCGCCTCAGCGCATCCGCCGGCGCCCTGTATCACGCCGTCGGCAGCGCCAACGCCCCGCTCGTCATGCTGTCCGCCGCGCACACATGGCAGTGGAGTGAGAAGGACATCATCGGCGTCACCGGCGACATCAACTCCTACCTGCGCACCAATGTCGCCCAGCCCTTCCGCTTCACTCTCGGCGGCCCGCGCCGACTGTCGGCATCCTCCTTCGACGAGTACCGGGGCACCGACACCTATCTGGCCCGCGCCGGCTACCTGCATCGGCTTGCCGCTCTCCCTCTCGGCTTTGGACATGGCATCTACAGCATGGTCAGCTACGAGGCCGGTGAAGTCTGGTCTCCGGAATCGAGCGCCATTCTCCGTCAGGACATAACCGCCGGCATCGTTGCCGCAACGCCCCTGGGCTCCTTCTCCGTAGGCGGGTCGATCGGCGACGCAGCGCACCGCAAATTCTTCCTCACCATCGGCCGTCTGTTTTAGCAGGCCATTCGAAGTCGGTAGAGCGCGGATCCCCACGCGACGGACTGGCGGCGCTTTGGCCGTCTTCCCGGCTTGACCGACTCTAAAGCCGTTTGGGCATTGCGGCGAAACCAGCGCGGTCGAATTCCTTCGATATCATGGAATAAATCATTTCACAGCGTGAAATGTAATAGCTGGCTACCATCATCTCGATCGGGGCTTCGAGCACGAGGGTCGCAAAGGCAGCTCTCCGCTCGGCGATCAGTACTTGTTCTCCAAAACGGACTTCGCCCGGCGCTTGTATGGCAATGGATTGTTCACCCTCCAGGCCGGTCCGCTCTTCGACATCGCCAAGGTTGGCGCACCTACCAGCGGCCTGTCCACTGAGCAGTGGATCTCCGACACCGGCGTCCAAGCCAAGTTCACCGTGCCTGGAACCAGCGTTGTGCTCACCGACGGCCCTGATCTCCGCGCCGGAAGCAATGCATTCTATGGAACGCTGGCGCGATGATTCCAAGCCTCGTTCGTGCGCCAACGCCCGACCAATCGAAAAAGCCCCACCCTCGCGAGAGGGTGAGGCTTTTCCCGAAATCCGACTTCAGGCGCAGGAACGCTCAGGCCACCACTTCAATGCCCATCGAACGCGCCGTGCCCTTGATGCTCTTGATGGCCGAATCAATCGACGCCGCGTTCAGATCCGGCATCTTCTGGGTAGCGATCTCGCGCACCTGCTTCTCGGTCACTTTGCCGATCTTTTCCTTGTTCGGCGTGCCTGAGCCTTTGGGAATGCCCGCGGCCTTCAACAGCAGAACCGGCGCCGGAGGCGTCTTGGTGATGAAGCTGAAGCTGCGATCGGCATACACCGAGATGATGACTGGAATGACCAGCCCTTCCATCTCCTTGGTGGAGGTGCGCGCGTTGAACTGCTTGCAGAACTCCATGATGTTCACCTGCGCCTGGCCCAGCGCCGGGCCCACCGGTGGTGCCGGTGTCGCCTTGCCGGCCACAATCTGCAGCTTCACATAACCCGTAATTTTCTTTGGAGGTGCCATGATGTTTTTCCTTCACGCCCGGCTTCGAGCTCCTAGCTTCTCGCTGTCGGCCGGTTTGTTCCTGTTCAAATTTTGGTGACGCATCCTCAGCATTCGCCTACAACCGAGGGCAGCTAGGTAACCCGGTCGGCTAGAAGCTGGAGGCTAGTAGCGGGAAGCTGCGTTACTCAATCTTTTCAACCTTGCCAAACTCCAGTTCCACCGGGGTGGAGCGTCCGAAGATAGTCACCATGACCTTCATGGTCTCGCGGTCTTCGTTGATCTCATCCACCACACCGTTGAAGTTGGCGAACGGGCCGTCGGTAATGCGCACCTGCTCGTTCTTTTCAAATTTGATCTTCATGCGCGGCTTATCTTTGGCCGTCTCGCTGCGGAACAGGATCGAGCTGACCTCTTCTTCGCTCAGCGCCACCGGCTTGTCGCCGGTGCCAAGAAAGCCCGTCACCTTGGGCGTGTCCTTCAACACGTGCCAAAGGTGGTTGTCCAGTTCCATCTCCACCAGCACATAGCCGGGAAGAAACACCCGTTCCACCGTACGCTTCTTGCCGTTGACGATCTCTGTCACCGGCTCGGTGGGAATCATCACCCGGCCCACCTTGTCCTTGAGGCCAAAGGCCTGCACACGACTCTCGATCGATTCACGCACCTTGCGCTCAAAGCCTGAGTAAGCGTGCAGGATATACCACTTGAAGCGCTCGTTTTTCTCCGGCGACGCTTCAGCTTCGGGCGCTTGCACTTCGACGGGTTGTTCCAGCTCATCTGCCATCATGCTCTCGTTTCGCGGCTGCACTTACTGCTGCAACCCGCCCAGCTTGCTCAGCAACTGATGCAGGCCGAGGTCGAAGATACTGTCTACTACAAAGAAGAACAGGCCGAAGATGAAGACCGCGATGATCACCACCGTCGTCGTCGCTTCAACTTCCTTGCGCGAAGGCGTCACCACCTTGCGCATCTCGCCGCGAACATCGCCCAGGAAGTGCGTGAATTCCTTCCACGCCCCCACCGCCCTGTCCAACGGGTTCGGTCCCGCATTCGGCTGGCGCTTAATCGGGGCCGGCCGTTCTTCGCCATTCACGAGTGCTGTTTTGGTCGCCATACTTCTTTGTCCTTTGCGTCCGGCGTCTGGCCGGGCGCGCCCATCATTTCCCTGGGCTGAATCTGGCAGGGGCGGAGGGATTCGAACCCCCAAGTTCGGTTTTGGAGACCGACAGTTTAGCCGTTGAGCTTACGCCCCTAAAAACAGGCCTCAGAGATCAGTTGTTCGGAGTCAGTTTGAGGAGTGCTTCCGCGAATTCGCTTGGCTTCCCGTAAGCTATGGTGCTCAAAACTGAACCGGAGTTCCCTGATCCCTGTCTTACTTCGTTTCCTTGTGCGCCTGGTGCTTGCGGCAACGGTTACAGAACTTCTTGAACTCCAGACGGCCCGTGGTCGTCTTCTTGTTCTTCGTCGTCGAGTAATTCCGTTCCTTGCACTCAGTACACTGCAACGTGACAATTTCCCGCATTTGAAAAATTCCTTTCCGTTCCAAGTTTTCAGGGATCGTCTATCAGATCCCTGTCCCTTGTCCACTCTTACTTGGTAATCTCCGACACCGTGCCGGCGCCCACCGTGCGTCCGCCTTCGCGGATGGCAAAGCGCAAGCCCTTCTCCAGAGCCACCGGCGTAATCAGCTCCACCGCCAGTTGCACGTTGTCGCCCGGCAT
>DATDLS010000421.1:0-2280 GCA_036519195.1 Occallatibacter sp. | reverse complement strand
CTACCTGCGCGATAGCCAAAAGCGCTTCCGCATCTCGCGTACAGTGCCGCTCACTAAGACTCAAGAGACGATCATCAAAGCAGTCGACAAGAATCTACTCAAGGACTTAGTGTAGTGTACATTTCTAAGGTGGAATTCAGGCCTTCCATACTTGAAATCTTGGCAAAGCGAACCTCGACACCGAGCTGCTGTGTCAGATCGAATATGTCAATCGCGTCCCACGGCTTTACGTGCACCGACGCACGAATTCGCAGAGCCTGCACTGCTGCCGATTTTGCCAAGGTCTGTTGCCGTCTATTCATTCACCCTCCGGCTTGCTCCGCAAAGACGCCAGCAAGTCCATCAAGAGATCAACATCGCCGGGCTTCAGCTTGGATAGCTCTCGCGCAGCGAGCTCTAGTCGGTCAGCGGCAGGGTCGCGGGGCTCGCCCGTTAGCCACCCGACCGTGACGGAATAGATGCTTGCGAACTTGGTCAATTCCTCTGCGGTCACGCTTCGGCGTCCAGCTTCAACCTCCGAAACCGAGGGGCGGTGCATATCGACAAGTTTGGCCACCTGTCCCTGGCTCAAGCCTGCGCGTTCTCGAGCCAGACGGAGTCGCGATGCGATTGCAGTTCGCTGTTCGCTGGTCATACCGCCTCCTGCTGCTTTACAGTTGCACCGGCGGCGATGCGATCTGCAATTTCGCCGATGGTGAGATCCCCATCATCAACCGGGGCAAATGGGTTGAGGTCTGCTTCGAAAGAGATCTCTTCCAGCAGAAGCGCTGTGACTTCTTCTCCGTTCAAACTATCGAACCCATCAACATCGACAAATGGACGCGAGTTTTCGGTAAGCACATCGACCGCCCTGCCGCTCTCGGTTTGAATCTGGCCAATGGCATTGCAGACCATTTGGAGTGCTTCGTCCCGGCTCATGGGATCCTCCTTACCAACCGTAAGAAAATCTTACCAACGCATCTTTGATTTCGCCATAAGCTTTCGAGAAATCTAGGGTTTCAAATTTGCGATTTGCAAATCGGAAATTTATTTGACATTATAGATACATATATGCTTGGTCAGGACATTGCGGTACTCCTTAAGCTATCCCTTCAAGAAGGGCCACGGGTTATGTCCAAAAAACTGTCACAAGAACTCTTTGTTCCCCCGAGCGAGATCTCCAAATCCCTGTACCGATGCAAAGAGTCAGGACTTCTCTATTGGACCGATCTCGAGAAGAGGGTGAACCGACCAGCATTGATGGAATTCCTCGCACACGGAATGAGATACGTCTTTCCCCCAGAAAAGGGCGGACTGGTTCGGGGAATTCCCACCGCCGCCGCCGCGGAGCCCCTCAAATCACATTTTCTAAACGATGGAGAGCCGCCACCTGTCTGGCCGTTTTCAGAAGGAACGGTGCGAGGACTCTCATTCGCACCATTATTTAAGTTTGCACCCAAAGCTTCGTTGCTTGACAACAGGTTCTATGAGCTTTTGGCGTTATGTGATGCCATCCGAGGTGGGAGAACTCGCGAACGGACGCTCGCCACCGACCTGCTGCGAAAGGCATTGAATGCCTAACCCAAATTTGCCCCTCTTGGAGTACGCAATTTCAAAACTGGCTCCCTTCCTGGACGAGATTGTATTTGTTGGCGGTGTTACCCTCGGGTTGCTGATTACAGACAAAGCAGCTGCCCCTATTCGCGGCACAGATGATGTCGACGTTATTGCCGAGATAACCACATACGTTGACTACATTGCATTTTCAGAACGGCTGCGCAAAGCGCAGTTCACAGAGGACGCGAGTGAGGAACCTATTGCCTGTCGCTGGCACAATGATGGATTGACGCTCGATGTTCTCCCACTCAGCAAAGACGTTTTGGGATATACAAATGTCTGGTACGAAGGCGCACTGAAGAATGCTATGTCGTTCGCCTTGCCTGGGGGACAGTCGATCAGAGTGATCACGGCTCCGTTCTTCCTCGGCACGAAAATGGAGGCATTTCGTGGCCGGGGGAAGAACGACTTCTTGGCAAGTCACGATCTGGAAGACTTTGTGGCTGTGATCGAGGGACGGCCTACAATCGTGCAAGAAATCAATGAATCTGAAACAGGCCTTCGAGTGTATCTTTCGCAAGCGGCTATACATACGCGCATAATTAAAAGGACATGTGTGCTATGCTTAAGTGGGAGGCTCTATGCTGCCACGCATGTTGCACCTACATCCGAGTACCTATCAACGCCTGATTCGTCTGAGCAAGGAAGCCGAGAAAGATGGGGCCTACCGTGTAGCCAAACGCC
>DATDLS010000420.1:0-6895 GCA_036519195.1 Occallatibacter sp. | reverse complement strand
GCAACTGCTTCCGTTCGGCAATGAACTCGAAGTTCACAAAGCAACGGAAATGGACGACATTCAGGCGCTTGAGCATGGCAGGATTATACGTCGATTCCCGTTTCAAGAGCCCCCGTTTGACTTCCCGGCGGGGCTTTGCTGAGATAACCTTTCATCATCTGGCCAAATCACCAAACCAGCCAGCGAGAGCGGGCACACCTGACATGAAAGTCTTGATCTTCGGTTCCGGAGGCCGCGAGCACGCGCTGGCCTGGGCAGTTGGGCGCAGCAAACGAGTCACCGAGGTGGTCTGCGCGCCCGGCAACGGCGGCATAGCCGACGCGGCGCGCTGCGTGCCCGTCGACTTGAAAAGCCTGGATGCGATGGTACAGTTGGCACTCGATGAGCAGCCTGGGCTAACCATCATCGGGCCGGAGTTTCCGCTCTCCCTGGGGATTGTCGACGCCTTGCAGCAGCATGGCCTGCGCGTCTTCGGGCCCACCAGAGCGGCCGCAATGCTGGAGTCGAGCAAAGGCTTCACCAAGCGATTTTTGCAGCGGCACGCGATCCCCACCGCCAACTACGCGGTGTGCACGACGGCCGAGGAGCTTGAAAAAGCGGTCGAGATCTTTCATCCGCCCATCGTGGTCAAAGCCGATGGTCTGGCCGCGGGCAAGGGAGTGCTCATCTGTACTTCCCGGCAAACGGCGATAGAAGCGGCGCAGGGCCTGTTTACCGGCGCGCTGCTGGGCGAGGCGGAACGCCAGGTGGTGATTGAGGAGTTCCTTGAAGGCGACGAGATCAGCTTTCTCTGCCTTTCCGATGGGACACACGTGGCGGCGCTTGCACTCGCGCAGGACCACAAGCGCATCGGCGAAGGCGACACCGGATCCAACACCGGCGGCATGGGCGTCTACTCTACCGACGCGCTGCTGGAGCCGGCAATGAGCGAGTGGATTCTGCGCCACATCGCCGAGCCGACTGTTGCCGGCATGGCGCAGGAGGAGACGCCCTTCGTCGGCGTGCTCTATATCGGCCTTATGATGACCGCGCGCGGCCCGCAGGTGCTTGAGATCAATGCCCGCTTCGGCGATCCAGAGACGCAGGCGATTCTGGTGCGACTCGAGTCCGACCTGGTGGATCCTCTGGAAGCCTGCATCGACGGCCGGCTGGACCAGACGGAACTGCGCTGGGCGCAGGGAGCTTCCGCCTGCGTCATCGCCAGCTCGGCCGGTTATCCGGGCAACTACAGGACGGGTTTTGCCGTCACTGGTCTCAGCAGCGCGGCCCGCGTGCCTGGCGCGCAGGTGTTTCACTCCGGCTCCGCACGCATAGGTAGCCAGATTGTGACAGCCGGAGGGCGCGTGCTGGGCGTCACCGCTGCTGCCACGTCACTGGAAGGGGCTCTCGACCGCGCCTACCAGGCCATGGCAGAGATCGAGTTTGAAGGAATGTATTACCGGCGCGATATCGGACATCGCGCTACGGGGAAACAGCGATGAACACTGCCATTGCGCTCGAAGAGTTACCCCGTTAAAACGAGGAGACAGACGCCGGCCTTTTGAAACAGTCACCTGGAGGCTGATACGGCGCTGCTGAAGCTGCCTTGCGACATTGGCGATTCAACCAACGTGCTGCAACTGGTCCGGCCTATTTGGAGCATCCAACTGCGCAGGGTCGAACGGCTGGCCGCTCTGGTCCGCTCGACGCGTTATTTCGATGTGCATCGCGAGGCGGTCGAGGTTTTTCGCCGACGGCTTGCCTGCTTTGTCGATAGCTGGAGCGAGCCTTTGCGATTGAATGGATCGCACCAAGCCGTGGATAGTTTCGCGGCGCAAGGTTGCCGCGCACACACGTCTGCACAACCAACGCCACCGGGTGCAGCTGGCCACGCTGGTGCGCGCGGCTGGATTTGCTGCCGGGTTGCGCTCAGAGACCTGCTGGTCAGCTCAACTCTGAAATAGGCTCGGGCGCCTCTGCCACCATAGGCTTGGCAGCGGCCAGTGATTTTCCTGGTAGCTTTTGGAAGCACGACCGGCAGAGCACGGGCCGCCCCTGGGTCGGCTTGAACGGTACGGTGGTCTCCGTCCCGCACTCGGAACACGTAGTCCGAGTCTCAGACCGCACCCGCGGACCGCCGCGCACGCGTTTAGCCTTGCACTGCTTGCAGTGCTTGGGGTCGTTCTTGAATTGCTTATCGTGGAAAAACAACTGTTCACCCGCCGTGAATACAAAGTCGGCGCCGCAGTCGTTGCATTTCAATACTCTATCAATGAATTCCATGGCCGGCTTCCCTGGACAAGGGAGAATCGGTGAAATCGGCCATGTTTGAAGAAAACCCCGCCGCTCACGATTCCCTGTCTTCATTCGTGCTCGTATAACAAGGGCCCGGGCCGCAAAAAATCAGCGGCAAATTTTTAGGATCCTCCCAAGCTGCCGGGAGACTTGAATAAATTTATATGCGATCTACGCGCATATTTTATGAATCGAGATGCAACAATACTGGCTGCCCCGGCTCTGTCTAACTTGCTGATAATCTGTAGCTTATGTTTCAAGCGCAGATCGCCGGGGCGCCACGGTACAAAGTACGTTAAAACTAGTCAGCCTCTTTGCGAGCTTTCTTACGATTCCGCTTGCGTGCCAATGCCGCCTTCACGCGACGCTTTTCACCGGGCTTTAGGTAGTAGGAGTGACGTTTCACTTCTTTGATAATGTCCTCCTGCTGTACCTTCCGCTTAAACCGGCGCAGCGCATTTTCGAGCGGCTCGCCTTCTTGTACGCGAACCTCTGCCAAGAAATCCCACCTCCAAACCCGCCAAATGGCTCTCTTTCATGATACCGGAATAGTTTCGTCCCGGGGCAAGTTCACTGACGTTTATACTTCAAGATTGCTATTGATTCAAGGGAATTTGCCTCGATTCGCCCCAATTTTAAAGCGCTTACCCTTTCGTACCTACCCTGGGGCGCGGTTGCTGTGACGTACGTCACAGTAACCGCGCCATCTCCGGTTACCATCCGCATGCACTAGACTTGACCTTGAAAAGGATGACTCCATGATCCGCACTTACCAGGGCCGCATGCCACAGGTTCCCTCGAGCTGTTACATCGACCTGTCCGCCCAGCTGATCGGCGACGTGGTCCTGGGCGAGCACTCATCGGTATGGATGAACGCCGTTTTGCGCGGGGATGTGAACTCCATCCGCGTAGGCGCCAACTCCAACGTGCAGGACTGTGCCGTGCTGCATGGCCAGCGAAATCTCTATTCGGTCACTGTCGGAGACTGGGTCACGATCGGCCATAATGCCACGGTGCATGGCTGCGTGGTGGAAGACGAGTGCCTGATCGGTATCGGCGCGAGGGTACTGAACAACTGCCGCATCGGAGCAGGGTCGATCATCGCCGCGGGCTCGGTGGTGCCAGAGCACACGGTGGTGCCGCCGAGGACGTTATGGGCCGGCGTTCCCGCCAGGCTTCGCCGCGAGCTCACAGACAAGGATCAAGCCCTGATTCTGGAATATGCCAAAAACTATCTCCACTACACGGAGATCTATCTCAAAGAACCTGCTGTCTAGTCTTCGCTCTATCCGCCAAGTCGTTCGTCTGCATGTGCAACCGGCGCCCGGGCGCTTCTTGTTGACCGCAAGCTTTTCAGAGATCGCTGAAGTCTCGAGCCACAACAAATCGGACCTAAATCGCTGGCCCCGCCTGGGCAGACTTGTCCCTTCCTCACGATGCACGGGCCTTCCTTCTGCTGCCTGCGCTCGCTCCGCCCAGCGCCGGTCCAATCGCACCCCGGGGCGAGAGACCTGAGGCCTGATTGCTCGCCATTCACGCCTGTTTGCTGCCGTTCCCTACACTGCAGGCGGATTGCGCTCCGCGAAAGAGCTCCGCTGGTGCCAATAGGGGTAAATCGGCTGAACTGCGCTGGCCTCATCCAAATCCCTGACCTGCTCCGCGGTCAGGCTCCACCCAGCTGCCGCCAGGTTCTCACTGAGCTGCTGTTGATTGCGCGCGCCCACAATCACCGACGAAACCGTTGGCCTCTGCAGGAGCCAATTCAGGGCCACCTGAGGAACGGTCTTGCCCGTCTCGGTCGCCACTTTGTCGATCGCGTCCACAACGTTGTAGAGGTGCTCGTCGGGAATCTGCGGGCCGGCCTCGGCGGTTTTGTGCAGCCGGCTCTGCTTGGGCCGCTGCTGCCCGCGGCGTAGTTTGCCGGTCAGCCTTCCCCAGCCCAGCGGGCTCCAGATCAGCGCGCCCACTTTCTGGTCGAGCCCGAGCGGCATCAACTCCCACTCATACTCGCGGCTCAACAGCGAGTAGTAGACCTGATGGGCCACCAACCGCGTCCAGCCATAACGGTCGGCGACCGCCAGCGACTTCATCAGTTGCCATCCGGAAAAATTCGACGCCGCAATGTAACGCACCTTCCCCTCACGTACAAAGGTATGGAGCGTGTCTTCGACTTCGCCGATCGGTGTCTCGGCGTCAAACCCGTGCAGGTGGTAGATGTCGACATAATCCGTGCCCAGCCGCTTCAGGCTGCTCTCCAGAGATCGCCGCAAGTGATACCGCGATGAGCCCAGATCGTTTGGCCCATCGCCAAAGCGGAACGTGGCCTTGGTGGAAATGAGTACGCGGTCGCGCTTGCCTTTGAGCGCTTTGCCGAGAATCTCTTCCGATTTCCCGTGCGAGTAGACATCGGCGGTGTCGAAGAGATTGATACCGGCTTCCAAGCAGACGTCGATGAGCTTTTTGGCCTCAGCCGCTTGGGTTGCACCCCAAGCCTTGAAGAATTCCGAGCCGCCCCCAAACGTACCGGTACCAAAACTAAGAGCAGAAACCTTGAGGCCTGAGCCTCCCAGCAGTCGATATTCCATGTTCGCTTGGATGCCGCGGCCGAATCCGGGATGCAGCTTCACGCGGTGGTCGCGTCCCACAGCGTGCGCTGTCTTCAGCCTTTATCGACAAAAGCGGCTCCCGGTTGTGCGAACCGCTCCGGCGCGGTCACGGTGGCCAGTTGCTGTTGCTCTCTAAGCACCTCAAGCCTGGCGTCGGGCCGGGCAGCAAAAACCGCTTCTGCGCCCCTCTGCAGCCATTGCGGACTTTCTGACTCGATCAGCAGCAGGCTGCGTGTCGGCACCGCGTGCACCCGTGGCTCCGCCAGAGGCTGGCGCCACACCATCCAGTCATACGGCAAGAGTAAGCGCGAGTGAAAGAAGTGGTTCCCAGCCCCGACCCGCTGCCAGGGCGGCGATCTCGCTTTCAGGCAACTCGAGCGTTTCGCGGATTGCCATCCCAACCAGTTCCCCGCGATCGCCCAGGGCAGGCAGGGACTGCTTCTTCGCGAGCATCCCCGTGCCTGGCCGTTTGCCTGCGCCCTCCACCACCAATGCCGGTTCCCAGAGCATCCGGCTGAGCAGGTGGTGTCCACTCCCGGCACCGGGCAGTGCCAGAATTCCGCCGCCTGAATGGCCCAGCAGATGGACGGGTTGACCGATCGCCGCAACCTGGCCGCGAGATCTTCTGACTCCCGCTCGACCGCCTAGGGCGCAGTGTCGCCGCTTTCTTGGCGTCCGCGCCGGTCCGGGGAATACACCGTAAACCTGCGCGCCCATCGAGGAACCACGGAGCACCACGCCCTGGGATCGCAGGCCCCTCCTCGACCAGCAGAGGCGGCGGAGCTGAACCTTCAGCGCCAATCTGCGATGCGCGTGAGGTCGGCGGACGCAACTGGGTCCATTTCCGATCGCCTTCCGCCTCGCCTTCTATCCCGTAGTCAGGTTCCTGTGCTCGCGGCTGAGTTGCAACTTCGTCATTCGCCTGAGGCGGGGCTCTTCTCTCGATCCATGCCATGCGCGCGCCAGAACGAGTCCGCCGCCACGTGGCCCAGATCAAGGCATCCCGGCTGCCTGCCCCGGTTGAAGACGTGCCCATAAAGCAATGGCCCGAGAAGCAGTGCCATGGCGGCGTCCATATCGAGCGTGGCCGGTAGCAGGCCCCGCTTGATGCCTCGCTCCAGGATGCGCCTGAGGCAAACGCGCGACGGCTCCATCACGCGGTGCCGCCACGCCACGCCAAACTCTTGATGCACCGCAGAGTAGGCGATCATGGCCGGCATCATGCGCTCGCGCGCAGCGTCAAACTCATCGGGCGGACGCCGGCTCAAAACCGTGGCCAGATCGGCGCACAGGTCGCCGGAATCGATATCTTCCGGATCGCGGTCGAGCCCGTTGACCATCAGCATTACGTCCATCAGCAGCGCTTCCTTATTCGGCCAGTGGTGATAGATCGTCGCTTTGCTCACCCCGGAAGCCTGGGTGATCCGATCCATGCTGGTGGCGTCGATGCCGCGTTCGCCAAACAGTCCCAGCGCCGCGCGCAATACGCGTTCGTGTGCTTGTTCACTGCGTTGACGGGCCATGCGCTAGATCTCGATCTTCGAGAAGCGATAGGCTCCGATCATGATGAATACCACGGCCACGCCAACAAGCACCTCCAGGTCGACCATTCCGCCGTAGTGCGATCGGCCGAGCAGCACCGAGCGCATGCCATCGATGCCGTAGGACAGCGGATCAACCATCGTGACCGCCGCGAGCACCTTAGGCAGACCGTCCAGCGGAAACAGTGCGCCGGAAAGAAAGAACAAGGGCATCACCAGGAAATTCATAATGAGCTGAAAGCCTTGCATGTCCTCTAGGCTTGAGCCAACCGCTACGCCCAGGCCTGCAAAGACCATGGCGATGAGCAGCATGAACCCCAGCGCCAGCGGCACCAGGCTGATGTTCACTGGCCGGAAGCCGGCGATCACGCAGACCAGGGTCACCAGCAGCCCTTGCAGCACGGCGACGGTCGCCCCGCCCAGCGTGCGACCGATCATGATCTGCAAGCGCGGCACCGGCGCCACCAGCGTTTC
>DATDLS010000419.1:0-14853 GCA_036519195.1 Occallatibacter sp. | reverse complement strand
GCCGAGATTCAAATCATCCAGCCCAGGCTTGATCTCCGGACCATTGCCGACGACCAGGACCGCCAGCTTGTCCGGATGAATATACTTCTTCGCGACTCGATCGAGATCGGCGACGGTGACTTTTTCGAGTGCTGCTTTATAGGTCTCGAGGTAGTCGGCAGGATAGCCGTAAAACTCCAGGCGCTCGCGTTCGGCGAGGACTTTGTCGCGGGTGTCGTAGCGGAACAGGAACGAGGTGAGGAGATTGTCCTTGGCGCGGGCCAGTTCGGTTTCCGTGAAGGGCTTGCTTGTGAGTCCGGCAATTTCGCCCAGAGCGGCCTTGGTGGCGTCGACGGTCGAAGGGCTCTTGGTGAGCACGACGGTGCGGAATTCGGCGGGATGGTCGTAGGCGAAGGAGATACCGCCGCCGACCTCATACGCCAGGCCGAGCTCAGTGCGCACCTTCTGGAAGAGGCGACTGGCGAAGCCGCCGCCGAGAATCTGGTTCATCACGGCAAGGGTGGGGACGTCGGGGTTATGACGATCGGTGCCGATGCCGACGATCTCCACGTTCGACTGGTTCACGTCCTGCTTGTCGATGAAGTAAACGCCCGGGGTGGGGCCGGCGAAAAGATCGTGGCGCGCGGGGGTGGGCTTGGCTTGCGGCAGCCCTTCAAAGGCGGCACGGAGTTTGGCTTCCATGGCGACCGGGTCGAAGTCACCGCTGATGCCGATGATGAGCCTGCCGCCGATGGTTTTCTCGTGCCAGGCCTTCAGGTCGTCGACGGTGACGGCGCCGATGGTCGCCAGTTCCGGTTGACGCGTGTAGGGACTGTTTACGCCGTAGATCAGCTTGGCGGATTCGCGCTCGGCGATGGCCGACTCATCGTCATTACGGCGGACGATGCCGGTGGCTTCCTGCTGCTGGGCGAGTGCGAGTTTTTCCGGGTTGAATTTGGGGTGAAGGAGCAGGTCGAGGGCAAGGGAAAAGACCTGATCGGCGTCGCCTTTGAGCGAGTCCCAGGAGAGCGCGGTGGAGTCGTCGTCGCCGCCGGTTTCGATGTGGGCGGCCTTGGCTTCGAGCAGGTCATCGAGGGCGTCACCGTCCATTTTGGCAGTGCCGCTGGTGCGCCACGCCTGTCCGTACAGGCCTATGAGGCCGGCTTTGGCCGGGTCTTCATCACGCGAGCCGCCGGGGATGAGAACGGACCCGGAGATGAAAGGCAGCTCATGGTCCTCCTGGAGGAAAAGTACGATGCCGTTTTTGAGCTCAATGCGCTTGGGCTGCTGCGGCTTGAACTCGTGCAGCTTGGGGATGGGGATCTTCTCCCAGGGCCTTTCCTGCTGGGCAGCAGAGGCGAGTGCCGAGCAGGCGAGAAGGGCGATGGCGGCGGCGTGGAAGGCGCGACGATGGATGCAAACAGCGAGCCGGCCGGAGAATTCTTCTACGACGCCAGGATGAGTCTTTCCAGTCATGCGCATTCCTTCAGCGGCTAAAGCCGCGTACCTCGTGCCGTCTTTAGGGCTGGGCTGAAAAGGTGCCCTTCGAAAGCCAAGAAACCGGGACTGAGCGGTCATTGCGCACCCCCGGTTTTGCCGGCATCGGGTTTCTGGGCGGTTGGGGCGGCGGTTTCGATCCAGGTTTCGGTGCGGTTGGTGGAGACGAACACCTGGTTGGCGACGCGGCGAATGTCGGCTTTGGTCACTTTGTCGACCTTATTCAGTTCGAGGAAGAGCTCGCGCCAGTCGCCGTAGCGGGTCTGGTACTCGGCGAGGTCATTGGCCAGGCCCTGGTTGTCGGCAAGGCCGCGCAAGAGGTCCGCGCGGGTACGTGTCTTGAACATGGCGAGCTCGTCGTCGGTAACGTCCGTGGTCTTGAGCTTCTCAATTTCCTTGTGGATGGCCTCGCGCATCTCTGCCGGCGTGTGGCCGGGGAGCGGCGCGGCAAAGAAGACGAACAGGCCAGGATACTTGTCGCCCGGGTAGGGGCTGACGCCTTCGGCTTCGGCAGCGATCTGCTGGTCGCGGACCAGGCTGCGGTACAGGCGGGAGACGCGGCCGTTGGACATGATGTCGCTGATGGCGTCATAGACGGCGTTATCGGGATCGCGATAGGAAGGGCGGTGATAGCCCTCGATATAGACCGGCTGGCTGGGATCGCGAATGACGACGGTCTTCTCGGCGAACTGCTTAGGCTCGACGGTGGTCATCTCCTCGGGCTTGGGCCCGGCGGGCACACGGCTGAAGTATTTTTCCAGCATGGGCATGGCTTCCTCAGCTTTGACGTCGCCGACGACGGCGACCACGATGTTGCCGCCGACGTAATACTTCCTGTGGAAGGCCATCGCTTCGGTGGCGTTGATCTGGCTGACTTCGCTGGGCCATCCGATGCCGCTGCGGCCGTAGTTGTGGGCTACGTAGGCGGTGGCGAGGAATTGCTCGAACATGCGTCCTTCAGGGTTGGAGTCGGTGCGCATGCGGCGCTCTTCGATGACGACGTCGCGCTCCTTGTAGAATTCGCGGGGCACGGTGTCGGCGAGGCGACTGCTTTCCATCCAGGCCCACAGTTCGAGGCGATTTTCCGGCATGGACCAGAAGTACAAGGTGTTGTCGAGGCCGGTCTCAGCATTGAGGCCCTCGGCGCCGTTGCGCTCGGCTATATCAGTGAACTGGTTGGGAATGACGAACTTGTGCGCCTCAGCCTGGGCCTCGACGAAGGCTTTCTTCAACTCGGCCAGCTTCTCCGGGTCGCGGCCGACGGGCTTCAGATATTCGGCTTCGTAGGCGTCGTTGGCGGCCTCTACCTTGGCCAGTGCGACCTTCTCGGCGGGGTAGTCGGTGGTCCCGATCTGGCTGGTGCCCTTGAAGGCCAGGTGCTCGAACATGTGGGCGAGGCCGCTCTGGCCGGACGGGTCATTCACGTCGCCGGCATCAATGAAGGTGGAATAGCTGAAGACGGGCGCATCGGGCCGCTCACAGATGAGGATGGTGAGGCCGTTGGGCAGCACCTTGGTGGTGATTCTCTGCTCGAAGCTCTTCAGGTCCTGGGCCTTGGCGGATGACGCACAGGCCAGGAATGCTGTTGCCAGTCCGAGCGTCAGGGCTGCGGTTCGGATTCTGCTTTGCATCCATTCTCCTTGTTCGATTGCGGATCGACCTCTGGCCGCCGGACAACCCCGGGGCAGGTGCAGATGCGGGTCTTGTCTTCTTCCAAGCTAGTTCCCCTGGGCGGAGGGGGTCAAACGGCGTCCGAGGAGGGGGGAGCTCAGTTTGCAATCATCCGTGCATCCGGGGGAAAACCCTCGCATCCATGGTGGGACCGTATGTTTGGGGTGGGAACGCATGTTTGGGCTGGAAAGCCGGTACCATTCCCGAGGCCCTCGCCGCCGGGGCTGGAAGTGGTGATCCTTAACAAAGACTGTGTAGGATTGAAATATGGCCGTTTTTCAAGCGATTTCCCAGCCGCCCGTCACGCGACGCCGTTTTTTGAAGGCCAGTGCCGGCGGAGCTTTGGGGCTGGCACTTTATTCCGGCGAAATTGCGCGCCATTGGATTGACGTTACCTACCTTGACTTTGGGCTGCCCGGACTCAATCACGCCTTTGACGGCATGCGCATCGTGCAACTGAGCGATATCCACCTGGATGATTTTACGGAGCCATTTTTCCTGCGCCACGTGGTAACCGTTGTGAACCAGCTGCGGCCCGAGGCGGTGTTCCTTACGGGCGATTTTGTGAGCGAGGGGTTTGTCAGCAGGAACTATTCGGTGGAGGCGGCCTGGTTATGTGGGTCAATCCTGCGTGAACTGGACTGCAAGGACCGCTATGCGGTGATGGGCAACCATGATATTGGCGTGGGCGCGCAGAAGGTGACGGCGGCCTTGCGGGAGAACGGAACCGCGGTACTGCGCAATTCGTTTGTGCCGATTGAGCGCGGGGGCGCACGATTCTGGCTGGCCGGTGTGGATGACCCGGTGAACGGTGAGCCGGATCCAGAGAAGACGATTCCAGCGGCGATCCGCAACGTGGCGCATGAGCCGGTGGTGCTGCTGTGCCATGCGCCGGATTACGCGGACACGCTGCTCAAGCTGCCCTCCGGGCAAGCGGCCAGCCTGATGCTGAGCGGGCATACGCATGGCGGACAGGTACGGCTGCCGCTTTTGGGTGCGATGGAGCTGCCGCCGATGGGCCAAAAGTATGTGAAGGGGCTGTTTCGCTTGGGAAACATGCAGCTTTATGTCAATCGCGGCATTGGAACCATTGGGGTGCCGTTCCGGCTCAATTGCCCGCCGGAGATTACGGTGCTGACGCTGCGCGCGGCCTGAGGTCGGCTAGTGAGATTCGTTGGCCACAGTGGCGCCCCAGTCCTGGGGAGCAATATCGCGGGCGTGCCGGGAAAAGAGCCAGCGATGGCCGTCGAGATCCTTGACGCCGTACTGGCGTTCTCCATAGATGGTTTCGTGGAGCTCTTCCCAGACGACAGCGCCCTGCTCCTTTGATCGCGCACAGTGGGCATCAACGTCAGCGACAAAGACGGTGAGCATCTGGGTGTTCAAGCCGACGGTAAGCGGGCTTTCGGTTCCGTCGCGCGGGCCGGTGATCATGATCCAGGCTTGGCCGAGATGCATCTGGATGCCGCTCACCGGGTCGCCGTAGCGGTAGTGCTCGACGAAGCCGAAGACCCGGGAGAGCCAGACGCAGGCTTGTGTCACATTGCGATAGACGAGGTGAGGGAGCACGATATCCGCAGGGACGGAGCGGTTTTTCATAGTCGTAGTATGCTCCCGCGGGAACGGGCAAGGTTGAGAATATTGTGAATCGTGCGGCGTAGGATCCCATGGGTCGCCTTGACCCTGCGCGGCGGCCTTCCGTATGCTTCGAGTGTTTCCGTCGGGCGCGGCGGCGAGCTGAGCCCGAGCTGCATGAGGGAGAATTCGCATGAGCTCCGCCGTACCGGTTGCAACTCAGGCTGGACGTTCTGCCGCACCAACCTCTTCACGAGCTTTACCGTTTCTGGTTTGCCGCGCCGCTGTACTGGGCGCTGGAACCATGGGGTCGCGCATTGCAGCGCATCTGGCCAATGCGGGCATTCCGGTGCTGCTGCTGGACATGACGCCGTCGGGCGAAGGCGCCAAGAGCAGGCTGGCGATTGCCGCTCTCGATGCGCTGGCCAAGGCCAAGCCGGCGGCGTTTTATGACTCCAGTTCAGCCGCGCTGGTGACGCCGGGGAATTTCGACGACGACCTGCCCAAACTGGCCAATTGCGATTGGGTGATTGAGGCAGTGGCGGAGAACCTGGCCATCAAGACGGCGCTGCTGGCCAGGGTGGTGCCGCATCTTGGGGCGCATGCTGTGCTGACGACGAATACTTCCGGCTTGCCGATTTGGCAGATTGCGGCGGGGCTCGAGGGAAAACGCGAGCGGTTCTTCGGGACGCATTTTTTCAATCCGCCGCGCTACATGCGGCTGCTGGAGTTGATTCCGACCCCGGAAACGGATGCAAAAGTCGTGGCGGCTTTTGCCGCATTCGCGGACCTGAATCTGGGCAAGCAGGTGGTGTTTGCCAAGGATACGCCCAACTTTATCGCTAACCGCATTGGCGTGACGGTGATGTTCAACGCGGCCAACCTGATGATAGAACAGGGGTTGACGGTTGAAGAAGTGGATGCGCTGACCGGATCGGCGATTGGCTGGCCGCGGACGGGGACGTTTCGCTTGGCGGACCTGGTGGGCATCGATGTTCTGGCGCACGTGGCAGCGAATTTTCCCGGGGGCGCCTCACCGGGCGGGTTTTCGCCGCTGCTCAAAGAGATTGTGACGCGCGGCTGGCTGGGCGACAAGGCGGGACAAGGCTTCTACAAGAAGAGCCGCGGTGCGGACGGGAAAGAAGTGCGGCTTGTGCTGGACCTGGCCACGCTGGATTATCGGCCGGCGGCCAAGCCCGCGCTGCCTGCCTTGGAGATGGCCAAGAACGCGGCGACCCTGGCCGAGCGGTTGAAGCTGCTGCTGGCCAACGATCCGGCCAAGGACAAGGCGGCCAAGTTTCTGTGGCCGTTTTTGGCGTCGCTTTGGAACGAGGCGGCGGAGCGGATTGGTGAGGTTGCAGGGGACGCAGTTTCCATCGACCGGGCGATGAAGGCGGGGTTCAACTGGGAACTGGGACCATTTGAAATGTGGGATGCGGCCGGGGTGGGCGAGACGGTGGCGCGCATGAAGGCGCTGGGTTTGCCGGTGAACGATCGCGTTGCGGCCTTGTTGCACGCGAGCCAAGACGCGGTGGCGGTCGGCTGGTATGCGCCGGACACCCCGCAGTGCTTTAATCCGGGAACAGATGCCTGGGAGCCGATCGCGCAACAGCCGGGGCATGCGCGGGTTGCGGACTTTCGGCGGTCGCAGGGGGTGGTGCGGTCGAATGCGGGCGCTTCGCTGGTGGATTTGGGTGACGGGATCGGGTGTATTGAGCTGCACTCGCTGAAGAACGCGATTGGCGGGGATGTGCTGCAAATGATCTCCTCGGTGCTGAAGCCGGATTCGGACCCGGTGCGCGATTTTCGGGGTTTCGTGATTGCCAGCGACCGGGAGAATTTTTCCGTGGGCGCCAACCTGATGCAGTTGCTGCTGGCGGCGCAGGAAGGCGAGTGGGACGAAGTGGCGGCGGTGATTCATGCCTTCCAGCAGATGACCTCGGCGATCAAGTTTTGCCCGCGGCCGGTGGTGGTCGCGCCGTTCGGGCTGACGCTGGGCGGCGGCGCGGAGATTTGCCTGCACGCGGCGCGGCGACAGGCGCATGCGGAAACCTACATTGGGCTGGTGGAGGCCGGGGTTGGATTGATTCCAGCCGGGGGCGGGACCAAAGAGATGCTGCTGCGGGCTCTGGACCAGGCCTCTCAGCTGGCGCCGCCGGACCCGAAGGATCCGCCCTCGCGGTTTGCCCAGTCGGAGGAGGTTGGTACCGCGTTGAAGCGGGTATTTGAGTCCATTGCGATGGCCAAGGTTTCTACGTCGGCTGCCGAGGCGAGGCCGCTCGGAATGCTGGCCCCGGCCGACCGCATCACGCTGAACCGCGAGCGGCAACTGCTGGATGCGAAGTGCCAGGCGTTGGCGCTGGCCGAAGCCGGCTATACGGCGCCACTGCCGCGGGCCGCGATCCCCTCGCCAGGGATTGCGTCGCTGGCGATGCTGGAGACGGGCGTCTATCTGATGGGCGAGGCCGGGTTTGCCTCCGAGCACGACCGGAAGGTGGCCCGCTGGGCGGCGTATATTCTCGCCGGCGGGCGGGTGACGGCCGGATCCCTGGTGAGCGAGCAGTACCTGCTGGATTTGGAACTGGAGGCGTTTCTCTCCTTGTGCGGCGAACCGAAGACACAGGAGCGGATTGCTTTCACGCTTAAGACCGGAAAGCCGCTGCGGAATTAGGCTTTGCAGTAAGCTCGACAGGAATTATTTGGCGACGACTCGTGAACCGGCCAAGACCTTATGGAATAGTGACGGGGTATCGAAAGCGAGCGACGAGAAAATCCAAGATTCTTTGGCTGAGGGGTACCGCCAGCAGGCGGCCGACATGGAGCAAGAAGCGGAAGCTGAGGAATGGTGCGAGCAATTTATCCGCGATGTGGAATAGGTCGGCGCGTTTGGGTTCCTGCCGGAGTGTTCAGCGCCTGCTTTCTGCTCACGGCGCAACAACCGCAGCCAATGCCCCCGCCGCTCAATGAGCAGGGCAAGGTTGTGATTGCGGGCCGGTCGACGCCCTATTTGATTCGGCATTTGCCGGTGAACTCATTTCCAGAACTGCCGGCGAGGATTCAGGATGCGCTGAACCGGCGGGGGTGCACGATTCCGCAGACCTACGAGGCGCATGGGCCGGAGAACGTGGTCCACGGCAGCCTGGAGCGGGCTGGGTCGTCAGACTGGGCGGTGCTCTGCTCGGCGCAGGGAACGGTTTCGTTGCTGGTGTTCTTTGGCGAACATACGGAAGGAACACAGCCGGCGGTTTTGGCTTCGACGACAGAGACCGAACGGCTGCAGGCGCATGGCGCGACCGGAGCGCTGGGCTTCGACTGGGGCATCGATCGAGCGACGCCGGAGCAGATCCAAGAGGCGCAAAACGGGATGGCGAATCGGCCGGCGCGGGTGGATCACGATGCGGTGGCGGAAGCGATGATCGACCATCCGACGACATATCACTTTTACGCCAAGGGAGCCTGGTCGCGGTTAGAGATGCCGGACTAGGTTCCGGCGAGAGAATTGTTGAGACGAAGGAATTCAAGGAGCAACAGGTATGCCGGAAGCCGTCATTGTCAGCGCTGTGCGTACGCCGGTCGGGCGTGCACCCAAGGGCGCTCTTTCTACCGTGCGACCGGACGATTTGGCCGCAATTGCATTGAGCGGGGCTTTGGATCGAATTCCAGCCCTGAGCAAGGCCGAAGTGGACGACGTGATTCTGGGCTGTGCGCAGCCGGAGGGCGAATCGGGCTGGAACCTGGCGCGGATGGTGGCTCTGCGGGCGGCTCTGCCTGTGGAGGTGCCTGGTGTGACGGTTAACCGGCTTTGCGCCTCGGGCCTGGAGGCGATTGCGCAGGCCGACTTCCGGATCCGGGCCGGGGGCAGCCGGGTGGTCGTTGCCGGCGGTGCGGAGACGATGAGCATGCTGCCGTTTGGAGGGCTGAAGCCCAGGCCGAATCCCTGGCTGGCGGAAAACTATCCCGCCGCGCTGCTGACCATGGGGCTGACGGCGGAGCGGGTGGCGCGCCACTATGGCGTGTCGCGCGAGGATCAGGATGCGTTTGCGTTCGGCAGCCACCAGAAGGCTCTGGCGGCGCAGGCAGCGGGCAAGTTCGACGGGGAACTGGTCAGGGTGACGGTGCTTTCCGCGGTTCCGGGTTCCAAGGCGGGAAAGCCCGTCGTGACGGAAAACGTGTTCGCCTCGGACGAAGGACCGCGCGCGGATACTTCGGCCGAGGCGCTGGCGAAGCTGAAGCCGGCATTCGCAGCTCAGGGGACGGTGACGGCGGGGAACGCTTCGCAGACTTC
This sequence comes from Occallatibacter sp., assembly GCA_036519195.1. GTDB lineage: Bacteria > Acidobacteriota > Terriglobia > Terriglobales > Acidobacteriaceae > Telmatobacter. The sequence goes on along the minus strand of DATDLS010000419.1, from coordinate 5,846 downwards.
AGACGGCGCGGCAGCAGTGGTGGTCATGGACCTTGAGCGGGCGAAGGAACTGGGGATTAGGCCGCTGGCGCGGCTGGTGGCTTACGCCGTAACCGGGTGTTTGCCGGAAGAGATGGGGATCGGCCCGATCACCTCGATTCCGGCGGCTCTGAAGCGGGCGGGGATGACACTGGATCAGATTGATTTAATTGAGCTGAATGAGGCGTTTGCGGCTCAGGCGCTGGCCGTGATCCGGACCCTTGGCCTGGATCTGGAGAAGGTCAATGTGAACGGGGGAGCGATTGCGCTGGGGCATCCGCTGGGATGTACGGGAGCCAAATTGACCGCCACGCTGCTCAGCGAGATGCGGCGTCGGCAGGTTCGCTATGGCATTGTGACCATGTGCGTCGGCGGTGGGATGGGGGCAGCGGGGATTTTCGAGCGGCTCGACTGAGGGATTCGATGAACCTGACAGGCAAGTTTGTCTGATTTCCGTTTTCTGTTCTGCTGTTCGCTTGCTCTGGGGTTGCGGGTTGCCAGACCTTTGGATTTGCTTTTGGACTTGGCGAATCGGGAGGTCGGATAAGCGGCGATTGCAGCGATTTTTCTGATTGGGACCCTTGTAAGTGGGGCAGGCCTGGTGATTGCGGCCTTCGGCCAGTGGACTCACTTCCGGGCGTTCAGCTTGATCGCGTTTGCGAGTGTGATTGTCGCGCTTCCGGCGTCTGTGCTTTTTTGCCGTCAGGATGCCTGGGCCCTGCGGGTGACTTCGGGATTGGGATACCATTTTGGAGCGTGGCGCTGGGCCTCAGCGATTCTGCCGCCTTTTCTTGACTTAGCCGCCCTGTAGCCGTCCTGGGCGCGGTTCCGATGGCTAGGAAAACCGGCGTTCTGATCCGGCCAACAACACGAGGTCGAGTCCCTTAGCGGTGTTTGGCCATGGTTCGGTTCGGCGTGGTGAGTATCTGGGGGGGCGGGAGTGTGCGAATCACATTTCCACTTCCGTTCTGGATGGGTCAGGGATGATAGATGACGCCGTCGACTTCGATCTTCGGGCACCAGAAGCAATACCGTATTTCTCTCGCCGGATACAGCTGGCTCAAATCCAGTTGCCGCCAGCGGTGCAAACCAATACAGCAGAAGATATTTTTGACCGCGCTGGATTCATGCTCTCGATGGGGCCAGAATTTTGCCAAAGATCGGATGAGTGCCGGGTCGGCGGGAATGGCATGGGTGGGTGACGATCTGGGAATCAGGAGTCAAGTCCTGCTGGCTTAGACACCACCGCAACGCGGTTTGATCCCGCGATCAGATTGTTTCGGGTGACTTAGGAGGAAACTTGAGATCCAGAAACAGCGACGGCCAGAAACAGCGACGGCCAGGATTACTCCTGACCGTCGCGAAACTTAAAACTCGGTGCTGCTAAGCCTTGGCGGTTACCAGCGTCTTGAGGCGCGCGTTGAGGCGGCTCTTGTAGCGGGAGACGGTGTTGTCGTGCAGGATGCCCTTCTGGACGCTCTTGTCGAGCACCGAAACGGTGGCGCGGTACTGCTCCTGGGCGGCCTTCACGTCGCCCTTGGCGAGAGCCTCGCGCAGGGTCCGCAGGCTGGTGCGCACGCGGCTGCGATTGGCGCGGTTGATTTCGGTGCGCGTGACGGTCTGGCGGGCGCGCTTGAGCGACGATACGTGGTTTGCCATTGATCTTCCTTAATCTTTTGGCCCTGTTCGCCGGCGGATTTCACGGCCAGCCCCAGGGGGGATGATGCGGGGTCAGAATGCTGCTCGATCCGCATCCCTCGCAATTTCTTAGTCTACGGGAAACCAGGCGGCAGGTCAATTTCGACTTTTCGTTGATTTTTGCTGGAGAAGGGTAGGATCAACGGTGTCAGTGTATCAGCGGAGCAGCTCCCAGCCTTGGCGCTGATCCCGCCAGCAATGGCCCCCCCGTGTGTAGGGATTCTAAGAGGTCCGTTCAGCAATAAACTCATTGGTCACGCTCTTTTCCGCGCAACCCTCTTCACGGAGCAAGGTGAGCTGATCGGCTCACCTTACTCCCGCTTCCGCTACTTCATCTCCCTGAGCTTGGCGAGCAGTACCTGCTCGACCTCTTCGTCCGAGAGATCCGTCAGACTCTGGGCGAGACTGCCCCCACCGGGAGCGGTTTCTGACTTCGCCTTGTCGTTATCAACGACCGATGAACCGTCCTGCTCCGGCCGCTCGACGTATTCAGCAATGGCTTGAATCGTGGGATGGTCAAAGATCAGTGTTGAGCGCAGCGGCCGCTTCCGGCCTAAGCCAGACGAGAGGCGGCCGGCCAGTTCCACGGCCATGAGTGAATCGACGCCGATATCCATCAACCGCTGGGTACGATGCGGAGCCCTTTCCGGACTCAGGCGCAGCACCGCGGCAACATGGCCACGGACAAACTCCACCAACGCCTCGGTCCGTTCCCTCGCAGTCAGAGTCGCCAGCCGCTCGATCAGACCATGGGGCTCTCTACCCGGTTGCGCATCCGCTGGAGCAACGGCCGGTTTTTCGACCGCGGTGCCGAAGCGAAGGGCCGGCATCGCTCGATGATCAAGACCCTGCCCGCGCGCAAGCAGCACATGGTGCCCGAGGATTTCTGCCGGCGATCCGGGCGCGGGAAAGGCTTCGACGGCCTCGAAGCCATGTTCTCCCAGCACCCTGGCCCAAGCATCCGGTTTGAGGAGCGGATGCCGCTGGCGCAAATCATCGGCATGTTTCTGCCAGCCCTCAATCAGAGCGACCGTAACATCAAACCATGGCAGATGTTCGGTGACCTCGAAAGCGAGCAGGACACCATCGGAGGCCAGCAGCGATTTCACCCGTTCGAGTGTCGACCCCAGGTCCCGGGTGGCGTGCAAAACATTGGCTGCGATGACAACGTCGAACGCATGCGCTGGCATGCTCTGCTCGTCCAGATCACGGTCAAGGTCAAAAATCTGATACCGCACGAAAGGATAACCGCTGAACTTCCGCTCGGCACGTGCGAGGAACAAATCCGAGAGGTCCGTGAACCAGTACTCCGCGTCGACTTCCGCCAGAGCCGGGAGCATCGAGGCGGTCGTACCGCCCGTTCCGGCGCCAAGCTCCAACACGCGCAGCGAACGATTGTCGCGCGCGACGGTCTGGGCAATCGACTCGAGCGCACTCTGCAAGATCGCATTGAAATAGCGCGGGAGCGTCCATTTCTGGTACAGGAACTCCGCTGTCTCAAACGAGCCGCCGGGGAAAAGTGCGTCCAGAGGATTCAATCCTCCGCGCAGGATTGAGTTCAGGGACGCACAGCTGCGCTCGATGTAGTTCCAAAGCTCCGGGTCGTCTGTGAGCGCTCTGCGGGCCTCTTCTAACGCCAGGCGGAGCTCCGGTTCTGGCAACGGCTGACGCGAGATATATTCGTCCTCCTCCCGAACCAGAATCCGACACATTGTGAGGCGTTCGAGCCAGCGCGAGATCACATCGCCGTACGATCTGCCGATGCCGGCGAAAATGAGAATCTGCTCGATCGAATGCCGTTCTTCCTCATGAAGAAATAGCCCGAATTCACGCAGCGCCTGGATGATCTGGGCTTCAGTCAGCGCTTCCAAAGCTTCCCACTTGGCGGCGAATCTGCCCAGGTCCATGTCGATAGGCACATTCTGAGCCTGCCGCGATGCACGCTCTATGGCTGACTTCCACCGGCCGGCCGACGGCGCCGATCCGTGCGATTTCGGCGAGCTCTGGTCGATCCACAGCCGTTCTCTCTGGAAGGGATAGGTTGGCAGGGCGAGTCGTTTGCGTGAGTAGTCCTGGTCGAATGCCTGCCAGTCGATCCTGCTGCCGCGCACGTATAAGGCGCTCACGGCCGACAATAGCTCCGGCCACGGCTCCCGATTGCGCCTGAGGGTGCTCACCCAGCTCAGTTGGGGGTCCTCGACAAACTGGCTTGCCATCCCGATCAGCACCGGATGCGGACCCAGTTCTACGAATGTCCGGTAGCCCTGGTCGAACAGCGTTCTGATCCCCTGCTGAAAGCGCACCGGCTGGCGAATCTGGTTCCGCCAATACGACGCACCGCAGACCTGATCGCCGGCCACCATCTGGCCGGTATCATTCGACGCCCAGGCCAGCTTGGGGGGGTGGTAGGAGATGCGGTCCGCGATCCGTTCAAATTCGTCCAGCATCGGCTCCATCCGTATCGAGTGGAACGCATGCGACACTTCGAGCCGTTGAGCGGCGATCCCGGCGACGGATAGTTGCGCAACAACAGCCTCCACCGCCTCACCGTCTCCAGAGATCACCGTGTTGCGCGGGCCGTTCAACGCCGCAATCGAAATTCGCCCGCCATACGCTGCGATCGCGTCGCTCGCCTGCTCGGAGCTGGCGAGCACTGCGGCCATAGCGCCCCCCGGTGCCAGAGCCTGCATCAAGCGGCCCCGGGCAGCAATCAGCTTCAGAGCATCCGAGAGACTGAACACCTCCGCCACGCACGCGGCGGCATATTCGCCTACGCTGTGTCCCAGCACCCCAGAAGGCTTCAGTCCCCAGCTTTGCCAGAGCTGATAGAGCGCATACTCCAGAGAAAAAAGCGCCGGCTGCGTGTAGGCCGTCTGCTGCAACAGAGAACCATCCCCGGAGAACATCACATCCAGAAGTGGCCGATCGAGGTCTCGTTCCAACAACCCTGCGCATTCGTCCAGAGCACGACGAAACGTCGGCTGCGTCAACCACAACTCACGACCCATCCCTACATACTGGGAGCCCTGGCCCGTAAAAAGATAAACCAGTTCCGGCGCGCCGCCTCCGGTGAATTCTCCGCGGGCAATCGTTGAGGCCACGTTGCCGGTCGAGAGGTTCTCAAGCTTGCCGCAAAGCTCATCGACCGAACTGGCCGTAAGCGCTGCTCGTTCATTCAGGTGAGCCCGTCCGGTGTTCAGGGTGAAGCACACGCTGGCCAGGTCGGCATCTCGATTTGCGGCAAGGTAGTTCCCCTGAACTGCCGCCAACTCTTCAAGGGCCTTCTGATTTTGTGCCGACAGGACGAGCAGATGCAATGGCCGCTCGACGGCGGACGGCGGCGCGGGGATTTGGGGCGCCTGGCCCACAATCAGATGCGCGTTGGTTCCGCTGAAGCCAAAAGCACTCACCGCCGCGATGCGCCCCCGTCCGCTGTTCCACTCCCTCGAAGCAGTAGGAATGGATAGGGCATAGTCTTCCCAGCGAATATGCGGGTTCGGTGTCTTGAAGTGAAGGTGAGCGGGAATCTTTCCGCGCTCCACACACAGCGCCGCCTTGATGAGTCCGGCAACGCCTGCGGCCGCTTCGAGGTGACCGATGTTTGTCTTCGCCGAGCCCAAAAGGAGCGGATCGTCGGGGCGACGATCCTTGCAGAGCACGTTGCCCAGCGCCTGTACTTCAATCGGATCCCCGAGCGAAGTTCCGGTGCCGTGGGTTTCTACATAACCGACTTGGGAAGCTTCAATCCGTGCACGGCCGAGCGCCTGGCGGATCACCGCCTCTTGCGACGGGCCGTTCGGCGCCGTCAGCCCGCTGCTTCGGCCATCCTGGTTGCAGGCACTCCCTAGTATTGTCGCAACAACGCGATCGCCGTCGGCGATGGCATCGGAAAGACGTTTGAGCACGACCATGCCGCAACCCTCGGCGCGCACAAAACCGTCTGCGGCCGCGTCGAAGGTCTTGCAGCGCCCATCGGGCGCCAGCATGTGTGCTTTCGAGAGACTGATCGTGTTGTCAACCCACAGGATGGTGTTTACACCGCCAGCCAATGCCATGCGGCATTCGCCTGTCCGCAGGCTTTGGCAGGCCAGGTGCACCGCAACGAGCGAACTGGAGCACGCTGTGTCGAC
>DATDLS010000418.1:0-2825 GCA_036519195.1 Occallatibacter sp. | reverse complement strand
TGAGCGCTTCCTGCCTGCCTCGGTATGTCGACGTCAAATCGCATGCTTAAACGATGGATATTTCGCGATCTCGACACTGGAAGCGCTACTACCGACGCTGGAAGCGAGCCCGGAGAGATTCCTCTCACCTTGGATGGCCTGAAAATGACTGCCCCTGAGCATCCTCTGAAATATCCGCCGATCGGGCTTGCCTAAGGACGGCCTTTGGGAAATGGTCCCGACCTCAAAGCGGACCCCTCACCCAGAAATTACCCGTTGTGCTCATGCTTTAGGCCGCCGCGAGATTAGAATGTCAGCAGTTCTCGATGACGTGATCCAGGCATTATGAGGATTGAAATGGGTTGGGACAACCGCCATTCGGACAAACGCCTCCAATTAGAAATGGGCCGGCAGCGTGGAAACGCCGTTGGAAATCCAACAAAACACCAGCGCAACAGAGGAAAAGGGCAACTATGACACAAACAATCTTGGAACAAGCCGGCGATCACCTCGCCGAATCGGCGCGTCAGGCCTCCCGCGTAACCTCTGCGGTTGCCGATGCATTTGTAGATGGCGTGGCAGCAACGAAGCGCGTTGTGAAGGAAAGTGGCGACGCTGCTGAGGAACTCTTCGACGATACGACCAAGCGCCTGCAGCGGCATCCGATCGAAACGATCACGGTGACGCTGGCAGTCGGCATCAGCATCGGCATTGTGATCGGCTGGCTGGCGAAACGCAGGTAGGTTCTAAACGACTTCGAACCACCGTGAGGGCGACCCAAACACGCAGAACCCGTACGGGAAGCCTCAAATTGTGGATCGGCCCCACGGCGCAATCCATTGTTTCTTGAAACGATGCTCCCGGTTGCGCGGCCATCGTCATTTTTATGAGAACTTTAAGAGAGGCGGGAAGTCTGTTGCAGGGTACCGTATAGAAGTTCTTCTCGTGGGCAAGTCTCCACGTGCTCGGTTCCTTCTCGAGTTCGTTCTGATACGCATTCTGTTTTTCTTGCTAGCATTTCCGCGGGCCGATAGGCAGCGTCGAGGCCCTTGAGGAACTTCAACGGCTTGATCGCGGCAACGTCGCACCGAACGCTAAGGAACGCTCTGTCATCGATGACAGAGCGTTCCGCGCTAGCGGTAGTTTTGTGCGCCGCCTCGATCCCCTCCAATACAACGCCAGGATAGGTCGTGGACTCGCGCGAGGGCAGATCCGTCGCGTGACGGAAGAACTTGTGCCTGGCGTCCCCAGATTTTCCGCTTCAGTGGATTTGCTCCAGGCCTTCAGCTTCTCGACGATCCTAGGGTGGATCAGGTCTTGGCGGTTGGTAAATCTCGAGCAAGTCACTGGAGAGCTCATTGAACCCCTTGTGCTGCTCGCCGACAATGAGATAAGCGCAGGATCGGGGAGCCTGACTGCCGGACGCTCCGCCCGATGTCGTTTAGCTGCAACAAGTTGACGTGATGATCTCGAACGGATGCTCATTCGTGGGGACCGGGAATCGAACACGAGGCGGCAAGTCGCGCGCGGCATCTGTTGCGGTCGGGCCAGCACATGTGCGAGATTGTTTCCAGCCAAGTTCTACCTCTCGCGATTGCCCCGATGGATATAACCCTTTCCCTTTCTCCTCATGGACGGCTGCTTGCTGTTCCTTTGTCCTTAGCGCAGGCTCCGCTGAACCAGCCCTGGTCGGAGCGGGTCCAGCAGGCATTTGCTCAGTCGCAGGCAAGGGGCTTGCTGCACTTGGCGACACGAGAATTGCAATCGGCTCTAGAGCCGGAGTTTGCCTTTGCGCGCGAATTCGCCATCCGCTACCTGACGCGGCTCTGCCACACACCGGAGATTGCCAATACGGCCGAAGTGCCGCCTGTTCCGGTTCCGGAACCAGGGGAACTGGCAGCCATGGTCTTGTCGGCCCCTCCGATGCTCGGGCTCGAATATCTGAACACAGACTCTCTCCTGGACTGGTGGGCGGAACTGGACAGCCTGGTGCGACAGACCGCTAAGGAATCAGGGCTTGGCATTCAGGATTACCTGCGCGAGTTGAATCCCGTCTGGCGCACTGTGGGACGAGTGACATTTCATCTGGCCGAGAACAAGCGCGATCCGGAGTATCCGTTCGCGTTTCTTGCCACCTACGCCAACCGGTTGTCTGTGCATGGCAAGGTGCAGCACCTGCCATTGGGCCGCGCGCTTCAGGAGTACGCGGGAGCCAGGAACCGTTCAGCGTTGCTCACGCTGCTGCAGCCAGTCCAGCAGGCAGGCGAACGCAGTCCCTGGGTGAAGAAACTTGCTGATTCGAGTGAGATCTATCAGCCCTTGGCCTGGACACCCCGGGAGGCATATCTGTTCCTCCAAAGCATACCCGCGCTCGAAGAGAGCGGCCTGATTGTCCATGTGCCCGACTGGTGGAAGGCAGCGCACCCGCCACGCCCTGTCGTCAGCGTGAAGATTGGGGGCAGCACCAAGGGTAACCTCGGCAAAGAAGCGCTTTTGAAGTTCTCCGTCGCTACCGTCCTCGACGGCGAACCGCTCGGCGAGAAAGAACTCCAGGAGATTCTCGGCTCTTCCGGCGGATTGGTTCTACTCCGGGGCAAATGGGTCGAGGTCGATCGCGACAAACTGGCCGAAGCACTGAAGCACTGGAAGCAAGTCGAACGCCAGACGCGAAGCGGCGGCCTCACATTCTTTGAAGGCATGCGCATGCTGTCGGGCATTAGCCTGGAGGCGGGCGCGACTGCTGTCGAATCCCAGAACGAGCGGGAGTGGAGCGGCGTCTCCGCGGGGAAAGACCTGGAAGATCTGCTTCGCCAACTGCGCGAGCCGGAGGCCGGGCCCGGTGCGGT
>DATDLS010000417.1:0-15036 GCA_036519195.1 Occallatibacter sp. | reverse complement strand
CGACGCTACGCAGCCTACCCGCCTGAGTTCCAGGTGCTGAATGTGTTCTCAACGGCCGGAGCCACGATTCTGGGCGTGGGCTACCTGCTGCCGCTTCTCTACCTGACCTGGTCGCTCAAGTACGGCGAGATTGCCGGCAACAATCCCTGGCAGGCGACGGGGCTCGAGTGGCAGACTCAATCGCCTCCGCTGACGGAGAACTTTTTGGTGACGCCGATCATGGATCACGAAGCCTACGATTACGAGTGGCTGGAAAAACAGAAAGAAAAAGAGGTGGCCAGTGTCGGATAGCACAGCCATTGCCCACGGGGCTGCTGAACACGCTCACGGAGAACATCCGCCCTACCTGCGCCATCACTTTGAGAACACCGCACAGCAGGCCGATGCTGCCGGCTTCGCGATGTGGCTCTTCCTGCTGACCGAAGTGATGTTCTTTGGCGGCATGTTCACCGCCTACCTGATCTATCGCAACTGGTACTACCCGGCGTTTGTGGCCGCCTCGCACCAGCTGAATATTTTCTGGGGCACGTTGAACACGGCCGTGCTGATTACCTCAAGCTTTACCATGGCTATGGGCGTGTGGTGCGCGGAGGTCCGCAAGCAGTCGGGTCTGGTGCTGTGCCTGGTGCTCACGTTCATCCTGGGACTGGGCTTTCTGGGCATCAAGACGATCGAGTACAAGGAAAAGATCGAGAAGCACCACGTGCCTGGCTTCCATTACAGCCTGCAATCATTTCTTGATCCGGCCTCTGACCCGGAGATCTACAACGAGTACCACGACAAACCGCTGGCGCTCGATATGGCGCGGCACACAGAAGTCTACTTCTCGCTCTACTTTGCCATGACCGGCATGCACGCGCTGCACATGATCATCGGCATCGCTCTTCTGGGATACATGATCTTCCGAGCGCGCGCCGGTGCGTACACGGCGGGGCATGTGACGTTTGTCGAGAACTTCGGCCTGTACTGGCACTTCGTCGACATCATCTGGATCTTCCTGTTCCCGCTGTTGTATCTGATTAGCCGACACGCAAACTGACTGAGCCGGACCGCTCCGGGATTGAATGCCTGAGTAATCCGGAAGCTCAAAAAAGGATCTGAACTATGAGCGATCAAAAGGAAATCGAAGAATCGCAGCACCACGTTGTCAGCCCCGCGATCTACATCGCCATTTTTCTGGCGCTGCTGGTGTGCACAGGGCTAACCGTGGGTGCGGCGTTTCTTGAACTGGGAATCTTCAATCCCATTGTGGCGCTGGCCATTGCCGTCATCAAGGCGGTGCTTGTGGTGCTGTTCTTCATGCATGTCAAGTACAGCACCAAATTGACCAAGCTTACGGTGTGCGCCGGGCTCTTTACCTTCATTGCGCTGATCAGCATGACGCTGTCGGACTATATCAGCCGGGCGTGGGGACGGTGGTAGAAAGCCCCGCATACTTGATTGAACCAGGGCCGCCCGGGGGTGGCCCTTTTCAGTCTTCCGGGGGCGATGAAAGCGTCCGGAGAGCCCAAAGTTCGGCCGGGCTCCATTTCTAAAGTTGAAGTTGGCAGCAAACCGGGCGTGGACACCGAGCCCCTTCGAATTGCGAGAATACTCAGGATTGAGCGGATCTGTTCGGGGTGTTCCGCCTTGAGTATCTCCCGGGCGCCAAGCTCGGCGAGGTCTTGAATGGCGAGAGAAGAATCTCTGGCCATTCAATTCATTCCCAATCATTTCATTTTCAGATAGACCGCTGTGAGCGGAGCCCTTCCCAATTCCGGTTGAACTCCTTCATTGCTCGAGTGCCTCAGGTGCAGCCCTGTACAACCGCTCTTCATCGGCATCGTATTCGAACAGGTGTGCATAACGACCCCAGTCGACAAGGGTCTGGAACTGTCGCTCGGCTTCTGAGTCGGAGAAATGTTCGTCGAGGATATCCAGCAGGAACTCCTTTCCGATCATGCCATCGCGCTTTTGCTCCATCATGCCCACGACCGCAGTCGCGATGGGCACCCGGCGGAGCAACTGTTGTTTGAAAATTTCGTGGCTGCGATGCACACCCGCCGTGGCGAACTGTTTCCCGGCATCGGTAATCATTACGTCGCCTTCAGCAACACTGGCAAAACCCAGCATTGCCGCGGCGTCGATTGCGGGCAACAAGTCGTCGATTTCCAAGCGAAGATCTCCTGCGAGCTTAGGCAGATCTTCCTTGCCGCCACGATCATGGAGAATCTCAAGAAAGCCGCTGATCCCTCCCGAGCGGGCATGAGGCAGCATCGGGAAGCGGCTCGATTGCTTCTTGGTCGGAAGGTCTTCGACCGGTGCCTGAGGGTTGGTCATCACCGTGTAGATATGATCCACCAATGACTTGAACCGTGGGCCATTCTTGTCGCGCGGTCGCGGGATATCTACGCGCACCTCGCCGCGGATACACCCCGGATTCGTGCCAAGCACGACGATTCGATCGGCCAGCAGGATCGCCTCTTCAATATTGTGCGTGACGACCAGGATGCTCTTCGATGGGAAACAACCCTTCTCCCACAAGTCGCTGATTTCTCCGCGAAGATTTTCCGCAGTAAGTACGTCGAGAGCACTGAACGGCTCGTCCATCATCAGAACGTCCGGCTTCATGACGAACGCCCGTGCGAACCCAACACGCTGGCGCATTCCCCCTGACAACTCTTTCGGATAGGCTCCCTCGAACCCCTCCAGGCCGACCATGCCGAGTGCAAGCAAGGCCTCCTTCTCGGAAGTTTCCTTCGAAACGCCCCGCGCCGCCAGGCCAAGCTCGGCGTTCTCCTGCACGGTGAGCCACGGCAGGAGTGCGAAGCTTTGAAAAACCATCGCGATGTCTGGGTTTGCTCCCTTCAGCCTAGTACCTTTCCGTAGCACCATGCCGTGGGTCGGTTCGATTAAACCGGCGAGGATCCGCAGCAGCGTGCTCTTGCCGGAACCGCTGCGGCCCAAGAGGGCGACAACTTCTCCCGGCGCGATACTCAGCGACACGTCTTCCAGCACGGTTTGTTCGCCCCCTGCGGGCAGCGGGAAGGTTTTCGAAACGTGTTCGGCGTGTAAAAGGTCTTCCATCTCTACTCCCATCAGCTGAGCTGATATCTCCTCTGGGCAAGGTCATATAGAGGCCTCCAGACAAGACGGTTTGCCGCGACAACAAAGACACTCATCAATCCGACCCCGAGAATGATCCGGGGCCAGTCCCCTTGTGTGGTTGCTTGAGCAATGTACGCGCCCAGTCCTTTGGCTTTCAGGGTGGTGTTGCCCCAGGAAACTAGCTCAGAGACTATGCTCGCGTTCCATGCCCCGCCGGATGCCGTAATCGCACCCGTCACCCATGTCCCGAAGATGCCCGGTCCGATCAGGAACCTCCATTTGCCGAAGCCCTTCAGGCCGAGGCTGGCGGCCATTTCACGCAAATCGTTGGGAATAGCCTGTGCGCCGCCGATCACATTGAATAGCAGATACCATTGGGCTCCCAAGGCCATCAGCAGCATGCTGCCCCAGTTCAAGCTGATGCCGAGCTTGATGAAGCCGAGCGTTGCGAAGGGAAACAGGAAGTTCGCAGGGAAGGAGGCCAGAATCTGCACGATCGGCTGCGACAATCGCGCCAGCCGCGGGCTTAGGCCGATGGCCACACCGATTGGTGTCCAGACAATGGTGCTGAAGATGAGCAAAACGAGAACTCTGGCGCTGGTCGCAACTCCCAGAACTGCCGCGTGCGCTACCTCCTTGAGGCCGACGCCAGACAATACGAAACGCATGGCAGCGCCCAGCAGCCCTATCGTGATGGCGAGCGCGATTACATTGAAGGCCACGTCGCCGGTCTTGGACGGCTTGTTAGGTTCTACCCGTTCAGAAACCTGAGTAGCAGTAGAAAGCCACCGGTCGAAGGCATGCGTCCAGGGGCCAGCCAGCTTTTCCAGACGCCGCGGCAGCGAGGCTGCACGCCACAGATCGACCACCCAGAAGCGGCGCTCCTCGCCCGTACTGAGTTCCAGCTTGTAACGGTCGGCGATGACGACAAGAGGCTTCCAGAAAAACTGGTCAATGAGCAAAACAAGAACGACCATCGTGGCGATCGCCCACCATATAGCGGTCATGTCCTTGGCCGCGATCGCTGTGGCTACATAGGAGCCAAGTCCAGGTAGAGTGTACTGGCGATTCAAAACACTGATCGATTCACTCGCGGCAAGAAAAAACCAGCCGCCGCCGAAGCTCATCATCCCATTCCATACCAGCCCTATCACGGACGCGGGCAACTCCAGACGGGTGAATCGTTCCCATTTGGACAGCCGGTAGAGCGTTGTCATCTCGTTCAGTTCGCCCGGCACCGTGCGAAGTGACTGATAAAAGGAAAAGGTCATGTTCCATGCTTGCCCGGTGAAGATGGCAAAGATGGACGCGGCTTCCAATCCAAGCAGACTGCCTCGAAACAAGGCGATGAACGCGGTTACGGTGACGGAAAGAAATCCCAGCACAGGAATCGACTGGAGAATGTCGAGGAGTGGAATCAACACCCGTTCTGCGCGCTTGCTTCGCGCAGCCAGGTAGCCATAGATGAACGTGAAAATCGTAGAAAGCAGCAGTCCAATGAACATCCGCAGGGTGGAACGGGCAGCATAATTGGGGAGATTGCGCGGGTCCAGATTGATGGTGGGGATAATGTCGGGCGGACGGAATTTGACGAGTGATTCGGCTCCGACTTTTGCCACGACATAGAGCAGGCAAAGTGTGCCGAGCCCTACCGCGATATCTGCAAACGGTAAGGGCCGGGACGCCTTCATGTCGGCTCCTCGGGCGCGGCCGAATTCAGGAATGCGAATTGATTTCACTCAAACAGTCTCTCAGACCTCAACGTAAAACCAGTGGCTTTTCCGACGATCGGGTTAGGTGGAATGTTGCATGGGCATGAATTTCTTCGTCCGGCTCTAATTCGCTTCAGCAAATGATTGCGAAAATGAGCGAAGCTTTCCTGGCTCGAAAACGGCCCAACCATGTGACCCAACCCGGTCGTGGAGATCGATAACGGCAAGTGATGAGACTCGGTCAACACACGTAACCGATGAACGGTCCTACCTTCTCGCGGTCGGAATGCGAAGGCAGAATCCAACTCGCTTCCCTTGGCGGTGAATGCCAGCTTTAGCACCGATCATGGCGGCGAAGAATGATCGATAAGCCTCGAGGCTGTCCATGGGGTTGTTGCCAGGCGTCGAATGAGGGGGTGGGAGTGGTTGGGAACAGCGACTGAAGTCTGTTCGCGCAACTCCCAGGTATTCGATCGGCGTGCGAAGAGTCGCATCTGATCCGGAGTATGCGAAGACGCCAACCGGCTCTCTGGGGCCAAAAAGAGAAAGCCTATGTTCAGTCGCGAGGGCGGCGACTACGATACCCTCAGCCGCGAAAAAAGACAGCACACCCAAGAATCAATCGAGTGGCGTTGTCGCTGATCATTTGCCCCCCCCCTTAATAGCGCCTCCAGACGTTCCATCCTTGGCGCTCTTTGTTGTTCAGCAGCTTTGGGCTCATTGCGAATCCCCAATTTGTCGCCAATATTCCCGACCGACACAGCAGCTCCGCCAACAGCCATCCGAATTGAACCAATCGTTTGCCTGCTGCCCAGAGTGAAGAGCTTTCCCTGCGGCGGCGTCGATGGGAGAACCTTCAAAAGCCGGGAGGATGTTGGTCGGCGACGTGAAAGCTGCGTTCGAGGGCGATTCCGGCGGCTCCCAGCGTGCCTTCGTCGAAGGGGCGGCCGATGAGGGTGATTCCGTGGGGGACGCGCCGCGCCGGAGAGAACTTTGCGAGCGGATGCGCCGGATCGGGAGCCCAGTCGCTGCGTGCTTCCGACACTTCGATGAATCCGGCGCGGAGGGTGAGCGAGGGATGGCCGGTGTTGTTGGTAATGGTGAGCATTTCATCCCGCAGGGAGGGAACGAGGAGCAGGTCGACCTGGGAGAAGATGCGGGCCATCTCGCCCGAGATTTTGCGGCGCAAGCGATCGGCCTGGACGAAATCGACGGCGGAGAGGAAGCGCGCTTGACGGAAGGTGTTGGGCCAGGCGTCGGGAACCTGAGCGCGAAGTTGATCGACCTGGTGGTTGAGGGTGATCTCTTCAAACGACGCCGCGGATTCGGCGAAGAGGATGACGTTGAGGGTGTCGTAGGGCCAGTCGGGAAGTGAGACTTCAACGGGAATCATGCCGAGCTGAGGGAGGGCGCCGAGGGCGGCGCGGTCGACCTCGGTGGCGGGGTCCTCGTTCATCCACTTGGGGAAATAGCCGACGCGCAGGCCACGGATGGGGGCCCCGGCATCGAAGTCGAGCTTGCTGGGGACGCTGTAGGCGTCGCTGCTGTCGGGGCCAGTGATGGCGTTGAGGACCAGGAGGGTGTCCTCGACCGAGCGAGCCATGGGACCGAGTTTGTCGAGGGACCAGCATAGGGCCATGGCACCGGTGCGGGGGACGCGGCCGAAGGTGGGGCGGAGGCCGGTTACGCCGCAGCGCATGCTGGGGCCGATAATGCTGCCGCCGGTTTCGCTGCCGATGGCGAATGCCACGAGGCCGGCGGCCGTGGAGGCGCCCGGGCCGGCGCTGGAGCCGGAGGATCCTTCTTCGAGAAGCCAGGGATTCATGGTCTGGCCGCCGAACCAGATGTCGTTGAGGGCGAGCGCGCCGAGGCTGAGCTTGGCGACGAGGACGGCGCCGGCGTCGTTGAGCCGCTGAGTAACGGTGGCGTCTTGGGCGGGGATGCGGTTGCGGAACGGCTCGGCGCCCCAGGTGGTGGCGATGCCCGCTGTGTCGAGGAGATCTTTTGCGCCCCAGGGAATGCCGTGGAGCGGGCCGCGGTAATGGCCGGAAGCAATTTCGGAGTCGGCGCGGCGGGCCTGCTCGAGGGCGTGATCGGCAGTGAGGGTGATCACGCAGCGAAGCTTGGGATCGTAGCGGCGAAGGCGTTCGAGATAGATGTTCGTGAGCCGTTCGGAGGTCAGCTGTCGGGATTCGATCCAGTGAGAGAGCTTGTGAACCGGAGAGTAGGCGATGTCTTCGTCGCTGGACGGGAGCGGGCCGCGCTCCGAGCTGCTGCGGACGAAGCGGTCCTGGCTGGGGCGCTCGGGCTGGCCGGAAGGGACGGCACGGACGAGGGAGAAGGGCTGGATTTCGGTTTCGATGGCGACGCTGCGGGGCCCGGAGCGGCGTTCCGAAAGCGGCGCCATGGATTCGCGCCAATTGGACGCGGCCTGGACACGGTCCTTCTCGGTCATCTCGATACGGACCAGCTGTTCGGCGCTGGCGAAGGTGGCCGAGGAGACCTCCGGACCGACGGCGGGGGAGGTTCCGAACACGGGCGGCGTGCCCGGCGTGGCGGGAGCGGGCGCCTGCTGGGCTTCAAGAGCGGGAGCGAGATCGAGGCTGGGGGCGACGACGGCGGCCGAGAGCAGACCGGCGGACGAGTGCAACAGGAAACGGCGGCGGGATCGATCCATGCATTCCTCAGTGAATTCGAGTGACTTGCGGTGAAGGATCAGTTTAGCTTATCGGCAGAGCGCGGAAGAGCCCTGCCATTCATGGCACCTCGGTAGCGATCCCTGTCGCGTGTCTCCTGCCGGTTGCGGCTAGAAATTCGCCTGACCCTGGACTGACCTTGATCTTGGGCTGAGCCAACCTGCTGCTCTTGCTCGCCTCAGAGCGGCGGCCGTTCCACGCCGTATACTCTATTTTCGGGGCTTGCCGTGGCGCAGGCCTCATGCGGAGGCCGCGAGCAAAGGGCTACGCGACGGGGAAAACACGACAATGGCTGCAAAGGTTACCCAGCAAGAGGTTGAACGGGTGGCGGAGCTGGCGCATTTGGAACTGAAGCCGGATGAGGCCGCTGGCATGCTCCACGACCTGAACGCCATCTTGGATTACGTGGCCGAACTGAACGAGCTCGACACCTCGGGGGTGACTCCGCTGGAGCAAGTGACGGAGCTGCTCGACGCTGACGGCGGCCGATTGCGCAGCGATGAGCTGCAACCTTCGCTCGAGCGCCGAGAAGTGCTGGCCGAGGCGCCGGAGACCAATGGTGTTTTCTTCAAGGTGCCCAAGGTGATTGAGCGGTAAGTGCCCCCAGAGGCGGAATTGGCGCCACACCGACTTCGAGTGGATTTGAAACAGGCCCGTTGCCCGCCCTGGCGAGCGGACAAGCGACCGGCCGCAGAGAGGAAATACCCCTTGTCCAGCCCGACAAAGTCCAGCCAGGCAAATGCCGTGGAAAGCTACCTAGAGAAGCCGAAGACCCTCGCCGAGTTGCGTCGGGAGATTTCTGCCGGCACAACCAAGGCTCTGGATCTGGCCTCGCGCTATTACCGCCGTATTGCAGAGATCAATCCGCGCTTGAATGTGTATCTGAGCCTGACCAAAGACCGGGCGTTCGAGCAGGCCGAGCGCGTGGACGCACTCGCGGCCAAAGGCGATCCGCTGCCGCCGCTGGCAGGGGTTCCGGTGGGCATTAAGGACGTCCTTGTGATGCAAGGCGCGCCGGCCACGGCTGGCTCGAAGATTCTGAAGGGCTACCGGCCTCCGTATGACGCCACCTCCGTGGCCAGGCTTGAGGCTGCGGGTGCGGTGCTGCTGGGCAAGGTAAACTGCGACGAGTTTGCCATGGGCTCGTCGAATGAGAACTCGGCCTACGGGCCGGTGCGCAATCCGGTGGATACCGACCGGGTTCCCGGCGGCTCAAGCGGCGGCTCGGCGGCAGCGGTTGCCGCCGACCTGGCGGTGGCCACGCTGGGCACCGACACGGGCGGCTCGATTCGCCAGCCGGCCAGTTTTTGTGGCGTCGTGGGCGTGCTGCCCACCTACGGGCGGGTATCGCGCTACGGGCTGATTGCGTTTGCTTCTTCGCTCGATCGCGTCGGGCCGATCACTGCAGATGTGCGCGATGCGGCCACGATGCTGAACGTGATTGCCGGCTACGATCCCCGGGACGCGACCAGCTCTCGGGCGCCGGTGCCGGACTATGCGGCGGAAAGCGACAAGCCGGCGGAGGGCATGCGGATCGGCGTTCCGGCCGAGTACTTTGCCGAGGGGCTGGATCCGGAGGTGCGCGCCCGGGTTGAGTCCGGCATCGCTGCGCTCGAGGCTGCCGGCTGCACCGTGAGCCCGGTCGGGCTGCCGCTCACCAGGTACGCCGTGCCGGTGTACTACCTGGTGGCGACAGCGGAGGCCAGCGCCAACCTGGCGAGGTTTGACGGCGTGCGCTATGGGTATCGTTCGGCAGGGTCTGATACGCTTTCTGACCTCTACAGCCACTCCCGCGATGAGGGCTTTGGCGCGGAGGTGAAACGACGCATTTTGCTGGGCACGTATGCGCTTTCGGCCGGCTACTACGACGCGTATTATCGCAAGGCGCAGCAGGTGCGCCGGCTGCTGGCCGAAGAATTTCTGCGCGCCTTCAGGGACGTCGATGCGATTGTCACTCCCACTGCGCCCACGCCGGCATTCAAGCTGGGAGAAAAGACCGGCGATCCACTGGCCATGTATCTGGCCGACATCTACACGGTGACGGCGAGCCTGGCGGGAATTTGCGGCGTGACGGTGCCCTGCGGCCGGACCTCGGCTGGTCTGCCGGTGGGCATGCAGGTGCTGGCTCGACACTTGAACGAGGGCGCCGCGTTCCGCGTGGCGCGCGCGGTAGAAGCTGGGCAAAAGTGAAACGCGCGCTCTGCTGGCTGGCGTTCGAAGTATTGTGACGTCAAGATTTATTTCGTCCGATCGAGAGTCGGATTCGATTCTGCGGCGGGCGACTATCGACCGGTGCCGAAGAGTGATCCATGGGGCGGATCGGCAGCCGGCGCATCGACATTTGTGCGCCGGACAGATACTCGGTGTGCGCCTGGCTCTGCTGGGGCTGGCGCGGCCGGGGTTGCCGACCCGCACGTTGCAGGGGAGATATCTGGCACGTGTGTCGGTGAGCGACACTGGGTCGTTCAACCTCAAAACCTCTACCGCAACCGTCGCGGGCATCAACCACAAATACTGCCGTATGAGCCAGCTTGGTGATGGCTATGGCTATCACCTCGTCTCCCGTTTCCAACACTTCATCGGAAAGCAACGCGCTTGCTCCCCGGCCTGAAAGCCGGAGTCTCCGCGCAGAAACTAGATGAAAAGAAAGGCGGCCGGCGGCCAGGGGCGGAGCGGCGCCCGCATCGGGAAAATCCTCGAAGGGCAGAGGAAAGGGATGGGATCGGGCGCCAGCCGGCGCCGTGCATGCTTCCGGCAGGCCGGGTGCGGCGCTTCAAACGCGGCTCGCCGCTGCCGCCGCACCTTGACATGCAACAGGCCGCGCGTTTCTTATCGTATCCAGGCATTCTTTTGGAATCCTGGCGGAGTTGGCACCGGCTCAATGGTGCGGCTCTTGGGATTGGGTAGCCGGATTTGGGTTCCTGGGGAAGGCTGTGTCGAACAGGAAGCAGACAGCAGTTGGATTCGAGGCCGGTTGACAGGTGCGGAGGGGACTTCCTCCCCGTGACAGCCGGGTCATCCATCGCAATGCGTGGCCGGAGCCTGGGCCGGGCGGACTCGAACGGCCCGGAATCAAGCCAAGTCCATTCCCGGGGACAAATTTAAGCAGGCAGCGGGCCCAAAGCCAGCGAGCCTTTGCCTGAGCGGGGGCGGAAGTATGCCGACTTCAGGCAATTAAAGGATGAGTGTGGAAACGAGTTTGGCGATTTTTCTGGCGGCGCCCGGCGGCGCGGGTGGTAGTCTTCCCATGCTGCTGCCGCTGCTGTTGATTCCGGTGCTCTACTTAGTGATGATCCGGCCGCAGCAAAAGCGGCAAAAACAGTGGCAGGAGATGCTGGCCGGGATCAAGCCGGGCGACCGGATTACGACCGCGGGCGGCATTCGCGGGATCATTCTTTCCATCAAGGAAGACGGCATCATCATCCGCGTGGCGCCGGACAACATCAAGCTGGAAGTGGCCAAGAGCGCGATCGCTTCGGTGACCACCGAAGAGGCTTCAGGCTCCTAATGCGTAGCCGCCGAGTTTAGGGCGGTAGCTGGATTTCCGGTTTCCTGAATTTTTGTATGCGAATTTACCTTCTGGACTAGAGAAACGGACGATGAATAAGAATCTCAACAAAAAGATTGTCGTGATCATTGCATTCCTGGCAGTCTGCATCTACGGCATCATCGGGGTGCCTTCGGGCTTCAGTGGCAAGGCTTTGACCGATTCTTTGACCAAGAATATTCATCTGGGACTGGACTTGCGCGGCGGCGCCCACTTGATTCTCCAGGTCGTGGTTTCTGAGGCGGTTGGCGCGGAAACCGACGATGCGGTGGCCCGCATCCAGCAGGACCTGAAGGCCGCCAACCTGACCTACACGCAGGTTTATAAGCCGGATCCGGTCAAGCAGCCGGAGGTGGTGAAGATTGAGGGCACGTCCCCGGCGGCTTCGGGCACGGTGCGCTCCACGCTGGACGACAAGTTCTCGACCGACTACGACCTTTCCGGCGGTAGCGACAACAGCTGGACGCTGACCATGAAGCCGAACGTCGAAACCGCTCTCGAGCAGAAGACAGTCGACCAGGCCATTGAGACCATCACCGACCGCGTGAACGCGCTGGGTGTGAGCGAGCCGGTGGTTTCCCCGTATGGGCTGGGGAAGAACGAGATCCTGGTCGAACTGCCGGGCATTTCGGATCTGGAACAGGTGAAAAGCATCATTCAGTCCACGGCGCGGCTTGAGATTCACCCCGTTGTCGGCGGCCCGTATAACGATGAGCAGGCGGCTTTGGCTGCCAACGGCGGAGCGCTTCCTCCGGACGAGATGATGCTGCACGGCTCGGGCACCCTGGCGACCGGCTCGGACGCAGATGCGCTCTACGTGCTCAAGCGCGTGCCGGTGGTGGCCGGCAGCGAGTTCCGCTCGGCCGACCCGGGCACCGACCAGAACGGCCGCCAGGCGGTGCACTTTACCCTGACCAACGATGCCGGTGACAAGTTCTATGACTACACCAGCAAGAACGTGGGCCAGAGCATGGCGGTGGTGATGGAAGGGCGCGTCAAAGAGGTCGCGAACATCCAGAGCGCCATTCGCGACACCGGCGAAATCGTAGGCAGCTTTACGCCCACCGAAGTACAGGTGCTTTCGAAGATGCTGCGCACCGGCGCGCTGCCGGCGTCCCTGAACCCGATCGAAGATCGTACCGTGGGAGCATCGCTCGGTGCGGACTCGATCCGCCAGGGCGTGACGGCAGCCGTGGTGGGCGTACTGGTGGTCATGGCCTTCATGCTGGTCTACTATCGCGGCTCAGGCATCAACGCCGACCTGGCTCTGTTCCTGAACCTGGTGATTCTGCTGGGCTTTATGGGCTACACCGGTTCGGTGCTGACCCTGCCGGGTATAGCCGGCGTGATTCTAACCATCGGCATGGGCGTCGACTCCAACGTGCTGATCTTCGAGCGCATCCGGGAAGAAGTGCGCGCCGGCAAGGCGCCGGCGGCGGCCATTGATCAGGGCTTTGCCCATGCCTGGACGACCATTTTCGATACTCACGTTACCACCATCGTTTCGGCCGCCATTCTGTTCCTGTTCGGCAGCGGACCGGTGAAAGGCTTTGCCGTCACGCTGACCTTCGGTCTCGCCGCCAACCTCTTTACGGCTGTCTATGTGTCACGGGTGATCTTCGACTGGCACCTGGGCAGGCTGAAGCCGGGTGAGCCGATCTCGATCTAGCTGCCGCTGTCGGGGGGGCAAGCGAGCATCGTCGCCGGAGAACATTGAGCCGTGGATTGGGAACCGGCTTGCGGGGAGTCAACTTTATGAACGCTGAGGCCCAGGGGGGCTTCAGTCCCAGGAAGGGTAGAGAACCAGTGGAATTGTTTCGCAGCGTCAACGTGGACTGGCTGAAGCTCAAGTGGTATTTCCTTGGCTTCTCATTGATTTTCAGTGTGGCCGGGGTGATCTCGATGGCCATGCACTATCACAGGATCGGCAGCCCCGTACCGCTGGGCGTGGACTTCCGCGGCGGTACCGAGGTCCAGGTGCAGTTTCAGCAGGCGCCGGACATCGGCGCCATTCGCCAGGCGATGGATGCGGCCGGCATCAAGGACGCAACCGTGCAGCGCTATGACGAGGCCAGGCTGAACGAAGTGCTGATCAGCCTGCCGGAGCAGAAGGACGAGTCGTCGCTCGAAAGCGGGCAGAAGCAGGTACTGGACGCTCTCCAGTCGCACTACGCCAACCCCACGGTTCCCTCCGGCACCAAGGTGAGCGTGGTGGGGCCGACGGTGGGCAATCAGCTGAAGCGGCAGGCCCTGCTGGCTACGCTCTATTCGCTGCTGGGCATGCTGGTTTACCTGTGGTTCCGTTTCCAGCTGATCTATGGCGTGGCCGCGGTGGTGGCCGTCTTCCATGACACCTTGATCACCGTGGGCGCTTTCGCATTGCGGGACAAGGAGATCAGCCTGACGGTGATTGCCGCCATCCTGACGCTGATCGGCTACTCGATGAACGACACCATCGTGGTGTTTGATCGCATCCGCGAGAATCTGCGCCTGAGCCGGCGCGAGTCGCTCGCAGACGTGGTGAACCGGAGCATCAATCAGACGCTGAGCCGGACGGTGTTGACCTCAGGTTTGACGTTTCTCACCGTTCTGTCGCTGTTCATCTTTGGCGGCCAGGTTCTGAACGGATTCTCATTCGCGCTGGTGATTGGCATTTTGATTGGCACCTACTCTTCGATCGCCGTTGCCGCGCCGATGCTGGTGGCCTGGCAGCAATCGCGCGCCCAGAGCGGCAAGACGGTGGCGTTGCCCGCGGCCAAGCGGTCGCGCGTCTAAGCGGGGCTCACAAGCGGGGACGGGGAATTTTTCAATCGGGTACACAGTTTTTGCGGCAGGTTTGGCATCTAAGGGATTGTTCTGGTAAAAGTGGAACACACTCTGTGGTACGGTTCTGAGGCCGGGAACATTCAACTTCCCTGCGGTGTCTAATTCAGAAGTAACTAACACCTGATTCGAGGCTGGCCATGTTTGAAGATTCCACATTTGAATCAAGCAACCGGATCAAGAGCAAGAGCAGATATTGGATGCTGGTGACATTGATTACCAACGGCTCCATTCTTGTCCTGCTCATCCTGATCCCGCTGATCTACCCGGAGGCATTGCCCAGGGCTGCCATGCTGACGGTGCTGACAGCGCCTCCTCCGCCTCCTCCGCCACCCCCACCGCCACCACCGCCGGAAATTGTGCACGTGGTGAAGGTGCAGTCGGAGATGATGAACAATCAACTCGTTGCGCCCACCAAGATCCCCAAAGACATCAAGGTCGTGGCGGAGAAGGAAGCGCCGCCTAGCTCTGGGTTCGGCGTCGCCGGCATGGAAGGGCTGGGCGGCAGCGGCAACGGTGTTCCGGGCGCATTTGCCGGTACGGGCGACAGCGGCCCGAAGGTGAAAGCCGCGACTCCCAAGAAGGTGAACATCTCAGGCGGTGTGGCTCAGGGCATGCTGCTGAACAAGACAACTCCTCTCTATCCGCCCATTGCCAAGGCTGCTCGCGTATCGGGCACCGTGGTTTTACAGGCCACCATCTCCAAGACCGGTACCATTGAGAATCTTCGCGTAATCAGCGGACCGGCGATGTTGCAGCAGTCAGCCATGGAAGCGGTGAAGTCGTGGCGCTACCGGCCTTACCTGCTGAATGACGAACCTGTCGAAGTAGAGACCACGGTCAATGTGGTGTTCACCCTCGGCGGATGATTTTCACTCTGACCTCTTCTCAGGGTTCTGGGAAGAGGTTTTCATTTTGACCGGAATGCGAATCGGTACGAGCCGCATTCTTTAGCAATAGTCCGCCGTGGTGGACCGCAGTTCACAAGAAACTCCTTAGGAGGAACGATTAAGTGATTCTCGCTCAGCTTTCACATTTCGCTTCGCATACGGTCAGCAGCCTTGCCTTCTTCCAGGAAGAGGGCGGAGCCGTCAGCTTCAGCCCCATGGGGCTGTGGGAACACATGGGATGGCCGGCGCGCTGCATCGCCATCATTCTGTTCATTGAGTCG
>DATDLS010000416.1:0-17083 GCA_036519195.1 Occallatibacter sp. | reverse complement strand
GTCAATCAAACCCTGGCTGAGCGATTCTTCCCGCACTCGAATCCAATCGGGCACCAGATCTGGAAACAACATCCGGCAACGATTGTGGGCGTGGTAGCCGACAGCAAGTACCGGTCCGTCGATGAAGGACCAAGGCCCATGGCCTATACCGCCGAGATGCAATCGTCCACCCTTGGCACCATGCACATCGAGGTCCGGACCCGCGGCAACGCCGTCGACCTGCTGCCGGTTCTACGCAGCATGATTGCTGAGGCCTACCCCAACCTGCCGCTCGAAAAGCCGATGAGCGAGCAGGCGCAGTTTGAAAAGTCCTATGAACAGCAGCGGATGTTTGCCGCGATGGGCGGATTTTTTGGCGTGCTGGCGGCGCTGCTGGTGGCCACGGGGCTCTATGGAACGCATTCGTTCCGCGTGAGTCAAAGGACCACGGAGATTGGCGTGCGCATGGCGCTCGGTGCCAGCCGCGCGCGGGTGCTCGGGATGGTGATCGGGGAGAGTCTGTGGGTGCTCATGTGGGGCCTGGCGGCGGGCGTGCCCTTGACGCTGATGGCGGCGCGGCCGTTGAAGTCGATGCTTTTCCAGATGTCTCCGTTCGATCCGGCCAGCTTTGCGCTGGCCATCGCGGCCATGATTTTTGTCTCCGTGAGCGCGGCCTGGCTGCCGGCGCGTCGCGCCGCTTCCATTGAACCTATGCAGGCCCTCCGATCGGAATAGGAGAACCACGATGCTGCAGGACTTGAATTACGCGATGCGTCAGCTTCGCCGCGCGCCCGGCTTCGCCTTCACGGTGGTGCTTACGCTGGCCTTGAGCGTGGGCGTGGCCACGGCGGTGTTCTCGGTGATTGACGCGGTCGTCCTCCAGCCGCTGCCCTATGCCAATCCGGACAGGATCGTGAGCATTGAATCCACGAGCCCGAGCGGCTATTCGCAACGGACCTCCTGGCCATCCCTTCAAGACGAGCGCGCCCAGGCGCATGCTTTTGCGGCGCTGGCCGGCTTTAGCAATTACGCGAAAGTCACCGTCGAGACGCCATCCGGCAGCCCGGTTTCACTCAGCAGCGTGCGATCGACCGATAATTTTTTTCAAGTGTTCGGAGTCCATCCGATTCTTGGACGCACGTTTCTTCCCGGCGAGCAGCAGCAGGGAAACAATGACGTCGCGGTGCTCAGCTACGACGTTTGGCAGACTGACTTCTCGGGTGACCGTGATGTGTTGAACAGGCCGGTCAAGCTCGATGGACGCGCTTACACCATCATTGGCGTGATGCCAGCGGGTTTTCGCTTTCCGCTGAACGTGAGCAATGCCATTTATGTGCCACAGCACCTCGACCAGCCGTGGATGAACGGCCGCCCAAATCATTGGCTGCAAACCGTGGCGCGCGTAAAGGATGGCGTAACGATCGAACAGGCGCAGACCGATCTGGGCCACGTCTTCACCGATTTAGGACGGACATACGCGGACACCGATGCCGGCCGGACCGTACGCATCGAGCCACTCGGAGAGGCGGTGACCGGCAAGACCAAGGGGCCACTGTGGACCTTGCTGGGCGCGGTCCTTGCCGTGCTGGCAATCGGTTGCGTCAACATCGCCGGGCTGCTGCTGGCTCGGGGCGTGATGCGTGAACGGGAGATGGCCATGCGCGTGGCCCTCGGCGCGGGCACGAGTCGCCTGCTTAGCCAGGTATTCACCGAAGGCATGGTGCTGGCATCGCTGGGCGCGGCTGGCGGTATTGTGTTGGCCATCGTGATACTCAGCCTGATGCGCGCCTTTCTCGTCAAGGCCCTCTCGCGCGGCGCGGACATTCACATGAACTGGACGGTGTTGGCCGCCTCCATTTGCCTTGCTGTCCTGGCCAGTCTCGCGGCATCGGTGTTCCCCGCGCTCGGTCTTTCCGGCATCGATCCCAACCGCGCCCTGAAGGCCGGGGGGAGCGCGGGCACCGGGCGCGGACAGCACCGGCTGCGTTCGGGTTTTGTGGTTGCGCAGGTGGCTCTGACACTGGTCCTGCTGGTGGTGGCTGGGATGCTCGTCAAAATGGTCACCGGCTATCTTCACACTGACTTTGGTTTCGATCCTGCCCACACACTGGCTGTCGAGATCAACCTGTCCCCGGATCGATACCGGGGGCGAAACATGCAGGACAGTTTCTACTCTCAGCTTGAGCAGCGAGCGAGCCATCTGCCGGGAGTCAATGCTGCCGGTCTGATCGACCTGCTGCCCATCGAGATCTACGGCAGCAACTCAGACGTTCACCTCGCCGGCCAGCCGCCAAATCCCCCCAACCGCGAGATGCAGGCCGAGAATCGCATCGTGAGCGCTGGCTACTTCGATGTAATGGGCGTGAGGCTCAACCGCGGGCGCAAGCTCACACCGAGTCTGGACCGGCTGGGAAACGGTTCTACCATTGTGGTCAACGATGCTTTCGTGAGCAAATTCATTCCGGCCGGCCTTGATCCGACCTCCCAGCGGCTGGACGACCAGCAGGAGCCGGAGAATTGGACGCGGATTGTCGGGGTTACCGGCAATGTACGCCAGAGCGTCTATCGCCCGCCGCTTGCCGAGTGCGACTGGCTGATGGATGAGATCGGTCCCAAGGTGCGTAACGACATCTTCGCGCACATGTTCCTGCTGGTGAGGACCTCGGGCGACCCCACCGAGATCGCAGCTCCGCTCGGTAGAATTATGCACGATCTCGATCCGACCGTGCCCTTCGACCAGCCGCGCACCATGGCCGAAGTAGTCTCCGAGACGCTGGTCTTCGAGCGCATGGAGAGCTGGCTGTTCGGTATCTTCGCCGGACTGGCCCTGGCGCTGGCTCTGGTGGGGCTGTATGGTCTGGTCAGCCATGAAGTGGAACAGGCAACGCGTGACATTGGCGTGCGCATGGCACTGGGAGCCACACGCAATCGCATCCTGGGCATGGTGCTTGGGCGCGTGGCGTTGATGCTTTTGGCAGGCGCGGCGGTGGGACTGGTGCTCACGGTCTTTTCGCGCAAGCTGATTGGCATGGTGATTTACTTTGAGGCGCAGAAGGCGGCGGGCGAGTTTATTCTGCTGGCTCTTCTGGTGATGATTGCGGGCCTGCTGGCCGCCGTGATTCCTGCGGCACGTGCCGCATCCATTGAACCCATCGAGGCTCTCCGCAGCGAGTAGCAAAGGGAAACCGGAAGAGCCAAGGGAGAACGAACACGATGACCGAATTGCTTCAGGACCTTCGCTACGCCATACGCCAGTTGCTGAAGTCGCCGGGCTTTACCCTGACGGCGATGATCACGCTGGCTCTGGGGATTGGCGCCAACACGGCTATCTTTACGCTGGTCAATGGAATTCTGCTGCGCTCGCTGCCGGTCACCGACCCCTCGCGTTTGATTCGCATTGGCGATAACGACGACTGCTGCGTGGAAGGCGGATTTCCGGGCAATGCGAGCGACACAGGCGACTTCACGATTTTCTCTGCGGATCTTTATCAGTATCTGAAAGCCTCGGCACCGGAATTCGAGCAGCTTTCTGCGGTGCAGGCCGGGCAAGGGACATGGAGCCTGCGCCGGGGCAACGCTCTGCCGAAATCGAAGAATGGGGAGTTCGTTTCCGGCAACTACTTTTCCGCGCTCGGCCTGGAGGCGTATGCGGGCCGCCTGTTTTCCGATAACGACGACACGCCGGCTGCACCCCCGACCACAGTCGTGAGCTACAAGACGTGGCAGGGCGAGTATGCTTCCGATCCGACCATCGTTGGTTCGACGATCTACATACAGACCAAGCCTTTCACGGTGATCGGCGTTGCGCCGCCGGGATTTTTTGGAGATCGCGTTTCGGACAATCCGCCGGACTTCTGGATGCCGATTGGCACCGAGCCTTATGTCCGCGGCAGCAGCTCAATTGTTCATCATCCGGAGTCCCACTGGCTTTATCTTCTGGGCCGCGTACGCCCGGGGACCAATCTCAGTGGATTGCAATCGAAGCTGAATGTGACACTGCGGCAGTGGCTTTACACACGGCCCCTGCTGACCGCCAATGGCGGCACGACGCTCATTCCCAAGATGCACGTGGTATTGACGCCGGGCGGCGGCGGAATTCAGAACATGCAGCAGGAGGCGGGCCAGGGACTGAAGATGCTGATGGCGCTTTCTTCCGTGGTGCTGCTGATTGCCTGCGCCAATATCGCCAACCTGCTGCTGGCGCGCAGCACCGGGCGCAGGGCGGATATCGCCCTGCGCATGGCCTTGGGCGCAAGCCGGAAGCGGGTGACGCGGCAGGTTTTGACCGAGAGCGTCCTTTTAAGTTGCGCAGGAGGGCTGGCCGGTTTGCTCGTTGCCTATGCCGGCTCGAGGTCGATTCTGGCACTGGCGTTTCCCGACACGCGCAATCTGCCAATCGAGGCGGGCCCATCGCCGGTGATCCTTGCTTTCGCATTCCTGGTTTCGCTGGTGACGGGGATTTTGTTTGGCACCGCGCCGGCATGGCTGTCTTCGCAGGCGCAACCGGCCGAAGCCTTGCGCGGAGTCAATCGCGCCACGCGCGACCGCTCGTCATTACCGCAGAAGGCGCTGGTGGTCTTGCAGGCGGCCATGTCGCTGGTGCTGCTTGCCGGCGCCATTCTGATGACCAAGACGCTGGTGAACCTGGAGCATCAGAACTTCGGCATCGCTACGGCCAATCGATACGTGGTGCACTTTGATCCGGCCGGCGCCGGATACACAGAGGACCGGCTCCCGGGCCTTTACCGGCAGCTGGAAGAGGACTTCTCCCGGCTGCCCGGGGTGATGGACGTGGGGATGGCTTTATATAGCCCTCTCGAAGGCAACAACTGGGGCGAGTGCGTGATCCAGCAGGGGCATCCGGCGCCGAGAGCCGGTGACAATTGCGGCTCGACGTGGGATCGGGTGAGCCCCAAGTTTCTGGATTCGATTGGGGTGCCGATGGTTCGCGGACGCGGCATCGGCGACCAGGATACGGCTTCTTCTCCCCAAGTGGCGGTGGTGAATCAGACCTTCGTCAAACACTTCTTTCCCAAGCAGGACCCCATCGGGCAGCATTTCGGGATCGATTATCCGCAGTACTCGGCGAGCTTCGAGATTGTGGGGGTATTCGCGGATTTCAAATTGAACAATCCGCGCGACCTGGTGCATCCGGTGTTTCTGCGGCCGCTGGCACAGCGCTTTATGGGCTACAAGGAAGAGTCGATGAACTCGGGCGAGACGCAGTCGATGTTCATCAACTCCATGGTGCTGAACTTTCGCCGGCCTGAGCCCAACGCGGACGCGCTGATCCGGCAGACCTTGGCGGCGATCGATCCCAACCTGACGGTGATGGACCTGCGCACGCTCGATGCCCAGGTGGCGGGCAACTTCAATTCGGATCGGCTGGTGGCGCAACTGTCGACCCTGTTCGGCATTCTGTCGCTCATCCTGGCTTCGGTGGGGCTCTACGGCGTGATGTCGTACTTTGTGGCGCGGCGCACGAGCGAGATTGGGATCCGCATGGCGCTGGGCGCGACGCGGGGCAGCGTATTGGGCATGGTGATGCGCGGCGCGCTCGGGCAGGTGCTGATCGGGCTGTGCCTGGGAATTCCCGGCGCGCTGTACGCAGGTTATTTGATGAAGAGCCTGCTCTACGGGGTGGGCAGTTACGATCCGTGGGCGCTGGCGGGGGCGCCTTTGGTGTTGTTGTTGTGCGCCTCGGCGGCTGGGTTTATTCCGGCGCGGCGGGCTGCATCGATTGAACCGATGCGGGCTTTGAGAAGCGAATAATGAGAATCGAGGAATTTCGTTGCCCAATGCGGCAACGGAATTTTCTCTAGAGGAGAATCAGGAATGAACTCGCTGCTGAAGGATCTTCGCTTCGCTGTTCGCCAGTTGCGCAGGTCGCCGGCCTTCACGCTCACGGTGATCGTCACGCTGGCCTTGGGCATTGGCGCGAACGCGGCGGTGTTCACGCTCTTCGACCAGGCCCTGCTGCGCATGCTGCCTGTGGACCGGCCCAGGGAACTGGTGCGCTTTGTGTGGACAGGCGGGTTCGAAGGGTCGATGAACAGCTTTGGCGGCGATACCGAAGTTGAACACAATTACTTCTCCTATCCGATGTACAAGGACCTGCGCGCTCAAAACCAGGTTTTCCAGGATATCCTCGCCGCCGATGAGGTGACCGTGGGAATCTCCTGGCAGAACCAGGCTGAGAATGAATCGGGCGAAGTCGTCTCCGGCAATTATTTTGAGATGCTGGGCCTGCGCCCCGCGCTGGGCAGGCTGTTTACCATCGAGGACGACACGGCCAAGAACGCCAATCCGGTTCTGGTGCTGAGCTATACCTACTGGAAGACGCGCTTTGGCGCCTTGAGGAGCGTGGTTGGCCAGAGCGTGCTGGTCAATGGGCATCCGTTTACGATCATCGGCGTTGCCCCGGAGAATTTTGACTCGGCGATTGGCGGTTTCCGGCCGGGCGCATTTCTTCCCATGAGCATGGCGGAGATTGCAATGCCCTGGTCAGTGCCCTTGGATAACCGGAAAAACCATCAGTCAGCGTGGTTGACGCTGGTGGCGCGACGCAAGCCCGGTGTCTCCCTGGCTGAGGCCGAGGCAGGCATGACGCCGCTCTGGCATGCGCTGCGCGTGAATGAATTTGCTCTGTTGAAATCGCCGAGCGCGCGGTTCAAAAGAAGGTTCGTTGACGAAACGACTCTGCGCGTGGTCGACGACTCGAAGGGATTCAATCCGGGACGCATCGATTTAGAGAAGCCGCTGGTGATCCTGATGAGCATGGCGGGTCTGCTGGTGTTTCTGTGCGCGATCAACGTGGCGACGCTCTTGTTGCTGCGGGCAGCGGGCCGCGCACGAGAGATGTCCATGCGCTATGCCTTGGGAGCGCGGCCGGGCCGCATCGCCCGGCAACTGCTGGTCGAGGGTGCGCTGCTGGGGGCGGCGGGAGCCTCGGCCGGGCTGGGGCTTCGACCGATGGTGGCCGCGACGCTGGTGCGCCTCATGACCAGTTCCGATCCCGGCACCGAGCCCTATTCAGCCGCGATCGACGCACGCATCCTGGTTTTCACTCTGGGCATTTCTGTCCTCGTAAGCCTCTTGTTCGCAGTGGCACCGGTCTTTCACTTTTTGCGTCCTGACCTGGCCAATGCGCTCAGGCAGAATACCGGAACCTCATCGAAAGGTTCGCAACGGTTCCGCAAGCTGGCGGTCGGAGCGCAGATTGCGCTCAGCGTGATGCTGCTCGGCGGCGCAGGCCTGTTTGTTCGCACGCTCAACCATCTGCGCCACGAGAACGTTGGCTTTGAAACCGCGCATATGGCGGTCTTCTCGCTCGATCCAGGCAGTTCGGGTTACAGCGCAGATCGCATTCCAGGCATTGTCGACCATGCTCTGGAAACCCTGAGGCGGATTCCCGGTGTTACTCGGGTGGGCGCGACGACCGATTCGGAGCTGACCGGGGACAACACGACATCGAACTTCTCCGTACAGGGGTACAAGGCTCGAGAAGAAGAGAATATGCAATTCGAGACACCCAACATCACGTCCAGTTATTTTGCCGCGATCCATCAGCCCTTGCTGGCGGGCCGTGAGTTTACAGAAAGCGACCGGATGGGCCAGCCCAGCGTCGCGGTTGTGAATCTGGCTTTTGCAAAACGGTTCTTCGGCACCCCAGAAAACGCGCTGGGACGCATACTGGCCAAGGGCGCCGGGGACGATATTAAATTCAATATCACCATCGTGGGCGTAGTGGCGGACAGCAAGCATAAGGATTTACGCACTCTTCTGGGCCCAGCTGTGTATCAGCCGTACGCGCAGCAAAAGAACCCCGGCGGCGTTGTCATCTACCTGCGCACGGCGGAGTCGCCGGAATCGATCGAAGCCTCGATCCGGCACACGATGCACGAACTCGATCCGACGCTGGTAGTCGACGGGCTGCGGACGATGGACGAGCAGGTAAATCGCAGTGCATCGGATGAACGCGCGCTGGCGGATCTGGCCATCGGGTTCTCGGTGCTGGCGATGCTGCTGGCGGCGGTTGGCCTGTATGGAGTGCTGGCCTACTCGACCGAACAACGGACACGTGAGATTGGCGTGCGGCTGGCACTGGGCTCCGAACGGACCGCTGTGGTGCTCTTGGTGGTGCGCGAGATGGCCGCGATCGCGGCCATTGCTCTGGCGGTTGCGCTGCCGTCGATTGTGGGCCTGGCGCAGTTGTTTCGCAGCCAGCTTTACGGTGTGACTACGTTTGATCCGGTCACACTGGGGGGTGCAGTATTGATGACCGCGCTGATGGTGACCTTGGCGGCGGCGCTGCCGGCGCACCGCGCCGCTACCGTGGAACCCATGCGGGCGCTGCGTAGCGAATAACCCATTCTGTGCCGTTCGTTTTGAGGCACGATTCGAAAAGGAGGAGAAGATGCGAGCGATTCTTCAGGACATGCACTACGCGCTGCGCCAACTGCAGAAATCTCCCGGTTTTACCGTCTCAGCGGTCGCCGTGCTGGCTCTCGGGCTGGGCGCGAATATCGCCGTGTTTACGGTGCTGAATGGCATCTTTCTCCGGCCGCTGCCCTACGCACAGCCGGATCGGCTGGTGACCGTGCAGCTTCCCAACAACGATCCACGCTTTTTCTACTTCGTGATGAGTTACTCCAATCTGCTGCAGCTGCGCGATGCGGCCGGCCCGCATGCCCGGGCCGCGACCTACCTGGGCAATACACGGGCCAGCGTGGTCGGTCCAGGCGGCCGTCTGCAGGTGGAGCGCATCGACACGGATACTTCGCTGTTTCCCCTGCTGGGCGTCGAGCCCGCGATCGGGCGCGTCTTTCGTCCCGAGGAGAGCGACCCGGGCCGCAACCGGGAGGTGGTTCTCAGCGAGCCGGTCTGGCGGCGCTTGTTCAACTCCGATCCCTCGGTGCTGGGCAAGACGCTCACCATTCGCGAGCAGGCCTGGACCGTTGTGGGCGTCATGCCGCGCGGTTTCTCGTTTCCGTTCGGGGAACAGGACCAGGTGTGGGCGCCGGCAGAGATCTCCTCAGCGGCTCGAACATCGATGAACAGCGACGTGACGACGGAAACGGCATGGATGCGCATCCCCGACGGCATGTCGGTGGCGCAGTTCAGCGATGCGCTCGATCGAGCGCAGGCGCGGATTGCCAAGGAGCTCGGCGATCAGTCCAATTTTCCCACGCATGTGAAGGTGACTGGCTACCAGGATTCGCTCAACCATCGAGTGCGTAAGCCCGTCCAGTTGCTTTATGCGGTGGTGATCGGCATCTGGGCACTGGCGTGCCTCAACGTGACCAGCCTTCTGCTGGTGCGGGCCGTAGGGCGCGAGCGGGAGCAGGCGGTGCGCTCGGCGCTCGGCGCCAGCCGTCGGCGCCTGCTGCAGCAGTCGATCGTCGAGAGCCTGATGCTGAGTGTGCTTGGTGCCTCGGCGGGCCTGTTGCTGGGCGAGGGCGCCATCAAGCTGCTGTGGCACGAGATCGACCGGCTGCTGCCGATGACCTCAGCGATTCATCTGGACGGGCGCGTGGTTGCCGCGATGGGCCTGCTCACGCTGCTCACTGCTGCCGTCACGGGCGTGATTCCGGCGCTCAGAGCTTCCCGCCGCAGCGTGCAGTCGGCGTTGCATGGCGTTCACAGCACGGCCTCATCTGGCCAGTCGCGCACGCGCGAATTGCTGGTGGTCGCGCAGCTAGCCCTGACGTTGGTGTTCCTGGTGGGCGCGGGGCTGTTCCTGCGTACAATTGAGGCGCTGCGCCAGGTCCCGCTCGGGTTCTCGGCACAGAACGTCCTTACCGGCGGCTTGGTGCTGCATGGGGCGTCCAAGCTCAGCAATGGCGAGGCCGGCCAGGTGGATCTGGTCAAGACCATGTATCTGCCGCTGCTCGAACGGCTGCGCGCGATTCCCGGCGTCAAGCAGGCCGCGCTCAGCTCGGTGTTGCCGATGCGGGCTGATTTCGCCATGATGGTGCGCGGCTTTCTCGACCACAAGGAGGTTCCTGCCATGCAGGCTCCCAGCGCCGACGGAAGACTGGCTACTGCGGGAATGGTCGAAGCCATGGGCATTCCCATGGTGCGAGGACGATTCTTCACCGACGACGACACGGCAAGCTCGCCGGGCGTGGCCGTTGTCAACCAGGCTTTTGTGGACAAGTATTTTCCCGGCGTCGATCCTATTGGTCACTCGTATTCGATGGGCAAGGAACTCGATGCGCGCATCGTGGGCGTGATTGGCGACGTGAAGCAGGGAAGCCTGACAGCCAGGACGATTCCCGAGGTTTACTTCTGCCTGGCACAGGTTGGGCCCGGCAAGCCACTTTACGGCGCTGCGACGGCCTTCATCGAGGTCGCCCTTCGCGGCGCCGTCAAGGCGGACTCGTTGCGCGCGCAGTTTGACAAGGTGCTGCATGAAGTGGCGCCCGACGCAACCACTACCGATGTGAAGACCATTCATGAGGCGGTCGAAGACTCCTTCGGCAGCCAGCTTATGATGGCGCGCCTGCTGGAGTGCTTTGCGGGGCTCGCGTTGATGATCGCCTCAGTTGGGCTCTACGGGCTGCTTTCGTTCACCGTTGCTCAGCGGACGCGGGAGATTGGATTGCGTATCGCGCTTGGTGCTCCGCGGGGCGGTATTGTTGCTCTGGTGCTCAAGCGGGCGCTCGCCCTGGTGGGCACGGGGCTCGCGATCGGCAGCGTGCTGGCCTGGTTTGCGGTGCGGCTGACCAACGGTTACCTGTGGGGGGTGAGCGCCCACGATGGCTTCACGTTTAGTGCGGTGGTTGGGGTTTTGGCCGCTGCGTCCTTCCTTGCTGCCTGGCTGCCGGCGCGCCGCGCCGCGGCCGTGGACCCAATTCTTGCTTTGAGATCGGAGTAGTACATCATGATTGAACTGAAAAACGTAGAACGCAGTTACAAGACAGGGCACACCGAGACATGGGTGTTGCGGCAGGTTCGGCTCACCATCAATGAAGGCGAGTTTGTGACGGTGATGGGGCCGTCGGGGGCGGGCAAGTCGTCGCTGTTGAACGTGCTCGCGTTGCTGGACGATGGATGGCTGGGCGAATACTGGT
The DNA here is from genome assembly GCA_036519195.1 of Occallatibacter sp. Taxonomy (GTDB): domain Bacteria; phylum Acidobacteriota; class Terriglobia; order Terriglobales; family Acidobacteriaceae; genus Telmatobacter. The sequence goes on along the minus strand of DATDLS010000416.1, from coordinate 6,029 downwards.
TTGACGAAACGCCGGTGCACAAGCTGAACCGCAAGCAGCGCGCGGACCTGGCACGGCAACGGATCGGCATGGTGTTCCAGAGCTACCACCTGCTGGACGATCTGACGGTTGCCGAGAATATCGATCTGCCGCTTTCGTACAAGAATCTGCCTGCCAAGGAACGCCAGGGCATGGTTGCCGACATTCTGGACCGCTTTCAGATTGTGGCCAAGAAGGATCTTTATCCGAATCAGCTTTCCGGCGGACAGCAGCAACTGGTGGGCATTGCGCGCGCGGTGGTTCATGCGCCGGCGCTGTTATTGGCCGATGAGCCGACCGGCAACCTGCACTCGACGCAGGCGCGGGAGATCATGGAGCTGTTCTGCCAGCTGAACCGCGCCGGCACGACGATCGTGCAGGTGACGCACTCGGAGGAAAACTCCCGCTACGGCAAGCGCATTCTCGAACTGCGCGATGGATGGGTCACGCGCGATGAGGCAGTGGAACCAAGAACAACGGAGGTTGGCGCACAGTGAACTATCCCAAGAAAAGTTTTGTACGGCAAGCGCAGTCTCTGGCGGCCATCCTTGTTTTGCAAGTGAACCTTGCACTCGCCGTCGAGCCCTCTGCTGCCGCTGGCCCGGCGCCGCAGGCTGCCGCGCCGGCAGCCGGGCAAGCAAGCGCGCAGGCCGCGAGTCCGGCAGCCGGCGCCGGTGCACAGACCACGCCGCAGGCGCCAGAGGCTCCGCCCCCTCCGGCGAGCCAGACAGCAGCGCCCCCTTCGATTGGTCAACAGATCCAGCAGGTCGAGCAGCAAAACCTTGCCCCGCCGGTGCCGTTTTACGTCGCCATGCCCCGCTCGCACAATCCATTAGCGCCCTACCGGCCCAGTCATGCGCCTGAATTCAACCTGACGAACTCACCGCGCCTGGCAAACCTCATCCGCGATGGAAAGATTTATATCTCGCTGCGCGATGCGATCTCTCTGGCCATCGAGAACAACCTGGATCTGGCCTATTTCCGCTATAACTTCCCCATCGCCCAGACCGACCTTCTGCGCACCAAGTCCGGCGCCCTGGCGAATGGCATCGATACCAGCATTGTGCAGCGCACCGTGGGTGGCTCCTTCAGTTCCGGCGGCGGCGGGGGCGGCGGCGGCGGCGGGATATCCGCTGTGGGCACCGGCGGCCTGGTTACCTCCACACTCGGCGCAGGAGCCCCGGTCGCGTCCTTCGACCCGATGCTCCAATTTACTGGTGATGTCGATCACACCGTTACCCAGGAGGTCAACGCGTTCCTGGTGGGTACGCCCACCTTGAGGACGAACACCATTAAGGGCCAGGCCCTATTCACGCAGTCGTTTCCGTCGGGAATGACTGTATCGGCCGCCTATACAGGCGAGCGCGTGGCTAGCAATAGCCCTGACAACGCCATCAATCCGGAACTGTTTTCCAACCTTGAAATCGAGTTTTCGCAGAATCTGCTGGCCGGCTTTGGATTTGCGAGCAATGAACGCTATATCCACCTCGCGAAACGGAATCTCCAGCTGACCGACCTCGCCTTCCGGCTTCAGGTCATTACTACGGTGACGCAGATCGAGAACATCTACTGGGATCTCGAGAGTGCCTATCAGGACGAGCAGATCAAGGAGCGGTCCTTGGGCTTCGCCAACCAGACGCTCACCGACGACCAGAAACAGCTCGAGCTCCAGGCCATCCCCGCCATGCAGGTCATGAAGGATCAGTCCGATGTCGCCGCCGCCGAGGGCCTGCTCACCCTCGCCCGATCGAACCTGCGTCTGCAGGAGCTGCAGATGCTGTTCGCGCTCAGCAAGACCGACGACCCCGTCATGGACACGATGTCGGTCATTCCCCTCGACCGCGCCGGGCCACCGGATCCGAACGCAGGAAAATCGATCGACGATCTGATCGCCGAAGCGGAAAGAAATCGCCCCGACGTTGCCGAGCTCCAGATTACTTCTGAAATTCAGCGGCAAGGCGTGAAAGACATCAACAGCGAGCTGCTGCCCACTCTCAACATGTACGGTTTCTATGCAGGCAACGGCACAGCCGGTCCGTCCAACCCCAATTGCAATGTCGCTCTTCTTGGGCCGGAGTGCACCTCGACGCTGCCCACCGGTTTCCCCGGCATGTTCGCCAACACCTTCAACTACTCGGCGCCGGAATACCAGGTCGGCCTTACCCTTACCATCAATCTGCGCAACCGACAGGTCAAAGCCGATCAGTTCCGCGCCGTGCTTCAGTACCGGCAGAGTCAGATCGCTTACGAGCAGTCGAAGAAGAACATCATCTTCGACGTACGCAATGCCGCGTTCACCCTCGAGCAGGCCAAGGCCCAAGTCGACGCAACGCAAAAGGCCTGTGACCTGGCCCAGAAGACCTTCGACATCACCGCACAGGAACAGCAGCTGGGGGCAAAATCCAGAGTCGATACCCTGGCCGCCGAGGTCGAACTCGCCACCGCCCAATCTGCCCTGGTGGCCGCCCAGGCCAACTACGAAAAAGACAAAATCCAGGTCGACCGCGCCACCGGAGACACACTGGTGCGGATGAACGTCTCGATCGACGACGCTAAATCGGGCGTGGTGACGCGCGCGCCGTAGAATCATAGCAATGCTTGAAGGGGGAGACAATCCAAGACAAGAAAGCGCAAATTCGCGTACTGGTGGCCGACGATCAGCCGCACATTCTCGAAGCCGTCGAACTGCTGCTCTCTCCGCAGGGGATTGCGGTCGATTCGGTCCGTTCGCCGCAGCTATTGCTCGAGGCGCTCGGGCAATCGGACTACGACGTGCTGCTGATCGACCTGAACTATACGCGCGACACCACCTCGGGCCAGGAGGGGTTGGATCTGCTGGCGCGGATTCAGGAGTTCGATGCGCGGCTGCCGGTGATTGTGATGACCGCCTGGGGCAACATTGACCTGGCGGTGGAATCGATCAAGCGCGGGGCGCGGGATTTTATCCAGAAGCCATGGGAGAACGAGCGGCTGATCTCGCTGGTGCGGGTTCATGCCGAGCTCCATTCGGCCCTCCGCCGGGCGCGGCAACTGGAGCTCGAGAATCGGCTGCTGCGGGCCGAGGGCATGCCGGAGTTTGTGGCCGGGGCGCCCTCCATGCAGCCGGTGCTCGAACTGATTGCGCAGGTCGGTCCTTCGGACGCCAACGTGCTCATTACCGGGGAGCACGGCACGGGCAAGGAGATCGTGGCCAAGCTGCTGCACGCGGCCTCGCCGCGGGCGCGCATGGCCCTGGTGGCGGTCAATGCCGGCGGTCTGCCGGAAGGAACCTTCGAGAGCGAGATCTTTGGACACGTGAAAGGCGCGTTTACCGACGCGCGGACCGATCGGATCGGACGTTTTGAATTGGCCAACGGGGGCACGCTGTTTCTCGATGAGATTGCCAACGTGCCCCTGCGCCAGCAGGCCAAGCTGCTGCGCGTATTGGAGACGGGCGAACTGGAGCGCGTCGGTTCATCGCAAACGCGGCGCGTGGATGTGCGGATTCTTTCCGCGACCAATGCTCTTTTGAACGACGAAGCCAAGGCGGGCAATTTCCGCGAGGACCTGCTGTTCCGCATCAACACGGTGGAGATTCATTTGCCCGCGTTGAGGGACCGGCGGGAAGACATCCCGCTTCTGGCTTCGCATTTTCTCAATCGCAACCGCGCACGGTATCGCAAGCAGGTGACGGGTTTTTCATCCGCGGCGATGCAGCACATGATGCAGTATCCGTGGCCGGGGAATGTGCGCGAGCTCGAGCACACCGTGGAGCGGGCAGTTCTGCTCTGCCGCGGCGAGGAGATTGAGCCGGCCAACCTGGCCATTGCCGGGGCGAAATCGGCGCCGCAGTCGTTTGAGAATATGAGCATTGACGACGTGGAGGCGCTATTGATCCGCAAGGTGCTGCGCCGCTGCGACGGCAATATTTCGCAGGCCGCCGAGTCGCTCGGGCTGAGCCGCGCCGCACTCTACCGCCGCATCGAAAAGTATGGCCTCTGAGCGGTTGGCTCGGCCGCGACAGGTTCGCCGCCGCCGCTCGGCTGTGCGACGGGCTTGGCTCTACTGCCTGCTGCTGACCTTGCCCGCGGAAATTTTTGCCGCGGTGCTTCTCTATCAAAAACAAATTACATTGGCTCCGGCGCTATTGCTGATTTGCTGCCTGCTGCTTTACCTGGTGATTGTTGCCGCGGCGCTGGTGGAGGGTTTGGTTCGGCCGCTGCAGACCTTGTCGAATGTGGTCTCCTCGCTGCGCGAGGGCGACTACTCATTTCGCGCGCGGGGAGCCGGGACCAAGGACGCGTTCGGCGAGCTGGCTTCGGAAGTGAATGCGCTGGCCGACCTCTTGCAGAAGCAACGGGTCCGCTCGCTCGAAGCTACGGCGCTCTTGGCGCGCATTCTCGAAGTGATGCATGCGCCCCTGTTTGCTTTCGACCGCGACGATCTTCTGCAACTGGTTAATAACGCGGGGGTGAGGCTGCTGGGGCTTACGCATGCGCGCAGCTTTGGGCACACGGCGCGTGAGCTGGGCCTGGAAGAATTGCTGGCGGCACCGGATCAGAGCATTCATTCCTTCGGCGCGCGCTCGACCAGGTGGCTGCTGCGCAAGGCGGTGTTTCGCCAGGATGGCGCGCCGCATACGCTGCTGCTATTGGCCGATGTCAGCCTGCCGCTGCAGGAAGAAGAACAGATTGCGTGGAAGCGGCTGATTCGCGTGCTGGGCCATGAGCTGTCGAATTCGCTGGCGCCGATCAAGTCGATTGCCGGCAGCCTGCTGGCGCGCGTGGATCACATGCAAGGCGAAGACGCGACGCTGCGCGATTTTCGCCGCGGCCTGGGCGTGGTGGAGAGCCGCGCGGATGCGCTGCACCGGTTTGTGCAGTCCTACCGGCTGCTGGCGCAATTGCCTCCGCCGCAGTTCAAGCTGGTGGCGCTCGGGCCGCTTCTCGAGCGGGTGGTCGTGCTCGAGCAGCGGCTTGCGGTTCAGCTGGAGACCGGACCGTGGATTATTCTCGATGCCGATCCTGACCAGCTGGAGCAGATGTTCATCAACCTGCTGCGCAACGCCGTGGATGCGACCTTGGCCAACGGCACCGGAGAGGTGCGCGTGTTTTGGCGGGTGGACGATGCGGCCGCGGTGGTGACGATTGACGATCGCGGCATGGGCATCGCGAATGCGGAGAATCTGTTTGTGCCGTTCTATACGACCAAACCCGCGGGCAGCGGTGTGGGGCTGGCGCTGGCGCAGCAGATCGCACGCGCCCATGGCGGGGAGATCAGCCTCATCAACCGTGAGGATGGGGATGGGGCGCGGGCTAGGGTCCGGCTGCCGATTGTGGCCGAATCAGTTGTATTTTGAAGCAGAATTTCGGGCCCCGAGGCGCATGAAATCCCCGCTCGAGAACTATTTGGGAGGTTCATCGGGCTCTTCGGTAGGGGCCACTTCCATGGCGACGATACAGTTGCGGCCCTTGTCTTTGGCGCGGTAGAGCGCGGTGTCGGCGGTGTGGATGAGGACTTCGTAGTTGGAGGGAAAACCACAGGCGACTCCGAAGCTGGCGGTGATGGGGATGGCTCGATCGCCATCTTGAATATAGGCCGCGTGTACCGACATGCGGAGCTGCTCGGCGCGCAGCCGGGCGCCGGCACAGCCGGAGCCGGGCAGGATGAGCAGAAACTCCTCGCCGCCGTAGCGGCCCACCCAGTCGTAGGAACGAACCGAGCGATGGAAGATGGCGGCCACTTCCTTGAGGACCAGATCGCCGGCCGGATGACCGAAGGTGTCATTGATCTTTTTGAAGTGATCGAGATCGACCAGGATCACGCTCACAGCTGTGTTTTCACGGCGCGATCGATCGACTTCCTGGCGCAGGCGCTCAAGGATGATGCGGTGATTCCAGATTCCGGTGAGGTCGTCGTGCTCGGCGAAGTGGCGCATCTGCTCGCGGGCGCGCATCAGCTCCCCCTTTTCGCGCTCCAGGTCTTCGGTACGGCGCAGGACGGCCTGCTCGAGTTGCCGCTTCTGGTGAACC
>DATDLS010000415.1:0-6598 GCA_036519195.1 Occallatibacter sp. | reverse complement strand
ATGCGCCTTGGCGGAGTCGCGTTCAAGGTCGAAGCTTCGCCAGTCCCAATTGGGATCCTGATACACAACATAACGGAACTCATCCAGAAACAAATCTGCTGGCTGAGGCCCTCCGGCGAGACGGCTCCAGCGAAGTTCAGTCCCTGGCTCCACGCGGGGAAACAAGATCCTGCCTGTCTTGGTCGCAACTGGGCTCGTTATAGTCTGGGCGGTTTGGACCTGATGTGCTGTAAGGCAATCGGGTCCGTCCGCCGCCTTGCATTGCAGGCTCTTGAAGTCAACATTACAGCTCTCGGGGGCTTCGATCAGGCCGTCCCTCAGGCCATCCTTTGCATCGCAGGCCTCGAGAACCGCCCGATGGATCATTGGGTATTTCGCTGGTGAGATATAGGCTTCGGGATCCTTAAAAGTCTGAACAGCCAGCTCGAGCGCCCAGGCGTTCCGGCGGATGTTTGCCGGGTCGCCGGCGATGATGCCGTCGAACTCATCCGGATAGCGAGAGGCTTGCAGCAGGCCTTCGCGTCCGCCGCCAGAGCAGCCGTTCCAGAAGGAGTAGCGCGGATCACTCCCGTAGAACGCATGGATGAGGGTCTTGGCTTCGACTGTCATCTCATGCTCGGCGCGGTAGGCGAAATCAATGAGCTTCTCCGGATGGCCAACGACGAACGAAGCGCTTGGACCGGTGTGGCCATCGTCGGTGGCGCTTGTTGCATAGCCACGGCGTAGCGCATCAGCCATTTCACTGTAGGAGAGGGAGCCACCCCAGCCACCACTGCCTACAGCGATAAACTTGCCGTTCCACTGTGAGGTAGGGAGCCATACTTCAATGTGGATGTCGGAGTCCGGAGTTGGCTTGAGGTCTACAGCGACGCGACAGAAAGCTGGCAGGTTCTGGAGCGCATTCGTGCTTCCAGCAGGTGTGAGATTGCCCGCGTCCATAACCTTGGCAAGCGTGATCGATACAGTTGGCGAGGCAAGTTCCGAGAGCCTGTCACAGGGGTGTGCCTTTAGCGCAACTGGGAGAAGCATCATCGGGAGCAGAACGACCTTGTTGAGCATGCGTCCGGTATTCATGCACTGAACTATATCTCGTCATCCATCGTTTGAGCGAACGATGTTTCTATTGTCACGAACTGCGACAAGGTTCTCCACACCAATAGGCGCGCCACGCGAAATGAATAGCTTGCCATAAGCCGACTTGCGACTGGAGTCATCAGACGAACCGAGGGCCCGATATCCAGTCGCCATAGCGACATTTCGCTACCTATCTGCCGTCGCCGAGTGATTTAGCGATTTGGCAATCAATCCAGGTCGGTCAGTGACGAGATGCGCGTAGAGTCACTGCGGAAGTGGCTACGGCTCCTCGACGTGGTCTATGACGATGACATCCACGGGAGCTTTGGTGGAATTCAAGTTTAGGCCGAGCTGTTCCTGGAATGCGGAGGAAAGGCTAGGTGGAGCGTTTTCGCGAGGCGAGGGCGTTGGGGACGACCCGCGGAGCTGAACGAACTGGCTATCGTCGGGGGTCCACTCGAGATTGAAGTCGTAGCGGTCGGTGAGTTTTGTATGGTCTACGACAGGTTTATCGGTGACGGAACCCTGGAACCAAATGGCGAAGTCGATCATGGTCAGGTTTCGCACGGTGAGATCGCCAAAGTCGTCAAAGTGGAAGTCGATGGGATCGTCCGAGACGCCGGGATTCTTGGCCATTTTGGGGCCACCCTTGGCGACGGTAATGACGTATGCGGGAAGCTCCCTTCGCTCTTGGTGGAACTTGAGTTGGAATCGATTCGCGAGGAGCTTTTGCAACATGATTCTTTGCTGTTTTTGATTGGGAATACCTTCGATATCGGGGATGCCTGCGATGTCATAGAGATTGGTCGCAAACCATGTGGGTGCGCCAATGATCTGCGCGGTATGCAGGCCATAGGCAAAGGAGACGAGGTCATCTACGTTGAAGTTGGTAAAGCTGAAGTGTAATCCACGAAACCCGACAGCCTTGCCATGATAGTCAGGCGCGGCCGGCGTGATGGTGGCTCCCTTGAATGCGGGATTGGCAGTGGCAGGCATGTGTTTGGTAGGCTCAGGAATCGCCCATGCCGTGTCAGCCTTGGGGCGCTCCAGCACGGGATCGGCAGTTCTGTAACCGATGTTCTTGAGTGCGCCAGGGCCGAGACGCTGGGCTAGCTGCGAAAGGTAGAGGCTCTGCGGAGTAACCGGCTTTCCCTGTGATTCGATGATGCCTGAGGGAAGAGGAGTGCCGTGTACACGGCCGCCCTTACCGTCAGGCATACCCTGGTTTTTAAGCGGCCCACGATTGCCCATTGCCCAGGTAATGGTGCCGGGCGCCTGCTGGATGACGAAGTTGCTGGCGATGCTGTTCCAGACAACGCCCCAGCCAATAGCCCAGCCATGTCCGCCTCCCATATTTCCGCGGTTGACCAGGTGAATACCACCGTTCGGGACGGCGCAGTTGTCGACCAACAATCCGGTAGACCAGCGTTGATGAGGTTCCAGGTCGCCATCGCCGTGAAAGATCGAGTTCAGAATGACGACGGGCCCCTGCTGTCGCGGCTCGGTGGCGAAATAGGTAACCTTATCGCCAGTACCGGTCGCGCGGTCGACCAGAATCTGGGTGCCGTTGATGGCGAAATGGAAGGGCCTGGCAGAACTGGTGACGGTCTTGCTCTGCTCGACTTTGACGCGTGTGAGCGTAACGCGTTCGGAGTTAAAGTCCATGCGAATGCCTTCAGTCGTATCGACCACGGCAACATTGCGCACCCAACTGTCGGCGGCCGCGTTGATCTCCATCGCGATGGTGTGTGCGTCATGGAAGCCCACACTGACTGGGGCGGCGACGATACGGAGGTCTTCGACACCCACTTCTTTCACTTGGCCAGAAACTGCGACGGGCTGTACAGCAAAATGTTCTGTTCCAAGAAACTGTGAATCGTAGGAGTCCATCAGCGCAATCTGGAAGGTTACGGCGTTGCCTTTGACGGCCGTGACCACACGACGCGCGTTAAGGATTTTTGCACCGATCCAGTGTTCGTCGCGGTCCGCGCGCTACAGGTTGCTCATGCCCATAAATACGATCCACGCAGCGGTAACCGGCTTGGAGATTTGTACGAGATCGCCAACGTGGATGTGCGTTGTATCCGTGACGTGGACAGTACGTGTGCCGAACGGAACATAGGCGTCAGTGATATCGGTGGCAGGGCTGACAGTATTCAAAGCAAAGTTGCCTTTTATGATGATGCCAACGTGCGGATCTCCAGTCAGATTGATGGTGGTAGCCTCACCCTCCGCGCCGCTTCCAGCTCCGCGTAAGACGACTCCGGAAGCTGCGATTATGAGGGCAGTCGAACAATGAAATACGCCTGGGGCGAGTTGTACGGCGCCGCGGGAGCCATTGCCGTCGAGCGGAAGGGTCGCCAGGGTATCGATAGCGTGCTGAATGGCAACAGTGTCGTCGGCCCCACTGGGCGAGATGTTGATTTGTGCAGGGACCACGGGTAGAGCGACGCCGCCCGAGTGGTAGCCAGCGAACGAGTAATCAGGAATAGTGACGCCGTTCTTGTCGCGGCGATAGACAAGGTGCCCGTGAGCATCGGGATAGACCCATTGGCTTTGCTGGGCTAGCAGCGCGGGAGCAACGATAGAAAGCGCGACCAGGCTAAGAGTTTTCAGTCGTTGCACAGAGTCTCCTACAAACCCGAAGTCTTCAATAAACTGACAGACGAGCCAGCCCATCTTCAGTTACATGAACTTCTTTAGATTTCGTTGTTCATCTGAACAGTTGGCATCGAGATGCACTTTCCTCACTAGGCTGGAATGGTTGGGGATAGAGTTACTTGCCCCGTAGCGCAATTGGATCTGCAGGTGTGAGTCGCCCGCGCATCCAGTCGGAAACGAGAACGCCGCAGGCACCGGGAGCCTCCTCGGACCCCAGTCCGGAGGGAGGTCACGAGATTCCAGTCGCCATACCGGCTCCCAATACCGATCGGCGCTCGTTCAGCGCTTGAGCGATTCTGTGTCACCGGACTGTCTGGCAAGATTAATTTGCTGGCAGTTAGACCGCATTTTCCTGCGATTCTTGAGGGCGCTCAAGCTTGGCTCGAACACCTTTTGCATCGTCAAGGTAATGGCTGCAGTTATCCCTCAGCTCCCTCGACAGGCTCTACGCCGACAGTAGGAGGGGTATTAATTCGATCAAAGGTGACGGGTGGCAGTTGCAGGGAACCGAAGTATGGCCCCGGATCGAGTTCTCCCGAGCCGTTATCCGATGTGAGATTGAACAACGCTGCAAATTGGAGCGGGATAAGGAGGTCGTAAACCACCCAGATAGTCTCAGTTGCAGACCTCTTTGTAGTCCGGTAGAGATCTGGCTATCTGAGTGCGGCGAACCGTACATTCTGAGATGGCTCTCTCTCGCCGCGCTGGCGCGCCGTACTGCGCAACAGTGCCTTTGCGCGAACCAGATTGCCTGGTTGCGCCATCACGCTATCGCGAAGCGCGAACCTCGACGCATCGTCGCGCAAAGCCACCCGCTTCAAGGCGCCGAGTCGATTACCGGTCGAGTACAAACGTGCCGACGCTGTGATCAGTGGGTCCATCGAAATCCCGCCACACTTGTCACTCTCACCCTCCGTTGCTTCGGTATTAATGTACCAACCAGCACGACGGATCGATAGCGAAGCAAAAATCCAGATTCACCCGACAGGAGACGGACACCATGACAAATCATGCCATCACGACACACAAAACCGGATCACGCGAACAGTGGCTTGCAGCGCGGCTCGAACTGCTCCAAGCTGAGAAGGAACATACACGGCGCAGCGATGAGCTGGCACGGCAAAGGCAAGAGCTGCCGTGGGTTCCCATCGACAAGGGGTATCGATTCGACACGGATGAGGGAAGCGCCTCGCTGGCGGATCTCTTCAAAGGAAATTCGCAGCTACTTGTCTACCACTTCATGTTTGGGCCCGATTATGGGGCGGGGTGCCCGTCCTGCTCGTCGATCGCGGACGCCTTCAATGGCATCTTCGTTCACTTGGAAAATCACGATGTCACGCTGAGTGCGGTTTCGCTGGCACCGATCGCCAAGTTGCAAGCTTACAAGCGGCGGATGGGATGGAACTTCCCTTGGGCGTCCTCGCTCAGCAGCGACTTCAATTTCGACTTCAACGTTTCGATCACCGAGCCGCAACAGCGCGTGGGCGGCGTTGAATACAACTACCAGCGCGGCGGCCATCCGCTCGACGCAACAACACAGTTCCCCCAAATCGTAACCGTGCTGGCGGAAATGACCGGAACCGACGCGCCTACCTACTCGCGTGAGAGGCCGGGCCTGAGCGCCTTTGTGCTTGAGGACGGCGTGGTCTACCACACCTACTCCACTTTTGCCCGAGGATTGGACGGCCTCTGGGGTATGTATCAGTGGCTCGACCGTGCTCCAAGGGGACGCAATGAGACAGGCTTGTGGTTCCGTCGCCACGACGAGTACGACAACCGCTGAGCGACGCATGATTGCAGTGCCCGAACTGCGCGACAGGAGATCACGACCCATGATTCCCCGGCGAACTTCACCCCAAACCTTCTTTGGCGTCTCAGCGCTGCTCTTCGCCGTCAGTGCAGCGCTGACGACTATCTGTTGCGCATCCATGTCGACGATGGGAGATATGCCGATGCCAGGCGGATGGAGCATCTCGATGGCATGGATGCGGATGCCAGGGCAGTCATGGCCCGGCGCCGCGACGTCGTTCCTGGTCATGTGGGTCGTGATGATGGTAGCGATGATGCTGCCCTCTCTGGTGCCGACCCTCTGGCGTTTCTGTCAGGCCGGCACAGCCGAGGCCGGTCGACACCAGGCGAGGCCGGGCCAAACGAGTTTTGCCTGCCTGACGGCGCTGGTGGCCATAGGGTATTTTCTCGTGTGGACCGTCATCGGAATGGCCGTCTTTCCATTGGGCGTTGCTCTGGCGTCCATCGAGATCCAATTCCCGACGCTGGCGCGCGCCGTTCCGGTCGCCTCCGGGGTCGTCGTCCTGATCGCCGGCGCGCTCCAATTCACTAGGTGGAAGGCGCATCACCTTGCGTGTTGCCGGCTGGCGTCGGCCGAAGACAGTCCGTCTCTCGCAGACGCTCGCACTGCCTGGCGCCTTGGCCTGCGTCTCGGCTTCCACTGCAGTTGCCGCTGCGCCAGCTTCACGGTGATCCTCTTGGTCCTTGGGCTCATGGACCTGCGCGCGATGGCTCTAGTCACCTCGGCCGTCACGGCCGAACGTCTCGCGCCGGCTGGCGAACAAGTTGCGCTTGCCATCGGGATCATTGCTGCTGGCGCGGGGTTGTTTCTGGTCGCGCAAGCTGCCGGAGTGTTCTGAAGCAGATCGGATGAAACTGTGGATTCGATCCTCTGCGCGTGCCCTCCGGCGATGTCGAGCAGGGTTCTCTTGCGGCGCTGAGATCTGAGATCTGCGGGATTGTTGAAAGGCGAGCCTGAGTTACGCCAAATGCGGGAAGCAGATCGTTCGCCATATTGCGATTCAATTCCTGGTCTCTGTTCGAGACTTCGCTCGAAAATGCATACCCTTATTTC
>DATDLS010000414.1:0-9023 GCA_036519195.1 Occallatibacter sp. | reverse complement strand
GATGGCTGGGGGCGGGTTCGCGCTGGGCAATCTTGTGGAAGTTGTGCGGCGAGCAGGGGTCTCGCGTTTTCATGGGTCGTTTGTCCGCTGGGAAGTGACGGACGGCGGCGCCAAACGACGCGCGCCGTTTAGCCGGACCGCACTTGAGGCCGACGTGCGCGAAGCTGTGCAACTGATTCAAAGGGAGCGTGAAAAGCGGAAGACATTTCGCAATGTCTATGCGCTGACCGGTGATGGAAGAGATTGAATGCGTCGAGGCGAAGACGATCGAAACGTGAAGGATCGGGACACCTCGAAATGGCGATCGACAGGCAACGATCGTCTTCTTCATGAAGCAGTCAATGTTTGATCTCAACATGGTAAAAGGTCAAGTTTTCAAGGAGAATTGAGGGGCTTAGAATGTCGAGCTTGAATCCGGCGAATACGTTGCCTTGGCTGAGGAGCATCGCATCGGTAATCCTCGCCCTGCCACTCTCATTCCCTGCTCTTGTCCAAGCTCAAGTCCATTTGCTGCCGGCGCCCCGCGAAGGGCATTTTGCAGGGGAAACTGCTTTGCCGGCAAGGATAGCGGTCACCGTGCCGGGCCACGACGCCGAAGACGAATTTGCCGCGCGCGACTTGGAAGAGGCGGTGAAACAGTCGGCTCTCGCCGGCACGGGAAATGAGAAGGCAGCCTACCGCGTGGTTCTGCTACGCAGCGGTTCCGCTGAGGCGAAGGCACAGCTGGCCAGGCGCAGCTTAACCTTCGATAAGGCGATGGAAGGCGAAGGCTATGTGCTGCTGATTGAGCCGCGCCAGGCCTTGGTCATCGGCGCCTCCGGCTCCGGCATCTTTTATGGCATACAAACGTTCAAGCAACTGCTGCCGGCTGCAGGCGGCAAGGCGGTGCTGGCCACGGGCACCGTACGTGACTGGCCAGCGATGAAGTATCGCGGCATCGACGACGATCTCTCGCGCGGCCCTTTTCCCACGCTCGAGTTTCAGAAGCATCAGATTCGTGTTTTTGCCTCTTTCAAGATCAACATCTATTCGCCCTATTTCGAGCACACGCTGCTCTACTCTAACCAACCCTTGGCAGCGCCCCCAGGCAGCTCGCTTACCTCGGCCGAGGTCAAGGAACTGGTGGCTTATGCGGGGCAGTATCACGTCATCGTCGTGCCAGAGCAGGAAGCCTTCGGGCATCTTCACCATGTGCTGAAGAACGAGATCTATGAGGATGTGGCGGAGACGCCGCACGGCCATGTGTTGGCGCCCGGCCAGCCAGGCACCCTGCCCCTTATCAAGGACTGGTTTACCCAGATTGCCGGGGAGTTTCCGTCGCCTTTCATCCATATGGGGGCCGACGAAACCTGGGACCTGGGCCAGGGCCGCACCATGCCCGAGGTGCAGGCGCAGGGGTATGGACCGGTCTATGTGGATTTCCTCAAGCAGATTCACGATGAGCTTGCGCCGTTAAATCGCCGTCTTCTGTTCTGGGGAGATATTGGCGTCGACGACCCGGCAGCCGTGGCCAAGCTGCCCAAGGACATGATTGCCGTGCCCTGGAATTATCGGAAAACCGAGGGCTTCGAGAACATGATTGAGCCGTTTGTCAAGGCTGGAATCGAGACCTGGGTTGCCCCAGGCGACGCCAACTGGAAAGAGGTCTATCCGGTGGCGAAGACGGCCTTCGGCAACATTCAGGGATTCATTCGCGACGGGCAGCGGCTGGGTTCCACGGGTGCTCTGACAACGGTCTGGAACGATGACGGCGAAGGGCTGTTCAACATGAACTGGTATAGCCTGCTGTTTGGCGCGGTAGCTGCGTGGCAGCCGGGCGAGAGTTCGATCCCGGCCTATCAGGACTTCTATGGACCGGTGTTTCACGGCGATCTGAGCGGCAAGATCAACCAGGCCGAAAAGGAGCTGATGGCGGCGCATGAGGCTTTGGGAAATGCGAACACCGGCTTGGATAGCGATTCCGTCTTCTGGATTGACCCGTGGAGCGCAGAAGGGCAGGAGATCTCTGCGAAGATTCTTCCCATCGCGGAGGAACTGCGGACTCACGCCGAGCGGGCGATTGTGCTGGTTGAAGAAGCGCGCGCGGCCAATCCGCATTTGAGGGAAGCCGAGGCGCTGACTGCAATGGATTTGGGAGCGCGGCGTCTCGATCTGATTGGTCTGAAATTTGAATTGGGTGAGGAGATTGCCAAGGCCTATGCGGAGGCCTTGGCCAGTCAGCATGACAAGAGCAAAGCGCGGCAGACGCGCACTATGCTCGGCGAAATTAGCGGCATCAACGGCCGCTGCCAGGATATACGGGACGCATACTCGGCTTTGAAGGATGAGTATAGCCAGGTTTGGCTCAGCGAAAACCGGCCCTATTGGCTGAACAATGTCACTGTTCGCTACGATCTTCGGGTGGAGGCATGGCAACAGCGCGCGGAGCGCTTTTCCGCGGCGAATCGGGCGTTCGCGAAGGGCAGGGAACTGCCTTCACCATCGGAGCTCGGTCTGCCGGCAGCAACGCAATAGTGCCGCAGAACCGGACCAGAGCGGGGGGTAAGTTCGAGTTTTCCGCAAACAACAGGTTCTGAAATCCGGAAAGTCTCGCGATCAGTCTTGAGCTGTTCGTTGTCCTCACAAGGCAGGCAACGGCAACGAACACTTTGAAGAAGGGGGGCCGGCCTGCCTGGAAGGATGAACGCGATGCGCCGCAGTGCAGAGACAATTCCTGTCGGACTGATTGGCTATGGGTATGCCGGTAAGACTTTCCATGCGCCGCTTGTTCAGGCAGAGGTGCCCAGAGTTACAGTCTGTCCTCTAGCGGACGTAGCGACGCACCGAGATGTGGACCTCGTCGTCATCGCCAAGCCCAATGACAGCCATTTTCCGCTGGCGCGACGGGCAGTTGGCCTTTGTGAAGCGCTTCGATCTTTTGCCCAAGGACTACGACGGGCCCTCGACGGCCTGCGATACGGTCATCACCAAGGATGGAAGGTTTATCTACTTTGCCAATCGCGACAATGATTTTCTCTATAGTTTCAAGGCCGATGCGAAGACCGGAAGCCTGACGCCGATGGTGCGCTCCAGCTGCGGTGGAAAGACTCCGCGCAACTTTGTGCTGGACCCAACGGAGCGCTGGATGCTGGTAGCCAATCAAGACTCGAATCAGATTAGTGTCTTTGCACGAAATCCCGAGACCGCGTTGCTCGCGGAAAAGGGCAAGAGCTTTAGGGCGGCTGTGCCGATGTGCATTTTGTTCGCGTCTTGAGTTTCTCCTGAACCATCTCTTCTTTGCTGGTTTGGTTTGCCGACAGGAGAAGGCTACTCATCCGGTTTGGGCTGCACATTCTTCCTGGACTGAATCTGCTTGCAGATGTTCAACTCTCTGGCTGCGTCCTGGGGACGGTCAAGCATCTTGAAGGCTTTTCCAAGAATGAAGTGGGCCTGAGCGAAGTCAGGATCGACCTGGGTTACTTTCTCGAGCGGTTTCAGTGCGTCTTGAGGCTTATTCAAGGAGAGATAGCATTGGCCGAGCTCGAACAGGGCATCCCGATACGATGGATTTGCCGCAATTGCTGCTGTGAGATAGGGGACGGCCTGGGACGGCTGCTGCGATTCGCTTAAAATGCGGCCCATCATGTAATCCGAGATGGGGTCATTGGGATAGCGGCTGAGCTCCTGTTTGAACTCTGCTTCGGCCTCCGGTACTTTGTGCTCTCGGAAGTAAATCAGGCCCAGACTTGAATGAACTGCGGGAAAACTCGGATTGACAGCGAGGACAGCCTGAAACTCTTTGAAGGCGGAATCCTCCTTGTACTTCACGTCGTAGGCCATTCCAAGCATGAAATGCGCCTCAGGAGACCCTGGATCGATGGCCATGATCCGGTTGAAGACCTGGGTTACGCCTGAGTAGTTCTTTGCTCTCCAATAAGCCTTCCCCAGAATATCAAGAGTGGGAATGTCGTCCGGCTGCAATCGGCTGGCGCGTTCCAGGTAGTCGGCGGCTGCACTGAATTGGTCAAGCGCGAACAGATCCAGACCTGTCAGGTTCAGCGACTGAAATGTCGGAGTCGTGGCGGCGAAGGACTGCAGTTGCGGCAGCGCATCGCGGTAGCGGTGTGCGCGAAAGTACGCTACGCCGAGGTTTCTTCTGGTAATTGGATCGTCTTTCTTAAGCTTCAAAGCTTGTTTGTAGAGAGCGATGGCCTCGTCGTCCCGGCCTTGGCGGGCCAGGGATATGGCAAGATTGTTGAGCAGTTCAACCGAGTTGGGATCCAGGACAAGTGCCTGCCGGAACGCGTCTTCGGCGGCCCTGTTGTCTCCTTGCTCGAGCGCGCTCGATCCCTGCGCTACCCATTGCGCGAACTGCTGGCGGGTCGCGGAGCTTGCTTCCGGCGTTTGCCGGGCCTGCGCCGGAGGGCAGCAGGCCGGCAACAGGAGCAGAAGACAGAGCAGGCAAAAAGGCATTGCAAAACTGAGGTCGTTGCATCGCGTTGTCCGTTGCAAGCGCTCAATCATTGCGGTTAACAATCGAATACCATAGATCGGTTGGGATGCACAATATTGCTGCTTGTGCATTTGCGCGCGCACACGCTGACGGCTAAACCGATTTTCCTCCGCTCACTTCCCGACCATGGCGCGGAAGATCGGGACGTCTGACTAGAAGAAAAGTCCAGGTGGCATTCCGTTCAGAAGTCGCGAATGAGAAACTCGCTTGACAAAATATTGAATTTATGAAAAATTCACTTTCCATGGGCGTACATTTCCCTGCGATTCAATCGTTTGAATTACGGGAAAAAACAGAGAAAGATCCAAAATTGAAAGAGTGAGCGCTCATTAATTAGGGTGCGGGGAGAATGCACCCGGACCGTGCTGAAAGCCACCCTCATCAAGCGTGTGGATCACGGTTGTTCCATCTGAAAGAACTCTTTCGAATCCTCTCACCATCGCATGAACGCAGCGGGGCTGAGCGCAAGCTGGTGTTTGCACGGGCGCGTCATTGGTTCATCCTCTTTGTGGATTCGTGATGGATAGGACACGCCGCTCTGCTGCCGGGGGCTGCATTTCATTTGCTCACCGGATCGTGGATTCAATCGTCCATCGAGAAGAAGTTGACGCGGAGAAGTTGACGCGATTGTTGGTGAAGGCGTCAAACAAGAAATTCCACGAAGAAGGAATTTCACCAGGCAACAGAAAACATTTTTGGGAGGATTCAGGATGCAACGCAAAAACCTTGTCGCAGCAATACTCATGTTTCTGCTCATGTGCTGTCCGATCTTGATTGAAGGCCAGGAACTAGAGGGGACCATCGTTGGCACGGTGATAGATTCCTCAGGCGCAGTCGTGCCTAATGCCAAGGTAACCATTGTTGAGCAGGGCGGGACCGGCTCTCCCCGCAAAGTCCAGACCGATGGACATGGCAGCTATACCGTAACCAATCTGGCTGCCGGAAACTACACAATCACGGTGGAGGCCGCGGGGTTTCAGACCTACAAAGCGGAACACGTAACGCTGTTTGTTGCGCAATCCCGCTCCATTAATGCGCAGCTGCACCCCGGTCAGGTGAACCAGACGGTGACGGTTGAAGAGAACACCGAGACCGTGGACACGACCAGCAGCGCCGTCGAGGGTACCCTCTCCGGAACCCAGGTGCGGGAGCTGCAATTGAACAATCGTAACTTCGAGCAGCTGGTCACCTTGCAGCCCGGTGTGGTCAGCGGGCTGGGGGACGAAGTCGATTTTGGCCTGAACAACGTCACGACGATCGCTGTGAACGGTGTTCGTACCACAGCCAACAACTGGACCGTAGACGGAGCCGATGTCAACGACAGTGGATCGAATGCCACGCTGTTGAATGTGCCGAGCGTGGATGCCATTCAGGAGTTCACTCTGGAAAGAAGCACCTACGACGCCGGCTTTGGACGCAGCGGCGGCGGTCAGATTCTGGTGGCTACAAAATCCGGCACCAACCAGTTCCATGGCGATGCGTATGAATTCAACCGCAACAACATCTTCAACGCCAACTCCTTGCTTAACATTCAAGCCGGATTGCCGCGCGAGGTTGAGCGGTACAACAATTACGGATTCACCATTGGCGGTCCTGTATCTATTCCCAAGGTTTACACCGCGGCCAAAGACAAGCTCTTCTTTTTCTGGTCCGAAGAGTGGCGCAAGGTTACTTCTCCGGTCACGTCCACATTTGCTGTTCCCTCAGCGGCTCAACTGAACGGAGTATTTCCCGGAAATCTTGCGCCGACCGAACCCAACCAGGCCGCCAGTTGCTTTAACTTTAACGCGGGTGCCAATACAACCACGATCAGCCCATCTTGTTACAGCCAAAACTCAAAGGTCTACGTGGCCAACCTGTATGACAAGTTCCCAGCCAACACTCCTGGCGCCTCTCCAGTGTTTACAGCGTCCTACGGGCAATTGAACAATACCAGGGAAGACCTGGTTCGCGTCGATGCCAATCTCAGTGACAAGCTGCATTTCTTTGGGCGCGCCATGCAGGATGAGACTCCGCAGAACTTCCCCCTGGGCCTCTTTGAAGGCGCCGATTTTCCCGGCGTAGCCGGTTCCGCCGTGAACGCTCCTGGGCAAAATATTGTCGGCAACCTGACCTG
The DNA here is from genome assembly GCA_036519195.1 of Occallatibacter sp. Lineage (GTDB taxonomy): Bacteria > Acidobacteriota > Terriglobia > Terriglobales > Acidobacteriaceae > Telmatobacter. Next base: position 2,415 of record DATDLS010000414.1, on the reverse strand, counting down.
GACCATCTCACCGCGTATGGTGAACGAAGCGGAGTATGCCTATACCCAGGGATCGATTTCTTCCGCATTCACCGCCGGGTCGATCGCCAATAATCCGGCCATCGCTTCACAACTTACCAACAACACTGTTTATACCGATCCTTCCGACCGTATCCCCGCAATCTCGTTTACCGGTGCCATCTATACGGGATTTGGCTATGGAGACACACCGTACTTCGAGCGTAACCTTGACAATACCTTCTTTGACAATTTCTCCGTGACCGAGGGCCGTCATACGCTTCGCTTCGGGGCGACCATTTCGCAGTTATTGAAGACGGAGAACGCATCGAGCGGGTCTGCAAGTTTCCAGTTCAATACATTCCAGGATTTTCTGTTAGGGAATGTTTTCCAATATACGCAGCAGAGCCGCGACACCATCCCCGATTTGCATTACACCAACTTTGAGACCTTTGCTCAGGATGATTGGAAGGTTTCCAACCGGCTGACGCTCAACTTCGGAGTGCGCTACAGCTTCTTCCCGTCACCGTCGGATTTGAATAATACATTGGTTAACTTCGATCCAACCTTTTTCAAGGCGTCGAATGCTGCGGTGATCGATCCGGCCAGCGGCAATTTTATGGCCGGCGGGCAGATTCCGGCAAACTATGAGAACGGGTTGATTTACCCGACTGGGACGGCTTGCAGCCTGGCGCAGCAAGTGAATGAGGCCCAGGCAACGTGTTCTCCCTATGGCGCCCATGTCAATCCCGATCCCAAGGATAACTTTGCCCCCAGGGTCGGCTTTGCCTACGATGCCCTGGGAAACCACAAACTGTCGGTGCGGGGCGGCTACGGAATCTTCTATGACCGTTCCCTCAACGGCATCTGGGAGCAGAACGGATTCCAGGAATCCCCGGGGTTGCAGACGGCAACGATCACCAACACGCAATTCGACAAGCCGCTGGCCGGTACGGCGACTGCTTCGCTCGGCCCCAATCGGATTACATCGACCGGCAGTCCATCTTTTAGGAACCCCTCCTACCAGGACTTTAACCTGACAGTTCAGTACCAGGTATTTCCGAACACGGTTCTCAGTGTCGCCTATGTTGGAACCGAGGGTCGCCACCTCCTGGGAGAAAGGGAAATCAATCAGACCCCACTTTCCGCGAGAGAGGCAAACCCAACGGCTTTCGACCTCGCTCTTGTCCCCTATCTGGGGTATGGTGCGTTTGAGGATAGAACCCCGGAGTACGGCAGTAACTACAACTCACTGCAAGTAGCCCTGAATAGCCGTGAGTACCACGGCCTGACCTATGGTATTGCCTACACCTGGGGCAGGACTCTGACCAACCTGTCCAACGACCGTAATCAGGAATCGTATGACACCTACGATCTGCATCTCGACTACGGTGCATCGCAACAAAACCAGCCACAGACTTTTGTGGCCAACTATGTATACGAGCTTCCTTTCTACAAGGAACAGCATGGACTCTCGGGACACACGCTGGGCGGCTGGGAACTTTCTGGAATTACTCAGTTCATCTCCGGTGAGTCGCAGACCGTGACCCAGGCGCTTGATCCCTTCGACTGCCAGTCTACGCCGGCTGGCTCAGCCCTCCCGTGCGCTGCCGGAACCTATCCCGGCGGCCTCAATATGGATGCGAGCGACATTAAGCCGCGCCCCGATCAAGTCGCTCCCGTTAAGCTGACCAAGACGCAGGGGCAGTGGTTTACCGTTAATTCCTTTGCCGATGCCGTTGGCCATTTTGGAAGCGCCGGAAACGGGACATTTCTTGGGCCCGGTGAACAACTCTGGGATCTTTCCGCGATCAAAAACGTAAGAATTGGTGAGCGCGTCAAGTTGCAGTTTCGCGGCGAGTTCTTCAACGCATTTAACCACAACAGCTTCAATACAATCCAAACCAGCATCGACGCCGCCAATGTTGGACAAGTCACTTCTGTGCATAATCCTCGCGAAATTCAGCTCGGCGGCAAGTTCAACTTCTAAGCCGGGTTGAATTGACTGTCGAAAACTCACATCAGGATGCTCCCGGGTCTGCCAGGGAGCATCACTGCCTAGTACAACGTTTCATTAAACTCTTTACATATCAAGGCGTTGAAATGTCGAGCTTTTTCCAGCGGTGTACCACGGGGGCTGCGTTGATCTCGGCGATGCCGAGCAGGATTCTCTGTTTGAGTTCTGCTTTTGATTTGACGCGGATTTGGCGCAGGAAAGTGTGTGCCATTTTGCCAAAGAGAGTTTCTACCAAGTTAAACCACGATCCGTGTTTGGGGGTGTGGACATAGATGAAGCGGTTGGGACGAGTCTCCAGGTAGGCACGCGTTTCCTTGGAAATGTGAGCGGAATGATTGTCCAGAATGATCCGGATCGTCGATTCGGAGGGATAATACGTGTCCAGATCCTTGAGCAAAGCG
>DATDLS010000413.1:0-6318 GCA_036519195.1 Occallatibacter sp. | reverse complement strand
TCTGGAGCTACAGCGGTTCGTCGCGGCCGGCTTTACTCCGCTCCAGGCGCTACAGACGGCTACGCTCAATCCAGCCAAGTTCCTCAACCGGCTCGATGAGTTTGGGACGGTCCAGCCCGGCCGGATTGCCGACCTCGTTCTGCTGGATGCGAACCCTCTGGTGGACATCGCCAATACGCGCAAGATTGCGGCGGTCGTCAGCGACGGTCGCTATCTGTCGCAAGAAGATCTCACGCAGCTTCAAACCAAGCTCAAACAACTCGCAGCCACTCGATAGTGCATCGAAGGGCTGGCCGCAGTCGTTGGGGCGGCCTTTCAGCCCTTGATGGCGTTGGATGCTTGTTACCCGGCCTTCATGGGGAGCAGAAATACAGGATGCTGGGGCGTCCATGAAAAGGCTTCTTCGCAATAGTCTGGTGTGGTCCCTGGCGCTCGCAGCACCTTCGGTGGTACTGGCTCAGAACACCGCGGCCAAGGATGCGGTTTACTATCCGGCGGCCTCCGCGCTGCAAACGGAGACCGACGAATATACGAGATATGAGCTGCTGTCTCCGGAGACAGCGAGCTTCAAAATCTACTGTGCGACCTGCTTGTTCGGTGCAATGCTGAAAGCCCAGTTCCCGGCACATGTACCAACGCCCGAGACGGAAAAGCCGGTTTCCGCGCTCATAGGGCAAATGACGTTGCAGGAAAAGGTATCTCACAGTTTAGATGGTGAATCCGCTCTCGTCGGCAATGGCCGGAAATATCGCGGGAGCTATGCAGGACACGAACACTCGATGCGGGAGAGAAATTCCGTTGCGGATGACTCGGAGGTCTCCTCGGCCAGGTAGCTCCAGATCTCTGCAAGATCTAGCTCTGCTGTCTCGGTGAGGCGGAGTTTGAGCGGTCTTCTAATAGTTTCCTCCCACGAGCAATGATCCGCTTGGCGTCGAATGTTGCAACTCGGCCCTCGGCCACGTCCGCCAGTCCACGATCAATGTCGGCTTTCAATTCAGCGAGTTGGCCGAGCTGGAGTTCGCGCTTGACCTTCCAATCACGCAGAGCTTCGCGGATGACCTCGCTAGTGGAAGCATAATTCCCTTCATCGACAGCCCGTTTTACAAGCCCAGCCATTTCGGCGGGAAGGGTGATGGTCAGGCGTTCGATTGCTGCCATTGCAAGCCTCCTTCTTCACTCTTATCTGCATACTTCATCATACTTATGATGCGTAGCGCAACTTTCATCCGAGGTCCTGAAAGGTCCAATAAGGGGGGAAAATGAGTGTTGACTGCACCGCATTGGTGGAATCCCAAACAACTGCAAGTGTTTGTGGATTCATGTAGAAGGTTAGAGGACGCGGAATTGCTTGCGTGGCAGGGTGATTCTGCCGGCAAGATACGGCGCAACTAGGCAGTGCGCGTGCTTGATGGGGAAGGCGGAGTGGCGAAGCCGCTCGAAGCGCGGGACGGGACAAATGCTTTTGCTGCTGACACATCGGGCTAATAGATTACCCATGCCTTAGAAAATTCATCGAGAGACGCGTCGAAGCCGCCTCCATATGGTTTTTGCGCGTTCCCCAAACACTTTCTATACACCCGCGGCGGAACGGGGACAGGAACCCAACGGGCAGCGAATCTCTCCATCACGGCAACTATCCATTTCAAGCTCGGCCAACTTTTGGCGCCCCACTTTGCTCATGCGCAGCTTCTTGCCATCCATGAGTACGATGGAACTGACCAGTTTCAACCGAGTATGGTCAACTTCGAATCGCATGGACAGCGTTCGATCTTGGCGGTTCCAGCGGCGGTTCAGATCAATCCTTTGAGATTTATCGACCAGACATTGGAGTTGCTGTTGTCCCAACGGTTCAAGCGTTCGAGGTCATCTTCCGCCTGCGCGCGGGTCCGAGGAAAATGCATGGCTTCCGTGCGGTCGCTTGAAAAGTAGAGCGTCACTCCGTCGCGGCCGAGCTTGGGTTCATTGTCCGTCGACGCACCGTATTTGGTGACATCGTTTTGATAGCGAATGATGGTTGGAACACCCCAGTGGTCGCCTTCTCGCTTCACTAGGAACAGGCGCTCATGAGGATCGCCCTCGCCCCGTCCGCCCGAGCTGAAAACCAGGAACGACTCGTCCGGGGCGACTTCTGGGTCTACGTCGAGTTTGGACCCCTCGCTGAAAGGCAGCAGCGTTGCGCGCTGATAGGATCCGTTCCGAAACAGCGACACATAAATTGACTTCGCCGTGTCAGGCCCGATGACGGTAAGAAATACATCCCCGTTTGCCGCAACGCTGGGCTTGAAGATAGCGCCAGTGATATTCACCTCATCCGGCAGTCGAACCGGCTCCGACCAGCCCGTGGAATCCCTATCCACGCGCCACAAATTCGAAACGATCCCCGGGATCAGTTCCCCGGCTTTTGGCAACTCCTTGAGTGCAGTCTTAGGACGCGTGGACACGAATAGGAGGTACTTGCCATCGGGTGACCACGTCGGCGAGGAATCGGGCCACTGACCGGAAAACGGAGCCACCACAGGCTCACTCCACCCGCTGTTTCCCAGGTGCGACTCCAGAATCACGCTCCAGTGCGCCGCGTACCGTGTAAAGAACAGCGTCTTTCCGTCCGGAGAGAAAGTAGGAGACCCGTCGTTCGCTGGCCCGGAGATCACGCCCGGCGCAAAAAGCTGAACAGTCGGCAGTGAAGCGGTCTGCGCAAGCACCGTCATGGGCGCCCACACAGCAACCAGGCAAGCGATTTGACGCAGAGCGATCACAATTCCTCTTTCCGTTATCGTAGTAAATCAGTTGGCTCGAATGGAGATGAGACGCCCGCTTTCCGGGAAGGTAATCAGGGTGTTCGCACCGATGATGTGCCAGATGGTCAAAGAATCTTTGGGCTGCCCAACGCTTTGCACCAGTGAGATTATCAGGATAGCGCAGCGTTTGGGTTAGCTATCTCTCCGCAGCCGCGGCATCGAAAAAGTGGGAAGCGTTGTTTGCTTTCCACTTTTCCATGCCCTTGGGATGTTCGGCTAGCCACGCTGCTGGCGCTGGCGGTCCATAGCCCAGCGAAGAGTGGGGTCTGACGATGTTGGAGTGGCCGCGCCAGCGTTCGGCCGGCACGCGTACGCGCGTTCAACTTTGCGCTCTTTGAAGCTACCCACTGCACCTTTCAAACTGCTGATAATACGACTGTTAGGTCACTCGAAACTAGTACAGGATGATGAGCTTCAAATTTGGAGCATGTGCAATGCGCAACGTGAGTTGCCGAAGCACCAGGCGGCCCTTCTCTGGATGAAGGAATGTACGCTCTCCACCTTCGCGTTCCAGCACGTTCTGTGTCCCCCAGAACGAATCGAACTCCGGGCTGGCACGCCGCAGCGCATCGATCTGGTTAATGAGTGCGGGGTGATCCATCAGACCTCGGCAATCGCCACGAAACTCTGCGACGAGCCTTTGGGCCCGAACGGACCAGTCCACAATGAACTGGCGAGCGCTCGGGTTCAGGAACATATAGTTCAACAGATTGGGTTGGACTTCACCGGGAGCGAGCCAATCCAGGAACAGATTGCTCGCATGCTTGTTCCAAACGATCGCGTTCCACGCGTGGTCAAGTGCGTAGGCCGGCGTATGAATCAGTTCTACGGCCACCTGCAGCGGCTCCCTGATATTTGGCTCCGCAGCGTACTCCCCCTTCTCGGGATCACGTATGCCCGCGAGCTCAAAAAGGTATTCGCGCTCCACCCGGGACAAGAGAAGAGCGTGTGAGATGCGCGACAGTGTGGCAGCAGAAGTAGACTCTGTCCGCTCTTGCTCAATCCATGTCAGCCAGGTTGGACTGATCCCACAGAGCGCAGCAAGCTCTTCCCGCCGCAGCCCTTTTGCCCTGCGCCTGCTCCCGACACTCAATCCAACATCCTGCGGTTGCAGCCGCTCGCGCCGTGAACGAATGAAGCTCCCGAGTGAGGTCTTTGCCGTCGTCATCTCTGACTCTTCAAGCCAGGTAGTGTTGATACCACTATAACTGACCAACTTGTACCAGCATGACAATGTCACTATGTTTTTGCAGGAGAGGTGACTTGAATGCAAAATCACACAAGCAAAGTTGGACAGCAGTTCGGAGCTGTCGCCGAAGCCTACCTGTCAAGCCGCGTGCACAGCCAGGGCGCTGACCTGGAAGCGGTCGTCGAGAAGTTAAAGCAAAAGCCGCCGGCGCGGGTCCTGGATCTGGGTTGTGGCGCAGGACATCTTAGCTTCGCGGCCGCTCCCTTCGCTGAAGCTGTCGTCGCATACGACTTGTCGCCCGAGATGATTGAGATCGTGGATCGTGAAGCTCGACAACGAAAGCACGACAACCTTTCTGTTCAAGGAGGTCAGGTAGAGGAACTTCCCTTCGAGGACCGAACCTTTGGCTGGGTAGTCACACGGTACAGTGCCCATCATTGGAATGATGTCCGGCGCGCACTCAGGGAAGCGCGCCGGGTTCTCAAATCCGACGGGGCTCTGATCATCATCGACGTCTGCGCACCCGAAGATCCATTGTTGGACACTCATCTCCAGACGCTGGAGTTGCTGCGAGATGGGTCTCATGTTCGGGACTATTCTGTATCGAATTGGAATTCCTTGCTCGTTGAGGCAGGATTTCAATTGGACTCTCACTCTACCTGGAAGCTCCCGCTCGATTTCAAAGCATGGATCGAACGAATGAAGACGCCGCTCCTGTTGGTGGACGCAATACAAGCACTTATGCGGAGCGCCCCTCAGGAGGTGCGGAATCATTTTCAAATTGCACAGGATGGATCGTTCGTTGTAGAAAGCATACTCATCGAAGCACGGTGAGTGCGCAAGCGTAGCCAGTACTCAATCGGACTTGTTGGTCACAATCGGGTGCGGAGATGAGTGCCCTTATGTTCCTGGTCTCAGGCGTGACGACTGGCCATTGCCAAGGGCGAGCCGGTGAGCATGTCGGCAGGGTGAAGGGGCAGTCGGAATCTAGACGGCTAGCTAACGTAGCTGCCCAGTGTCGTGCTGATGCCTTGGAATGCCTTTGTCAACGCACCGGACAGTGCCTTCATGCCAGTGGTCGCCCCGAAAGCAATCAGAGCTATGACGAGAGCGTACTCCACCAGATCCTGTCCCTCTTCGCTGTTGAGAAGAAAATAGAATTTCGCGTGAAGCTTTTGAAGCTGGAAAATCATCGTCTTACCTCATTATGGTTGGCGATCCCAGACTGAAAGAGACGGCCTCTTATCCAAGCGTAATGAGGCAGTAATCAAACCTGAATCCCACAAATCGGGGTGATGGATGGTCCGCCCTACAAACTTTTGGCTGCGGTCTGCAAACTTTTGTGGTGCCACGTTGCCGGGGCCAGGATTAGCCAGGACGCGCCGCCGGGATTCGGTGAGGGGATGAGCAGGGTCCGATGAGGATTCTGCCCTTTGTGTTTGTGGACGGCTTCGCTTCGACCGAGACGGCCGCGCGTTCTCCAGACGTATCGATTACGCGGGATGAGGGGCAGTGCGAACCGATGGTCAGTGGTGCGGAAATTCGGAATGGCACTTCAGTGTCAGATGATCGAGTCCGATTGATGCCCCCGCGCTTCAGCCGTGTGCCGCGTCTTCCCTCCCACCTCCAGCGGGCCTGTGCCCTGCCCGCAACGCCGCCCCGGAAATCCGCTGTGCTGACGCGCACAAAAAGGAAGACAAGCCTCGTTAAGTCTGTATGTCTCTTCTTGAGTCGAGGCATGCCATCGGTTCTCCTGTAGAGAGGAGGATCCGCGGCATGCGGACAGTCAGATCACTTGTCGGGATGGACGTCCACAAGGAGACGATCTTGATCACTGCGAAGAGCAAGAAGAGAAACATGGCCCCCCATTAGAAGCGTCGACGAGACGCTGGCAATACCCTCCAGAGCTATTTCGCTTCGGTCCAACCCGACTTGTTTTTGCGCGACCCGAAGCGTACACAAGATGAAAGAGTGTATACACTAAATATAGCGCTTCCATTAATCCGAAACTAGGGAAATGGCTTCTGATATCTGCGTCCAGGTCGGAGAACGAATCCGGAATCTCCGTCTGAAGAACGGCTGGAGACAGATCGACCTGGCGGAACACTCCGGCATCCATGAGGTCCACATCTCCGATCTAGAACGGGGTGTGCGCGAGGTGGGACTTCGCCATCTGGCGGGTCTGGCAGCAGCCTTCGGACTGTCCCTGAGCGAATTCCTCAAGGGGATCAACGCCAGATAGCCTCCAGCGCGTTCAAGATACGAGAGCGTGTGTCTGCATTATGCCGTCTCCACAAGTACATCCGAGAGTGAGGGCCGTATCTGCTCTAT
>DATDLS010000412.1:0-9340 GCA_036519195.1 Occallatibacter sp. | reverse complement strand
TCGTCAAGGATGCGTCCGGCAGCGGTGAAAGCCTGCAGGACAGGTCCGCTTCCCATCAATTCGCGTGGCGAGTAGAAGACGATGAGGTCGCCGGCCTTCAATCGGCGCACCAAAGCCTCCTTACCGTGGCCCAGTTGGCAGAAGCCGCCTTGAACGGCACCGAGCACATGGTCGTGGCTTGCGACCCCAACCCAATAGCTTTTGTGTGTCACCTTTGCGAGTGCCAATTCGAACCTCCATCAAGGCTGAAAAACTTATTACTCACCTTCGCCAAGCATCACGGTGCGGAGATCGTAGTCGACAGGATCAAACCCGGTCGCCAACGCCGCGGCTGCCTTCATGTGCGCCTGAATGCCGGGCAGCTTGCTCATGGCCGCATAGTCCTCCTTTGATCGCCACTGCGCGTAATTGACGACCTTGCGTCGGTCGCGACTGACGTGGAGGTTCGCGGAGATGAAGCCGGGTTGATCTCGAAAAATCTCTTCCGTAGCCTTCTGCAGGTTCTCCACCAAGCGGTCCGCGTTTTCAGGTTCGACGGAGAAGGTGTTGATGAATGTTAGATATCCGCTGCTTGCGTCCAACGTTGCCGTTGCCTGCTTTGGCTTTTCTGTGTGGACGGTAATTGCGTATCCATCCGGGTCACGGAAGGCGAAGAATCTCCCAAACGGTCCATCGGCAGGAGGGAGAAGGATGGGTACGCCTTTCTCCACCAGTTGCGCGTGGAGCGCATCGGCATCCGTTGCGGCGATCCAAAGAGACACGCCCCATCCCAGCCTGCTAGTTGCATCGAGGTCAACCATCGGTGTCCGGACTGCAAACGGGACAGGTTTGGTGTTGAAGACAACCGCGCCCGGTGGATTGTGCGGGGATGCGGTGAGACCGATCTGCTCTACGTAGAAGGTTTTGGAAGCCTCAAGATCGCGTACCTGGAGCGCAATAAAGCTTGGCCCGATCAATTTTGGCGTAGTTTTGTCCTTGCTGAATGTTGTCATGCTCCTTATAATATATAAGGAACCTTATATGTCAAGCGTGGAAGACACATGGACGAACATGGCATCAGAACATCCGATGGCGGATCGGCTAGGATACGTGCTCAAGCGCGCACAGCACGCGCTCCGGACGAGCATGGATGACCAGCTCAGCCATCTAGGTGTGACCACGGCACAGTTCAACGTTTTATCCGCAGTTCAGCGGCAACCGGGCATTTCAAATGCCGCCCTTGCACGTGGGGCCTTTGTCACAGCACAGAGCATGCTGGGGATCGTGGCCAACCTGGAAAAGATGGGACTCTTGCACCGAACTCCTCACCAGACACACGGACGCATCATGCAGAGTGAGTTGACGCAAAAAGGCACTGAGGTGCTGGCAAGCGCTTGCGAAGCGATCAATGAGGTGGAGAAGAGCATGACAGTCGGTTTTACTGCTGAAGAGATCCGTACACTACTTTCCATGCTTCAACGGTGTGCCCAGAATATGCATTCCGCATAGAGTTGACTGTTCAAATGACCTGATCGACCTGGTGCCCGCATGGCGAATAGTCCTCATATGTCTTAGTGCCAGGTTGTCGTGGCCTTGTTTGGCATGACCGCGCTGCGGCAGTTCGGCGCGATTGTTGAAGCTGTCCAGAAAGGTGAAGAAATTGGTGGTGCTGACCCGCTCCATGTTGTCCCAGAATCGCTGACTAGTGAGTTGATTGGCAGTCAGTGGCAGGAGGCGTGCCAGCACCGACTTCTTATACCAGGAGCCGATCTGCGATTTGCTTGTAGGCGCGACACAACGGTTCAAGGCAGCCAGCAAAAGTTACTGCCCGACCGACGATGCCGTATCCCGGATCACGCCGAATCACTCGATCTGAGTTGCGCGGGTACGCCCTTTGGGCCTCTCGCTATGCGGCATAATCCCAATGCCAAAACGAACCCTGCGACGCTTGAGGCATGAGAACAATCATAGATTTCCAAGCCTTTTGAGCGTCTCCGAGTCTTCGATGGCGACCCAGCGATAAGTTTCTCCGGGTTGAGGGGCCCCGATAATGCCGAATGCGCTCGCCCTTGCGATCCAGGATTACCCAATATTCCGGGGTCCTGAGGTTTCGATTCGGCATGATCCGGGATACGGCATAGTGCAGCATGCCGCATGCGGCATGTCCGCAGTACCTGCGCGAAGCCAGTACAGTGAAACAGCGGCTTCGTGAACGGCTTCTGGAAGCGTACAACCGAACTGACTTGCCATAGGAATTCAAGCCCGTCGGGCGGGTGAAAACGGGTCCGGCGCCGCCGGTGCAGGCACGCTGAGGGTTGGGAAGACGGGCGCACTGAAAAAAGTAGGCGTCCAGCCCTGCCGGACGCCTATCCAGAGACGTAATTGTTCAGCACTAAATTACGGGCATAGGGCAGGCCTAGATGGCTGAACACCGGATGACGAGTCAACCGCCCATACGCTCATCAAGCCGGTTTATAAAGCGCTTTTCTGAATTCCGATCCTATTGTCGCCTGACTTCCCTAACCCCGGTTACAGCCTGCCAGAGACCCTGGGAAGGCCCAAAACTGGATTGGAGACGAGTGTCCGGTCAACCACCCGGAACCCAGATTCCCAGCCCATTGCGCCCGATGCGTGCTTCGGCGGAGATTTGGCAACAACCGTCGGATACGTTGAGGAACCGAGCTTGATGACCAACCCCTTTTGCTCGTTACCTAAAACTCCGTCTTTCTGGATGTTCTTTAACCGCTAATTCGGCGAAGGGCGCTCGACGTGGTCGATCACCAGCGTTTCCACTTGTCCATTTGCCGGCTCCAATTTCAATCCCAGTTGATTCGCGATCTCCGCAGCCGACATTTCCTCTGGCCTGACTTCCGGCGTCCCCGCGCCCTCTGGAACCGGCCTCTCGATCGTGACATCATATTTGCCCGTAAGACCGGTCTTATCCTGAACCGGGCGGCCGGTGCCGCCCAATACCCATCTCGCTAGCTGCGGCATCGAGATGCCAAAATAATGCACTGTCAACTGGTCGTCTTTTTGTTCACTGGACAGTGTCCCGCCTCCAGGCATCGGACGTGCGCCAGGATGAATTTCGCCGGGATTCGTCTCCTTGAATTTCGGACCCCTCTTCCCTTCTACCAGCAGGTACACAGGAGCTTCCCTGGTGCTGCGGTGCACCTCCAGTTTGAGACGGTCCTCGAGCATCGCTTGCAGCATGGACCGCAGCATGGCAGGCTGCCTGGCCGGGTTCTGCCAATCAGCAAGGTCTGCCTCGTCGACCTTCGCATCCACATCGTAATGATCGTCGTCGCTGGTCAGCCAAGCGGGCATTCCTATGAACTGGTCAGCCGAATAGAAGGCTCCGCCGGTTTGCGGCACATAGGCCATTAGGAGCAGATACCCCAAAAACAAGTTTTTCATTTGATATCCGTCAGCCGTCGCAACTCCGATATGCCGAGGACCGCCGGAGTTATTTTTTCGTATGGAAACCACGGCGAACTTCCATTGTTTGCTCTCTGCTGGGACGGCCTGCTCCTGTGCGGCAGTTGCGCGCAACCCACCGGACACACCCGAGACGATGAGGGATACGGCTGGCTTCTCCCAAGCCTGATCCGACCCTTGCGCTCGAACTGAAATCCCCAGACCCGCCAGGGATTCCGCTGCGAGGAAAACTGCACCGAGCGCCAAGAACGAGCGACGCTTGCCATGCAGCCCACGCATCATCTCCTGAATATCCAGAAAAACAGACATCACCTACCCTATGTAGCATTCTACTTTGCATACTTTAATAGATGTCAAGTTGATTTCTACAACAGTACTATCCGACCCGGTCCAAAGCGCGTATCGCGAGGACAAACAGAACGAAGCATGGGACGACTCCGGGCCCAAAAATAGCTCGCCCATTATCAGTGAATGGTGCCAGGTGTCTGTGGACCCGCTATAGCCTTTTCGCGACGAAGGTGCGGTAATTTTCCCAACTCCCAAGTGGTCGCCAAACCGGACACGACTCCATTTACGGCTCATGGCCGGCTACACGCTCGGAACACTCTGCCCCACCTGCCAGCCGAGCCCCGTCAAGGGCGGCGCCTTCCCGGACGGTGTAACCCCTGGAGAACTGAAACAACGTCGGATCCGGTTCGCCCGGCTGGAATTCGGTGATTTCGTCGATGCGTTTACCCCTGCGCGGATCGTCGGTAATCGTCAAAAGTGGGATGCGGGACTGCATGGACACCCAGTTTTCCCTCTCGAGGGTGAGGGGCCGGTCGTTTCCCCAGTCACCCACAGCTAAGATCCCCCTACCGAGCGTGCCTTTGGCCTCGATGCCGGCAATGGTGCGGACTCCAAGATCCTCGTTTGTCTGATGCTCCGTGGGGCAACCGACCTGCGGCTACCGAGCCGCGTCACCGTCCTGAACCTGCGTGGGCTGCTTCCGATCCTGCATCGTCTCCGGGGCAGGCGCATGCGTGACATTCGCAATCTTCGTGCGGTTTTCCCAGGTGACACGCGTGCGGGCAACAGGATCGAAGACAATGAAGCTGACCAAGTTGAGCGGCTGCTCATCGGCACGGGCGTGCAGGGGTCTGTTGCGTTTCGGAATCCGTGCGACCTTCCGAGTCGCGAGCCTCTTTTACGGTAAAAGTGCGGGTGAGGGTGGTTCCGTTGGCGAGTGTCTGAATGATCGTAGTGGTGAGGCGGAGGGTCCAGGGAACGATGTTCGCCAGCGGACCGCCGATGTGCGCAACCTGACCGGAGCTGCTTTCCATCGTCTGGGCCAGGAGGCGGCGGATGTGGCCAGCAGGAGGACAGTATGCGCGGAGAGGGACCGTGAGACTTGCATCGGATACCTTCGGAGTTGATTTGTTGGAACAAAAAGACGAACGCTTAGGCAAGAAGTTGTTGATGGGCACAATGGGCTTGGTGGCCGCGGCTAAACACCGACTGGTTCAGTGACGGCGATGAAGCTTCCTATTTTCAGGTTCCGGGAGGATCGTCGCCATGTGGGAAGTCCATTTTCTCCCTGTCTCCGGATTGTCCGGGAATTGTGCAACCTACACCAATCGGGCCGAGGTTGCGTTGCATGAGAATAAGCAGTGCGGAGTTGCGGGGATTCACGGTATAGTTTTTCTGTCCCAAATCCGGCTTACGATCGAAAAGGATTTCCGGCGTCTGCGGCATGTCTTAGGTAATCTATGGACGCATTGGGGCAGCAACAGCAGTCTAGAAAAGCGCCCGATGCCGGGCCAAGGGGTTACATGACGAAATACTGTTCCGTTTTATTGGCTGCAGGCCTGCTTTTAGCATCGGCCTGCTTTGCCCAGGATATGGATACCGCGAGCCTGGAAGCGCTGCATTGGCGGCTCATTGGTTCGTTCCGCGGGGGCCGCGTGACTGCTGTCGCCGGCGTTCCCGACAATCCGAACGTCTACTACTTCGGCACGCCCGGCGGTGGTATCTGGAAGACGACCGATGCTGGCCATGTCTGGAAGCCCATCTTTGACAAGCAACACATTGCCTCGATCGGCGCTCTCGCCGTCGATCCATCGGATTCCCGGACCCTCTACGCCGGCACAGGCGAGCAGACCCCTGGCGACGGCATCTACAAGTCAGTCGACGAAGGCGACACGTGGACCCATCTCGGGCTTGAAGACACCCGCTTCATCCAATCGGTCCTCGTCCATCCGCACCATCCGAACATTGTCATCGCCGGGGCAAACTCCATAGGTGTATATGTCTTTTCGCGCCCCGCTCCGACCGGGACATTCTCAACCGCGCGCGGAGTCTTCAAATCGGAAGACGGCGGAAAGACCTGGAAACAGACCCTCCGCAATGACAATACGGCCGGTGTCTTCGACCTTACGGCCGACCCGGATAACTGGCGCGTCCTTTATGCCGCGCTCTATGTTCCTCCTTCCGGGCCGCCTGACTCTGCCGGGAAGGAAGAGGGCGCGAAGGCTACTTCTCTCATCTACAAATCCATCGATGAGGGATCTACCTGGCAGATGCTCGACTCCAAGGGGCTGCCTGAAAAAGACCGCGGCCGCTTGGGACTCACGGTGGCTCCCGGCACCAACGGCCAACGCCTCTACGCCATCCTGGATCAGGGCTTCTTCCGCTCCGATGACGCCGGCGCGACGTGGACGCAGTCGACCAATGACCCGCGCATTCTGGGCAATGAATACTTCAGCCGCATCTTTGTGGATACCAGGAACCCCGATATTCTTTACCTAGCGCAAACTTCGCTGTATCGCTCGATCGATGGCGGCCACACGTTCGCCCCGTATGTGGGCGCACCCTCCGGGGATGACTTCCACGTCTTGTGGATCGATCCCAACAACCCCAGCCGCCTGTTTCTCGGCGTCGATCAGGGCGCGGTACTGAGCGTGGATGCCGGCAAGACATGGAGCTCGTGGTATAACCAGCCGACCGGCCAGTTTTACCATGTCACGACGGACCATGCCTTCCCCTACCGCACCTACGCCGCGCAACAGGACAGCGGTACGCAGTCGGTACCCAGCCGCAGTGATAACGGCGAGATTACGTTGCAGGATGTGATCTCGGTAGGCGGCTTCGAGTTTTGCTACATAGCTCCCGATCCAACCCATCCCGATTGGATTTATTCGGGCGGATGGTATGGGACGGTAGTGCGTTACGACCGCAAGACCGGCCAGACCGCAACAGTTTTTGAGAGAGGAGACAAGTACCGCGCGGCGCAGATGCCCCCGCTGTTTTTCTCTCCCCACGATCCGCACACGCTCTACTTTGGCACGCAATATGTGATGAAGACTACGGACGAGGGCAAGACCTGGCAGGCAATCAGCCCCGATCTTACCGAGTGGAATCACGTCGACGAATCAGAGCACAATCCTGACAAGCCTCACCCGCCGGCGATCGAGGCTCTGGGCGCTTCAACCATTGACGCCGGGGAGATGTGGGCCGCTACCACAAACCGGATCGTGCAACTTACTCGCGACGGCGGCGCACACTGGCAAAAGGTCACCCCGCCCGGACTCGGGGCGACATCGGAGATTCTCTACGTGGAGCCGTCGCACCATGACCCGGCCACGGCCTACCTCACAATTGGATCCAGCCGCCAATTGGTTCCTCCCCAAATTCTTCGCACCCGCGACTTCGGGGCTACCTGGCAGTCGATCATCGACGGGCTGCCGGCGGACCATGGCGTCCGCGTCGTGCGGGAAGACCCCGTGCGCAAGGGCCTCCTTTTTGCGGGAACGGACTCGACGGTTTACATTTCATTCGATGACGGAGATCACTGGCATCCGTTCAGCCTGGATCTGCCTGCGACGCCCGTAACCGACATGGAGATCCATGGCGACGATCTGGTCATCTCCACCTATGGCCGCGGACTCTGGATCCTCGACAACATCAGTCCCATTCGCCAACTGACTTCCGAAGCGCTCGCCTCGGCTGTCCACCTCTTTGAGCCGTCCACTGCGCTCCGCGTGCGTTGGGACACGAATCAGGACACGCCGCTGCCCATTGAAACCCCGAGCGGAAAGAATCCGCCGGATGGCGTCGCCATCGATTACTATTTGAAGACTTCACTCGCCGATGCAGCATCGATTACGATCCTCGACGCCAGTGGCAACATTGTCCGCAAGTTCACTGCGGTGGCGAACGAACCGAAGCTGCCGCTGCCGAACGTCCCCGAGTATTGGTTTTCAACGCCGCAGCCGGTGAATGCAACGAGCGGGCTGCACCGCTTCATCTGGAATTTGCGCTTCGATGCGCCCACGGTTCTGCCCGCGAGCTATTACGGTCCGATTCTCCAGTACACCGAATATACGCTGGCAGATCATGCCATCCCTCACGAAACGCCACGCCAGCAACCGGAGGGCCCGCTGGTTGTTCCCGGCCGTTACACAGTCGAATTCACGGCCGGTGGGCACACCGTTCAGCAGCCGCTCACGGTGCAACTGGACCCGCGCGTCCTTGCTACGCAGCAGGATCTTGAAGCGCAACTGGCGCTGGCGCGCCGCATTCTGAGCGGCATCAAGGTTACCTATGACGAGTTTCAAAAGCAGACCGCTTTGAAGGCGGCACTGGAACAACGGAAGAAGGCCCAGTCTACGGATACCGACGATACGGATAAGCAGATCACTGCTGTCCAGGAAGGCTCGAAAGCGGAGCCAGGTTTTGGTCCCATCAATCGTGACCTTACGCGTCTTTTGGACAGCATCGAGGCCGCCGACCAGCGCCCCACAGAACCCCAGATCCAGGCTGTCAACGAGTCGTGTGAAGCCCTGGTCAAAGCCATGAATCTTTGGAAGGGGCTCAACGAGAATCTGCGTAAACAGAACCCGTTGAACCTGCCAATCGCCACCGAACCGCAAGCGGCCGGGTGTTCTCAATAGCACCGGGAATAACGCCATCCGCGGAGACGCGCTGATGGGTAAAATCAGCGCGTCATCCGGTAGTAGACCTCGTGCTCAATCACTCCTAAGACCTTAGTTGACAAGGCGCCGCGATGCGGCATATTCTCCTAATCTATTAGGAGATCGCGCCATGGGCGAACGCGAAACGGACATTTTGACCAAGCTTGAACTGCAGATCATGCAGGTGATCTGGCGGCAGGGCGCAGGCAATGTGAGCGCAGTGCTGGCGGGACTGGAGTAACAGCGCTTGCCACAACCGCAGTCAAGTGTAATGTACCGTCACCGGGGCCGAATCAGACCACCTCCTGTGATGGAGATTGCGCTTGCGTCACCTTTTAGTTGCAACACTGGAGTGCTCTTGCTTCTTTTCACGAGCACCTCATTCATCCCCGACTATGGTCGGAGATGAATGAGGTCTATGTCAACCTCTCAGAGGCCAAATGAGAATTTGTCGTTGCCTGATTTATCTCCTCCTGATTCCAACCTTGTTGTTCGGGGTGGACTCTTATTCACAAAACGATCAATTCACGAATGTGCTGAGTGTTAGTGCACAAGCCAAGGAATTAGCACAGGGGTATCTGGCATGGCTGCACCAGCATCCCGAACTGCGTGCTGGTTCAGGCAGTGAACTGGCGCAATCAGGCAAGGCGGGTGACCCATACAAGATTCTTTGGCCAACTCTCGACATATATTCGAGAGCCGGACTCTCACTCTTCCACGGCAACGACTCCGACACCAATATCAAGATCATTCAACACCTGCCACATCAAGTTCCTCCGCCAGATCCTATGATAGCTAGAAGAAGGCCCACACTCGAGGAAGCGCTAGCTCTGCCTATTCCCCATAAGAAGGCCGGGACTAATCATCTCATCCATCATCCTCTTCGTCGAAACTTCGGAGCGCAAACCCCTCAGTCATGATCAGGAGCTTGGAATAACCTTCCCACATCAGTTGGTGGCCGGGCTCAGGAT
>DATDLS010000411.1:0-37202 GCA_036519195.1 Occallatibacter sp. | reverse complement strand
TCTTGATGGGTCCTCCCACGCTTGCTCCAAACTGGTTCTGATGGAAAGCCGGAGCACCCGCGGTGACGTCGAAATAGTTCCTCGCGTCGAAGTCATTATTCCGCAGGTATTCATACGCGGTTCCGTGAAACGCATTCGTGCCCGACCTGGTGACCACGTTGATAAACGCGCCGCCCACGCCGTACTGCGCAGGCGCGGCGGAATTCAACATAACGAACTCCTGAACCATATCCGGATCCGGCTGCAGACCTGTGGCGCCGTACCAGGCATTGCGCGTCTCGATTCCGTCGTAGAGGTAACTGTTATCGTCTTCTCTCAGGCCACTGACGTCGATCGCTACGACACCGGAGTCCGACGCCCATCCTGAAGCCGGAGAGTTGATCCCGGAGATCCCCGAGACGGGCACGACACCGGCGTCGAGCTGCGCCAGTTGGAGGTAATCGCGGCCGTTCAAAGGCATATCGTCTATCTGCTGGCTTTCCATTAACTGCTCGTCGTGGGAGGATTCGGTATTCAACAGCAGAGCCGCCGCATTGACTGTGACAGTTTGTTCGGTCTGGCCTACGGCCAGCGTAATGTTCTGCTGGAATAACTGGCCGACGATCAGCGTAAACGCCAGAACGTGCTGCGTTGCAAATCCGGTTTTCACCACCTCCATCGTGTATTTGCCGGGAAGCAGGTCAGTGACGTGATAGGCGCCCAAGCCGTCGGTCGCCGCGCGATACACGACGCCTGTCGCCGAATTGGTGATGGTGATGGTTACGCCAGGCACAACTGCGCCGCCACTGTCAGTGACAGTTCCATTGACTTGACTCGTCGTTGTGCTTTGCGCACGACCACAAATCGCGTTCGAAAGAAGAATCGTGAGCATCACCGCAAGAGCCGCTTTTCCGAAATGACTTGCGATGAGACGTCGCCACAACTCCAGCTGCCAGAATGGTTGCTTCATGCGTCCTCCTAAATGCAAACGATATCGATGTTTGTCCTTGTCGGCTGCGCTCCAGAATTATCCGCTCGCCAGGATGCCGGGGGGTTTCTATGTAAACATTTACACCTAACTTGCACACCCTTTCGAGTGAGCGCAAATCATAGGCTTGAACAAACAGCACAAGCAATAGGGCTTTCGACCTAATTCGAAATAGGTCAATCGACCTATTACCAAACAGCGTGGGGCTATTACCATCATGGCGCCCCTCTCCCGTAAGATCAGTGCGTGGCGTGGCGGCTTTGCCGGATGCCCTATTCTTCGAATGACCGGCGCCGGTTGCTCATCCGGCAAGCGAAACCGGCTGCGCGACAAGCGGTTGCCGGCCCCACTGCCTGCTTCGCGGCAAAGCACTTGGTTCGGCTCGGCACGGCAGCCATCGGTTGAAGGGAATGGGAGAGGAAAATCATGCATCTGCCTCGTGTGACTCCAGCCAGGCTCTTAGCGTGCGTGCTGGTTTTCACGGGCGTCTCGCTCGCAGGTTGGTTCTCACTTCACCGGCATCTCCGGCAGGCCACGGTTCCTGCTCACGCTTATCAATTGCAGCCGGAAAACGAGAAGGAATGGACCCGCTTTGGCGGCAGTTGGGAGATTGTCGACGGGGCAGTGAAATCCAATTCCTACGAGCGGGGAGCCAAGCTGCTTGCAGGTTCGAAGTATTGGAGCAACTACACGGTGACTACCGACTTATGGTTTGACGGGCCGGCTGCCGACATGGGTGTCGTCATTCGAACCAATGACGAATCGGTTGGCGTCGATTCCTACAACGGATACTTCGTCGGTGTTCGGAGTCTTGACGGAACCCTCGTAATGGGCCGGGCAGATTATGACTGGCTCGAGGTGCTGCCCGTTACCATGCCTGGAGGGATTCATCCATTTACCTGGTATCGCCTGCGGGTTATAGCGTACGGGTGCGGCATCGCCGCTTCGGTAACCAATCTGACTACCCAGCAATCGGCCTGGATCTCCTACGCGGAGCATTTCTGCATCAAGAGCGGGCGCTTCGGATTGCGAACTCTGAACGCCAATGCCAAGTGGCGCAATATCAGCGTGGAACCCGCCACCTGGAATGAGTTTCACGAATTTGAGCACCATGCGGCCTACGTGCAGCACCCGATCATCGTCAACGGCCCGCCGTGGTGGACCCCATGGCACGTTGGGATGCTTTTCATTGGCGCGTTGAGTATGGCCTTGCTGATCCAGCTGGCCTACTTCCGTTTCGCAAGCTGGAAGACCAATACCATCAATCGCGAACGGGAAAGGCTGGCGAATGAAATTCACGACACGATGGCCCAGGGATTTGCCGGAATCGGGTACCAGATTCAAGGCATAAGGACCAGCATTGTCCGGGGCGAGTCCCTTGACTCGCTCAGCGTTGCCGAACAGCTTAACGTTGCCTATCAACTGGTCCGCACTTGTCACGAGGAAGCCAGCAGAACGATTTCCCTGCTCGGGCTCGCTTCTCCGCAGATTCAGCACGATCTTCTCGGGGTACTGACCGAGATGGCGCGCAAAACCGCGAGAAACAAGGTAGAAACAATTGCGGAGCTCCAGGGAGATCCCATTCCTTTGAACCTTCGGCTTGCCGATGCTCTTTTGCACATTGGCCGGGAAGCAATTGCCAATGCACTGAACCACGGCAATCCAACTCTGCTGAAGATTCTGCTGAAGTTCGAAGACGATAGTGTTGAATTGATCGTTGAAGACAATGGAAGCGGATTCAATTACTCCAAAGAAACCGAAGGATTCGGAATCCTGGGGATGCAAAAGCGTTCCCGCGGCATCGGGGGTGCGATGCATATTTCCTCTATGCCGGGAAAGGGCACGCAGATGCGCGTGAAGGCTACGTTACAGGATTCGCGGCTGCTGAATCGTTTAGGCCCAGCCGTCAGGCGATGGCTCAAGGGAGTCTTTGCGGACGGCAATTGAATTGGTTGGCGCAAGCACCCGGTCGATCGCGGAGCAGAACCGCGTTCAATCTTGCTCGATTCCGGCCATCCGTGACTCCGGACCATCGAAACGCAAAGGCGAACTCATCGGAACCTCGCAGTGCCGCACTGCGGGTATTTGTTTACTTCGAGAGCCGGATTAGCCCACGGCGGAGAGCGATCGTAACCGCCTCTGTCCTGTCACGGGCGCAAAGTTTGACCAGGCAGCTGGTTACGTGGTTCCTGGCCGTCTTCGCGCTGATGAAGAGTCGATCTGCGATGGCTTTGTTGGTCAAGCCATCGGCTGCAAGCTTAAGTACTTCGAGTTCGCGCTGAGTCAGTTCTTCGCTGGCAATCGCTTCGGTCAACCGCCTTGCAATGTTTGGGGGGATGCAGGATTGGTGTTGATGGACCATCTCCACGGCGTGAATGATCTCCTCCTGCGGCGTATTCTTGAGAAGGTACCCCATGGCACCGGCCTTCAGAGCCCGGAATATATAGTCCTCTTCGTCGTAATTGGTCAGCACCAGGATCCGGATCTTCTCTGCGACGCGGCGCAGTTCGCCGATGGCTTCAATCCCCTCCATTTCGGGCATGCGCAGATCCATCAGGACAACATCCGGCTCAATTTTCTGGACCTCCTGCAAGCCTTCTCTGACAGAGCCCGCCGTGCCTGTAACCACGATGTGCTCTTCGCTCTCCAGCATGGTGCGCAAACCGAGACGGACCACCGGGTGGTCATCGATGATCAAGACTTTGATTGGCCCGGCCAGCGCTGTCATTACATCATCTTAACCCCTGTCGGTGTGGCTTCAATAACGGAGGGAATCCGGTGAAGACCGACCCGCCAAGGAATTGCCGGCGCCCAACATGGCTCGAGAGCGTGCAGCCAGCTCTTGATCGCGCGGCCTTCGCCTTCGGATTGGCATATCCTGTTGAGCACAATGAGGTTCTCCGTCACCCGCTTGAGCTCAATCTCGATAGAGCTCGCGGCCGAACCGGAGTGCCGCGTCCCGTGCTGGCCCCGGAGAAAGCGCCCGGCGTCGATCGACTTCCCACGCAATGGCCGGCAGTAAACGCCATGCGCCGATAGCGAACTCGATCGAGCTTCAGGAGCGTCTCGCAACTGGGATTTCTTCAAGAACCAAAATCCATCTGCGCGAATCGGCCACTTGATCGATTTTGTAAATCGGTCATACGCTGGCCAACGCTTCATCCTCGCGTTCGGTCATCTTGGCGAGTTCCAGCCGCGTCTTAAACAAGTCCTACATCTGCTGGAGATTCAACCAGAGCTCCGGACTGCTCCCAAAGAAACGCCCCAGGCGCAATGCTGTGTCTGGCGTAATCGCACGCGGAACTTCTCCTGGCACGGGAGTTGCCATCACCGCATCATAGAACTCAATCAGATCGGCACTCACTTCTGGGCGATGAATGGAAAGAACCTGGCCGACCTAGGAGCGCACGCGGTATAGCAAGTGCTCGCCTTACACGCCATCTTCTGGTATTGATGATCCGCCCTGCCCAAACTTGAATCCAGTCGCTAAACGAGTAGCGTCGCTAATCTACAAACGATCCGCACGGCAGAGGCTCGTGTGGGCTTACGCAACTCATCCGGGCAAAACAGGACACTACGCTCCTTTGGGGCCGTCCTTGATGGTGTGTAATAGATTCGTGAGGATAATAGCCGGTCATGAGTACAAAAAGCTCCATTCGCTACGAAAATGCCGATGAATCGGGCAAGGGATTTCACCTATACGAGGAACTGTTCGAAGAAGAAAATGTGTATCTCGAGTTGGAGGGCTTCGACTTTGAGGCATCCAGCACATCGTTGCCCAGCGGAAAAACAAATCAGCGCCTTCTAATCCGCTTTCCAATCGAATGGGCGAACAAATTGGGCCTTACGGAAGATCGTTCTTCAAAATGACTGGAGTTAAAAACTCGCTTGGCGGATGAACTGTTGGAGACCTTCAAGCCGCTTTTCCGAGGCGGAGCGATAGGGGGCGTCAGCCCCGCTGAACAGCGGCAAGATTGCCATTATTCAGCTTGACGGAAGCAATAGCGTCCGGCCGACACATTTGGCACCTGACCGATGCCATCGCGGCGGCAGAAGGAGGTTAACGCCAAAGCCTGATAACTCAGAATCGTTCCGCTGGTTTGCAACTCCTCCCACAATCGCACCGGGTTTCCCTTGCAGATTACGTGTAACTCCAGGCTCTGCTGACTGTAGGGTTCGTATTTCTCCGCGCGGCAGGTTCGGCACTTCCGAACTGCCCGAACGCAGAACCTCACATACTGTCAACCGACTCACCTTCAACACCCGCATCATCTCGTGCTTGCTTGCCTTCTGTACATTAGACTCGAGAATCGGAGTCCGACGGAGAGCCGTTGACCAGGTTCTCGTCCGGTGATGCAATATACCATCGCACCGGAACCCCGCATCTGATCGCGCGAAACATCGTATGCAAAGGCGAGCCCACCCACGAATGTTCTATCAGAGGAGTGGGCCGATATTGCATACGGCATGCTCCGACATCTCATATCGGAAACTATATTTTCGTTGACTTTTTCGCTTGACAAGCTTTCCCTTCGCGATCAATATATAGCGTGTCGACGGGCAGCCGGGGCTCCGCTCCGCAGTTGTGTCGCCCTTCCGCGAGACCAAGTAATGGCAAATTAAGCCATTCTTGTCCGGCGAGCGGCCCGCGCACGTGGAACTAGATTCACTTATACACACGTTACCCGGTGTTTGGAAGACGGCATTAATTTCCAGGCGAATGGCTCTTTCGCCCGGGACCACTGCCGTGGAAGTGCCCTTAGCAGCTTATCAATTATCTTTTATCTTTTATCTTTCTTAGCTATTGATAAAGGAGAGTAAGTAATGTCTGGAATCCAATCCCCGTTGCACAACTCGCCAAGCTGAACGACGCTGGCCTTGACGTTTCACACTTCAGTGTACTGCAGCAGTCGCAGGTTGCTACCCAAACGGACCAGGAAATTGCTGCACTTAAAGCAATCAAGTTTAAGCTAAACGCCGGAGAGCCCGAATTCGAAACCAAGAAAGTCGAAACTACCATGCCTAAAGAGCCAACTTCAAACTCAACTGTTAGCGGATTTATTCGCTAACAGCTGTGGTCTTGCGCCACGTTCCTCATCGCATCGCCTCAATTTACCGCTGCTATATCTCACCCAAACGAAAGGGGTGTTCTATGCATTTAGCGGAGCTACTGGCGCTCAGGGCGACGCCGCTGGCAGGTATTTCTCTTGGTTTAACGAGGCGATGTCCTCTGCGCTGTGGGCATTGTTCAACTGATTCATCAATAACCAGTGAACAATATCCTGCGTCGGTTTTTTCTCATTTTGTAAGCAGCTTTACCCGTGACGAACACCCGGAAGTAATCTTTATGTCCGGGGGCGAAGCGTTGCTTCGCCCTAATCTTGTTATTGAATTGGCGACCCGCGCAAGGAGAACAGGCGCGAAATCTGCCCTACTATCGGGTATGTTTTTTGCGAATCTTCAGGTAATACCTCAGAGACTGCTGCATGCTATTTTATCCGTTGATCATTTTTCTGCAAGCATAGATGTTTTTCACGAACGCGAAGTGCACCGCCAGAATGTCTTCAAAGCGTTGAGGTATATCATTTCGCTCGGTCAATCCGTTAGTATCCAGGCTGTTGGTAGAGACGGGGGAGACGGCTATCTCACAACCTTGATTAAGGACGTAGCCGACGCCTTCGATTCCAAGGTTCCAATGCTGGTGAGTTCGTATGCACCATTTGGGCGAGCAAAATCATGGCTTAGCCCCGATCTTACGCAAATTGAAACGGAATCCTCCGCGGATCCATGTGTGATGGCGGCGTGGCCTGGCGTCGCATTCGACGGGACAATCTTAGCCTGTGGGAATGACAACGCGCTGACAAGTAAACCTTCTCATCTGGTAATTGGGGATTCACGAACCGACGACTGGTCAACTATTCGGCGGCGTTCACTCGAATCAAGCATTCTCCGTGCAATTCGACTGTTCGGGCCGAAGTACACGTTGAACCGCATTCAAGCATCCGGAATTCGCGCCTGCTCTGGATACTGCGATGCTTGCATGGAACATCTGGGCGACTCACATCTGCGACAGCCAATCTCAACCTTAATGAACGCGGAAGGAACGAAACTTATCGAAGAATTAGCGCTGATGCCCGCCCTCCCCTATTCCGCAGTGACTTTCGCCCGGACTCATGGCATCCCTCGTTATGCTCACTTAGTAAACGCGGGACTCAATTATCGGCTTTAACTCACGCCAGCCAACAGCTCTTTCGGGCAAGATCAGCGAGATCTACAAGAACAATGTCTGGGTCACGCCGAGTGGCATGCTCGACCTCCCTCAGTTCGAGTTCATCTATAAGGTTATAGGACCTGATCGGATCATGTGGTCGGCAGACTACCCCTACGTCACTCTGGGCGGTACGCGGGAGTTCCTGGAGAATCTCCCGATCAGTGAGGTCGATAAGGAGAAGATCGCGCACGGGAATGCGGAAAGCCTAATGGGGCTATGATCCACCCCTCAATCTGGAGTGAGCAGGTGAGTTGCAATGAGTACGAGGAACCCTGTCAGGGTCGAGAAGCACGAAGAACGTCAAAGTCTCTATGAACAATGTCTCACAATCCGACGAGTTACTCAGTAAGAGAACTGTGATGTCCCTGACGCGCCCCTCCAAGGATGCTCTTCAACAGCCCCGGAAATCTCGCATCGAGATCCTTTCGCCGAAGCCGGTTCATAATGATTGTTCCCTGCGTCTCAGAAACGATAACGCCACTCTTACGCAGGACACGGAAATGATGCGAAAGGGAGGACTTCGGCATATCGACCCCGAATAGCCCGCACGCTTTCTCGCCTGATTCGTCAAGTTGTCTTACGATCTTGAGCCGTACAGGATCGGCAAGCGCATGAAGCACTTCGATCAATGAGAGTTCGCTGCGACTCTTCGTCTTGATTCGGTTAATTGCGCCCATACCTTTATGTTCGATCATATTCGAACATTAAAAGAATCGCAAACTTTGCCGTGCTCATCTGCCTCTTGAGTTCGATCCTCATCGAACATCATCTTGAGGAGATCCGATGAAAAGCTGGCAGCTTGAAAAGACGGGACGAGAGAATCTTCATTTCATCGACATCCCTGAGCCGACACCAGGACCAGATGAGATTCTCGTTCGTACTACCGCTATTTCCCTGAATTTTCGGGACAAGGCGATCATTGAGGGATTGTATCCGCGTCCTCTCAGTTTCCCGCTGGTGCCAGGCGGGGAACTGGCGGGCGAAGTCGTGGCTGTCGGTGCAAATGTAAGGCGCTTCAAACCCAGCGACAAGGTCGTCTCGGCATATAAGCCCTTGTGGATCGATGGTGTACCAACCCCTGAAGCAAGCGGCGCCACTCGTGGAGCACCGCTGCCCGGTGTATTGGAAGAATACATCTTACTCTCTGAAGATGGTAATCGGTTATGTGGAGTCCAGTGCGGCGACCATTTCCCTGTCTTCCGTGCTCGCTCCATCCGGGAAGCTTCAGGGCCTTTCGGTCGGATCGCGCAGACACATGAGCGATCTTCTTGCCTTCATGGAAAGGCAGAGGATCCAACCTGTCATCGATGCGACCTACGACTTCAACGCTCTCCCAGAGGCATTGGATCGTCTGGACCGCGGACCGTTCGGCAAAATAGTCGTGGAACTGCGGTAATCCATATCCCGGCCATCGCACAGCAGTGGTTATGATCAAAAGCACTTCTGTGACGACTGTGTTCAGCCAGCAGTCCTGGGCCGCCGGGTTCGGTTCAGGCCTACAGCCAGCCGCGATCACGCGCAATCCGGGCAGCATCCACCCGATTGGCCGCACCCAGCTTGGCGATGGCATCTGAAAGATAGTTGCGCACTGTCCCTTCGGAAAGATGAAGCTCGGCAGCAATTTCGCCAGAGGAACGGCCATCCCCGGCGCGACGCAGGATCTGGCGCTCGCGGTCGGAGAGCGGGTCTTGTTCAGCGTCCCACGCCTCAGCAGCCAGAGCTGGATCAATGGCACGCATTCCGGCGTGGACGCGGCGCACCGCTTCAGCCAATTCACTGGCGGGCCGGTCCTTCAAAAGATAACCGCGAGCGCCCGCATCCAGCGCACGACGGAGATAGCCAGGCCGCGCAAACGTCGTGAGTATTATGACGCGTGGACTGGAGGTGGTGCTCTTGAGATCGTCAGCCAGTTCGAGCCCGGATCGCTCAGGCATTTCGATGTCCGTAATTACAACATCGGGCTTGTGCTGCTGGGAAAGTTTCAGCGCCTCGCGGCCGTTGGTGGCCTCGGCAATCACGGTGATATCGGACTCGAGGTTAAGCAGAGCCGCAAGGGCGCCGCGCAGCATGGTCTGGTCTTCAGCGAGCAAAACACGGATAGGGGAGGGTGATCTTGGAACCGCGGTCATGATACGGCGGCCTCGCGCTGCGGAAGTTCGATGGTCAGACGCGTGCCGTGGTCCTGCACAATGCCCTGTTCGAGCCAGAAATGTCCGCCGACAGACTCAATGCGCTCCCGCATTCCGCGCAACCCGTTGCCTTCGCGCACGATGGTTTGCCGGCCATCGTCTTCAACAACCAGGCGTCGTTGGCCTCCCTGCGAGACAAAGCACAGCCGGCAGGTCGTAGCCCGCGCGTGGCGCACAATATTGGTAACCGCTTCACGCACCGCCAGCGCCAGCGCGGTTTCCTCTTGCGGTGTAAACGTCTCGTGCCCCGGATCTGTCTCGGTCAGCAGCACAACCCCAGCTGCATCAAGAGTTCGACGCGCTGCCTCTATTTCCGCGCTGAGCCCGCGGGACCGATACCCACCGATGGCTTCACGAATTTCGGCAAGTGCCGCACGCGCTGTAGTTTCTACGTCGGCCATCTCAACTCTGGCGCGGTTAGGATCATGCGCAACAAGCCGGCCTGCAAGCTCTGCCTTGAGGACGATGAGCGAAAGCGTGTGCCCCAGAACATCGTGCAGATCGCGAGCAATCCTCTCGCGCTCGGCCACCGCAGCCAGGGAGACATTCTCTTCGAGTACTGCGCGCAGTTTGCATTCCGCGCGTCTCTGCTCGGCAAAATAGATATTACCGCCCCCAACCACCAAGACAAGAAAGATGGCGAAAAACGTGCCGGGCCAGCCAATGTGAAATGGGCCGTGCGGCACCCCCAAGGTGAACACTGCACCTTCTGCCAGCATCGTTACGCACTCCAGCAGAATGAGAGCGATCGCGAGCCGCGAGGACTCCAGGGTAAAAGGAAGAAATGCCGCGGCGTAGATCAAGAATGTTGAAGCTCCCTGGTTCCACGGGAAGCAGGCGAGTCCAAGTGCAAATGTCGCGCCGACCAACCAGTAGTGCACCGGCTTGGATTCACCGGCTGCAAAGAAAAAACCCCAGAAAATTAGCAGGAAAATCGCGAGCGACGCAAGGGTACCGAGCCAAAGTGTAAGGCTGGGCTCCGTGAGGGGTTGGATCAGCAGGAACCCAGTATAGCCCAGCCACATCCACCCCCAAGGGCTTTGGCGTGGCTTCGGTATGGCGACGGGTATGGGCATGGCTTCTTCCCGATCAGTGTACGACAAATTGCTACGAGTTTTGCTCGAGGCGCCGCTGCGCGATTGCCGCAATACCCAGCATCAGCAGCGTAAAGCCGATCAGTCCATACCAGTGGCTCAGCGTGCTTCCTCTGCTGGCGTAGCCAAAGGCGCCCAGCATCAGCTGCCCCAGGTGATAGGTGGGAAAAAGTACAGCGATGGTTTGCAGAAAGTGGGGCAGAAACATCAGCGGCCACCAAAGGCCGCCGCAGAAACTCATCGGCAGGTAAATCATGTTCGTTATGCCCGGCGCAGAGCTGAACGGAACCAGCATCGCCAGGGCCATGCCCATGCAGGCAAAGGGAATGACCCCAATCAGAGTGAGCCCAATCATGCGGAGATATTCCACCGGGCTCAACGAAACCTGGCCGAAGGTGATTCCGATCAACACCAGCAGATTCACAATCAGAACTCCGAAAAACGCCGCCGAACTGCATTTCGCAAGTACATACGCGAATGGCGGCATGGGGCTGGCGCGTTTCAGGTCGAGCCATCCGGCAGCCAGTTCCCCGGCCAGACCCACCCCAATGCCAAACAATGCCGCGCCGACCACACCGAACACCGCATAGCTGGCCAGCACATACTTGGCCACAGAAAGCGAGCCAATGTGCTCCCCCCGGTTCATCATGATTCCGAAGAAAATGTAAAACACCACCGGAAAACCTATGACCGAGAAAGAGAAACTGCGTGCCC
This sequence comes from Occallatibacter sp., assembly GCA_036519195.1. Lineage (GTDB taxonomy): Bacteria > Acidobacteriota > Terriglobia > Terriglobales > Acidobacteriaceae > Telmatobacter. The sequence goes on along the minus strand of DATDLS010000411.1, from coordinate 25,967 downwards.
TCAGCAGGCGAAGAAACTCGTATTTTGCCTCACGCAGAAAGATGTTGATACTGCGCGCCAGTGGGTTGGTCTGAGGAAGGGTGAGTGTCGTGGTAGACATGATGCGCTCCTTTCGAAGGGTGTGGCCGGAAGGCGATGCGTCTGCTGCCGACAAATGGATGCAGTCAATTCACGAGTGCTGGCGGCTTACTGGTGGTCGCCGGTGAGCGCCAGGAAGGCGTCTTCCAGCTTCGGGCTTTGTACCTCGATCGAGTGCAGGGACTGGTCAAGCGCGAGCAGTTCTCGCAATGTGGATTCGGCCTGGCTCGTCATAATCGTGGTGATTTCGCCGCTTGCGGTGGCACTGGTAACGCCCAGAATATTGAGCAGCGTATTCGCCGCAATAGCCGTGGTGCAGCGAATGATCTTGACGCTGCGGCTCTGTATTCCACCCGGCGCGGCCGAGCCCATCGACTTGACCTCAGCCGGCGTGCCTTCGCATACAATCCGGCCTTTGTCGATGACCACAATGCGGTGCGCCAGCGAATCAGCCTCTTCCAGGTAGTGCGTTGTCAGCAAAACCGTCTTTCCGCGAGCGGCGAGCTGTTGAATCTGTTCCCACATGCCGCGCCGCGACTTGATATCGAGCCCCACGGTTGGCTCGTCCAGGAAAATCAGGTCGGGGTCCCCGGCCAACGCCAGTGCAAACAGAACGCGCTGCTTTTGTCCGCCGCTCAGCTGGCCGAACATGCGTGATTCGATATCCTCCAGTCCCGCTGCTCGAAGGATGTCAGCATAGGCCATGGGGCTGGGATAGTAGCCGCGGAAGAGCTCAATGTGCTCCCGAACGCGAAGCATCTCAGGAGCCCGCCCGACCTGGAGCATCACGCCGGTACGCAGGCGCGCTTCATGATTCCGCGGGTCGGAGCCAAAGATACTGACCGCGCCGGAGGTTGGCGAACTCAACCCCATCAATAGCCTCACCGCCGTCGATTTGCCCGCCCCATTCGGCCCGAGCAAAGCGACCACTTCGCCGCGGCCCAGGGTGAGCGTGAGGTTGTCGAGAGCGGTAACGCCGTTGGGAAACCGCTTGGTTATACGGCTCAGTGAGGCGACTGGTTCCGCAGGCGACCAACCCTTGGCATGTGCAATGACTTGGGGAAGCTGAAGGACTGCGCTCATGGTTCGCTCCTTGATGTCTTCTAGGTGCTGGGTCTCAACCGATGACATGATCGAGTATGCGACCAGGTCTGCCGGGATTGAAGTGTGGAGAGTCAGCAAAGGAAGGTGACATTTGTCACTTCACTCAGCCGAAAGCCAAGCGAAGATTAAAAGCGGCGATTCAACTGGAAACTTCACCTCATCTTTGAACTCAGTTTCCCGGCAAGCACCCGGAAACCCTTACACTGAAGAACACGGGAATCCCGCCCCATGAGCTCAGCGATTGAATTTCGGCAGGTCTGCTTTGCGGTTCCGCAGGGCCGCTTGCTGCTGGACAATATCTCGCTGAAGCTGGAGGAAGGCAGCACCACCGCCATCCTCGGCCGTAGCGGATCGGGCAAAACCACGCTTCTGCGCACCGTCAACCGCATGGTCGAGCCCTCGGGAGGCGACGTGCTGGTACTAGGCACAAGCGTCCGCAACCTCGACCTGATCGCGCTGCGTCGAGCCACCGGCTACGTGATTCAGGAAACCGGCTTGTTTCCACATTTCACAGTGGAACGCAACGTCGGCGTCGTCCTCGAGGCGCAGGGAAAGCCCCGCGACGAACGTCTCCGCCGCGCAGGCGAACTACTGACAGCCGTGGGTCTTGATGCCGCCAAATACGCATCGAGATTTCCGCATCAGCTTTCAGGGGGACAGCGGCAACGTGTAGGCCTCGCCCGTTCACTGGCAGCCAACCCCAGTGTTCTTTTGATGGATGAGCCATTCGGGTCGCTCGACCCGCTCACGCGCAGAGAAATGCAGGACATGCTTCTCGGCTTGCTGGCAGATTTGAAGAAGACCGTCCTGTTTGTCACGCACGATCTGGATGAGGCTCTTTATCTTGCCGATCGTATTGTGCTCATGAGCGAAGGAAAGCTCATTGCCGATCTCAAGGCCACGGAGTTCATCCATTCCAATAATCCGGAAATCCAGAGTTACGTGCATGCGTTCGATCGCGGGAGACCCGCGGCTAAGCCGCAAACGGCCAGCCCCGATCCAGCTAGGGAGGCGCAGCCGTGACCTCTGGATTCTTTTCTGAATACGGAAGCGAGATCGGCACGCTCACGCTTGAACACCTCTGGCTCACCGGAGCGGCCATGCTGTCGGCCACCGCAATTGCGGTCCCTGCAGGCGTGATGCTCACGCGGTCTTCACGATGGGCCAGTCCGGTCATCGCCGCGGCGAATATCCTGCAGACCATTCCATCGTTGGCCATGTTCGGGTTTTTGCTGCCCTTGCCGTGGCTGGGTGATCGCGCCGCACGCATCGCCATTGTGGCGCTCACCGCCTACGCTCTGCTGCCCATCCTGCGCAATACCTATGCCGGCATTCGCGGTATTGACCCCACAGTGATCGAGGTAGCGCGCGCCTTGGGGCTCACCGACACGCAGCTCCTGTTCAAGGTGGAGCTGCCGTTGGCGGCAGCGTTTATTCTCGCCGGGTTGCGCACCGCGACGGTAACCTGTGTCGGCATTGCCACCATTGCCGCGGCCGTCGGCGCCGGAGGTTTGGGTGAATTGATCTTCCGCGGAGTCGCCTCCATTGATAACCGGCTCGTCCTGGCGGGCGCCATTCCCGCAGCGTTGCTGGCCTTGAGCGCCGACGCAGCGCTGGGGCTGCTCGAGCGGCACTTCAAGGTTCCCGGAAAATGAATATCGTGGCCCGCTTCCGGGGATTCGCTGCCGCTGCGTCGGCAGCCGCGCTTCTGCTTTGCGGATGTAGCCCACCTCGGCCCAACCATCCCGTCATCGGCGCAAAAAACTTCACCGAGCAGACGGTTCTCGGAGAGCTTCTGGCTCAGGAGATCGAGGCCAAATCCAGCCTCAAAGTCGAGCGCAGGTTCTACCTTGCCGGCAGTTATATCTGCCAGCAGGCTCTGCTCTCCGGACGCATCGACGCTTACGTTGAATACACCGGCACCGCGCTCACCGCAGTGCTCAAGCAGCCTGTCGGTCGAGACCCCGCAACGGTGCTCAATACGGTCCGTCGACTCTATGCTTCCAGATACAACATTGTGGTCGCGCCACCGCTCGGTTTCGAGAATACCTTTGCCATGGTCGTTCGCGGCGAAGATGCGCGCGCTCTCCACTTGTCGACATTGAGCCAGGCCGCGCCATACGCACCGCAGTGGCGCCTGGGAGTCGGATACGAATTTGAACAACGCCCCGATGGCTTGCCCGGCTTGAGTCGAGCCTACGGGCTGAAATTTTCCGCCCCTCCACGCACCATGGACCTCGGCCTGCTCTACCGCGCGCTCAACGCGCACCAGGTTGACATCATCGCCGCCAATTCGACCGACGGCCCCATTCAGGCCTTCGGGCTTACGGCGCTTGAAGACGACAAACACTACTTTCCGCCCTATCAGGCAGTTCCGCTCGTCCGTAAAGACGCGCTTGAGCGCTGGCCGCAAATTCAGAGTGCTCTCAACGCACTTGAGGGAAAAATCACTGCGGAGGATATGCGGACCATGAATGAAGCCATCGACGGCCGGCATCTCGATCCTACGCAGGTCGTGCGAGAATTTCGAAGTAAGAAGGGACTATGAGGGCAGATGCTCCAGATGACAATTGAGCGACAGCGCCTGTCTTTCATCGTTCCCAAAGGAGAATCAGTTGACACTCAAGAAATCGAATCCCCTCTTCCGTTGCTCCTGGTCTCAGGGCGACCCACTCATGCAGGCCTATCACGATCAGGAGTGGGGCGTGCCGGAGTATGACAGCCGCGCCCTGTGGGAGAAGCTGATGCTGGACGGCTTTCAGGCCGGCCTTTCCTGGATCACGATTCTGCGTAAGCGCGAGGCGTTTCGCAAGGCCTTCAAGGGATTCGATCCGCGCAAGGTGGCGAAGTTCACCGATTCGGACGTCGCCCGGCTTCTCGAAGACCCCGGGATCGTGCGTTCGCGCGCCAAGATCGAATCAACCATCGAAGGGGCGCGCATCTATGTCGCCATGCAGAAACAAGGAGAGGATTTTGCAGAATACATCTGGAAGCTGGCCGGAGGTAAGCCAATCATCAACAACGGCCCGGTTCCCGCAAAGACCCCGCTCTCGGAAGAGATTTCCAAGGCGCTCAAGAAGCGCGGATTCAAATTTGTGGGCCCGGTAATCGTCTATGCGTGGTTGCAGGCAACCGGAATCGTCAACGATCATCACGCCGATTGCTTTCGTCGAAAAGCTGAACGAGCAGACTCGAGGCCTAGGGTGCGAACACGGTCGTGACGAAAATTCAAGCGCGCGGCAGAGTTCGATTTCTCCACCCCCCCTATAACCGTGGTTAACGACCTTGCCGGTAATACGAGCCTCTTCATAGCTGCAAGGCTTGCCCGAGCGCACACAGTGGCAGTGAATCGCCTATTGAATCTCGGCTGCCGAGACCAGCACGTCCAGCGCAGATGATTGTCGCGTAGCATCGAAGGAATCGAAGGGCCCTTGCCACTGAGCGCCGAACTGGTGGCCAGGTCCTTGATCCTCTTTCCAGATTGAATTGGCATTTGCCTCGATGAAGGCCTTGTAACCAGGATCCGGCTTGGCTCGATACAGGATCGCCAGGTTACGCACGAAGATCCCTTTGAATTGCGGCACATCGCCTCCGGAAACAGTCGACTCCGTCAAGACGCCATTCACGCTAAGGTTGGCAATCGCAGCTTTGGCGATCGCCTCTGCCTCCGCCAGCAGCGCCGGATCGTGGTCGGCCTTATCGAGTTCAACCAGACCGCCAACAATTACGCCCTGGTTGTAACTCCAAGCGGTTCGCCCGTTGTTTGTACATGCTGCGGGGTTGGTCGACGTCAAACCGTCATTCACCAGATTTTGCGCATTGATCATGCCGGAAGCTTTGAACCAGGCCCAACTCTTACGCGCCCAGGTTAGGTACGAAGCAGACGCGCTCGCGTGAGTTCTGTTCGCCAGCGAGGCCGCAACGGAAAGAAAGAGCTCATTGGCAATCGCGTTTTTGTACTCATTGGGCTTCTTCCACCACACTCCTCCGCCGCACGTATTCGGATCCCACTCCGAAGCGATATTGGCAAAGATCGTCTCCGCCGCTTTCAGGTACTTCTGCTGATGCGTCAGGTCATAGGCGTCAATCCAAGCCAGGGCCCACCAGCCTTCGTCGTCATCGTAGTCATTGATAAAATTCAAAGTCCCGCTGGCCCGGTTCGCGTTCTTGAACGTATTCGCGACTGCAGGCCAATACTGCCGGCGATGCGTCAGCCGGGAATAGTTTAGGAGGACGGTAATGGCATTCGCTGAATTCCACCACCCGGAAGGCGGCGCGTAGAGGCCAGTACCTGGCACATACGCCTTTTGAAGAGCCTCAATTCCAAGACCGGCCTGCTCGGAAAAATCGACATTTCCCTGGGAACCGCTTTTCTGGCCCGCTCCCTCGAGATCACCATCGGCTGAGGCAGTGCTCGAGCTGAGCGCGGCCGAAAGTATGACGAATGTGCAAATGGCCAATACCCTTCGAGAAACCGAGGTGTTCAGCATGGCATCGCGCCCCTTTTCGCCCTTGATGTCGGTTTACCGCACTTTCCACTTCATCGAAAGTGCCGCCAATTTCTCATCCATTGTTGGTTGTGGTTTGGGCAAAGGCTTTTCAGGACGTGTAGCAGGCTTAGGCGCGGGCGCGGAAAGTTGCTTGATGGACAGCGCAATGCGCTTCGCTTTCGCATCCACACTCAGCACCTTTACTTTCACAATCTGTCCAGTTTTCACCGCTTCAGAGGGCTCCTTGATATAACGATTGGAAAGTTCACTAATGTGCACCAGGCCGTCCTGATGAACACCGATATCGACGAACGCTCCAAATTTGGTCACGTTCGTCACAACCCCTTCCAAAACCATGCCCGGCTGCACATCCGCCAGTTCTCTCACCTCTTCGCGGAAACTGGGCGCCACAAACGAATCGCGGGGGTCGCGGCCCGGCTTGCGCAGTTCAGCAAGAATGTCGTTCACCGTAAATGCACCGGCTGTGAGTCGATTGCGATCGACCTGCTCAAGGAGTTCCGGCCGCTGGATGATCTGTTCCACCGATGCATTGAGCACCCCTGCAATCTGTTCCACCACGGAATAAGATTCCGGATGAACCGCGGTCATGTCGAGAGGGTTATCGCCGTTGCGAATGCGCAGAAAACCGGCCGCCTGTTCGAAGCTCTTGGGGCCGATACCGGGAACTTCCAGCACCTGCATGCGCGAGCGAAAGCTTCCCTTCTCATTGCGATGGCTCACAATATTTAATGCCGTGCGCTCAGTGATGCCGGCCACAAAACGCAGCAGCGTCCACGAGGAGGTATTCAAGTCCACCCCAACTTTGTTGACGCATGTCTCAATCACCGTCTCGAGCGACTCCTGCAATTGGCGCTGGTCAACGTCGTGCTGATACTGACCCACGCCAATCGACTTCGGATCAACTTTCACCAACTCGGAGAGCGGATCCTGCAAACGCCGCGCGATAGAAATGGCGCCGCGCACCGTCAGATCGAGATCGGGATACTCCTGCCTCGCAATGGCGGAGGCTGAGTAGACGCTGGCGCCGGATTCACTGACGGTTACAGCGAAGACGTCCTCAATCCCCTTCTCGCGCAGGAAGTCGCGCACAAACGCATCTGTTTCGCGCGACGCCGTGCCATTGCCGATGGCTATGGCGCGGACCTGGTGCTGGCGTAGCAGCGCTTCCAACTTCGGAGCTGCCTCAGCATTTCCATGCTTTGACGTGTGCAGGTAGAGCACGTCGTGCGCCAGCAGCTTCCCCGTCTGATCGACAACGGCAACCTTGCATCCAGTCCGCAAGCCCGGATCGATGCCCAGCACTGATATGGGACCCGCCGGAGGAGCAAGCAGCAGGTTATAGAGATTGTCGCGGAAAACCTTGATGGCTTCGGTATCGGACCGCTTCTTCAATTCAAGACGAATCTCGCCTTGAATCGACGAGTTCAGGAGGCGCTTCCATGCATCATCGATGGCGAGTTCAAGCTGAGGCGTCCAGTCGCCTTGCTGACGCAGAACATGCTTTTGCATGATGGCCACCGCTCGCTCGGGTTCAATTTCGATGAGGAAGTACAGCACGTTCTCGCCTTCACCGCGACGGATGGCCAGCATGCGATGCGAGGGGATCTCTTTTACCGGCTCCTTGTAGTCGTAGTACATTTTGAATTTTTCTTGCTCGTCCACCGCATCCATGGCTTTGCGGCTCACCACCACGCCTTCATCAAAAACAAGCTTGCGCAGCGCCTTGCGCAGGTCAGCGTCTTCACTGATCCACTCGGCGATAATATGGCGCGCACCTTCAAGAGCCTCTTCCACGGTTGCCACGCCCAGTTCCGCATTCACAAAAGTCGCGGCAAACGATACCAGCGGCTGCGAGGTATTCTGTTGCGCCCAGAGATACTGCGCCAAGGCCTCAAGCCCCTTTTCGCGCGCAATCGTGGCCTTGGTGCGGCGCTTGGGCTTATAGGGAAGATAAAGATCCTCGAGTTCGTTCTTGTCCAGCGTAGCTTCAATGCGCCCCTTGAGTTCATCTGTCAGCTTGCCTTGCTCGGCAACGGAGGCGAGGATGGTTTCGCGCCGTTCCGCAAGGTCACGGAAGTAAGCAAGCTTTTCTTCAATGTCGCGAATCTGTACCTCATCCAGGTTGCCTGTCGCCTCTTTGCGATAACGCGCAATGAAGGGGACTGTGCCGCCATCATCAAGCAACTCAATGACTGCGACGATTCCGCGCACAGGGAGATTCAGCGTTTGAGCAATGTGGAGGAGTATTTCCGGGGAGAGATTTTTTGTTTCTTTCATAGTCGGTCTTTGTTCATCGTACATGCTTCTAACGGTTCGAGCGCAACCATGGATTGTGCAAAAATAGGCAGGCCCGGAATCGAATCAGTCTTCCCAAAATTGCTCGAAGACCAGTTCGATTCCGACCCTTGCAGCTTCAGGCTGCTGAAGTTTCTCTTACGCCCTTCGAACGTTCAGCCTGACATGAAGGTCGGAAGGCTTTTCCGCAGGTATCTCAAGTTCCAATGTTCGGTGCGAATCTGAGAACTGGTTCCGTGCGTTCGCGGAATGGGCGAAGAATCTACGGGGTCGTAATTTCTCCCTGCATATCCCAGAGATCTTCCCACGCCTGTCCGGCTTTCCAAAGAAACACGTGGCCTTTAATCAATCGGCAATTCCGGTCGATGGCCGCGATTTTTTGCATCTCTTCTTCATTGAGTGGATCGCTCAACCCACCCTCGAGGTTGGCGCGATAGTGATTGATTGAAAACGGAATCGGGATTTGCCCACGCTGCACGGCCCACTTGATGCAGACCACAGCCGGGTCAATTCCGTGTTCCCTGGCGATTTCGATCACCACCGGGTCTTCCACGGGCGTTGTGTCCTCCGGCGTGCGATCTCGTTCGGGGCGGCCCGGCGAGCCGATCGGACAGTAGCCTACAGCCTGAATGCCGTGATCCATGACAAATTGGAATAGCTCCGGCTGCTGAAAGTGCGGATGCAACTCCATCTCGTTCACCGCGGGCCTGATGCGCGCATCCCTAAGCAGCAGCTTCAGTTTTGGAATGGTCATGTTCGACGTACCGATGTGACGCACCAAGCCAAGGTCCACAAGCTCTTCCATTTTGCGCCACGTTTTCATGAAGCTGTCATGGATATACGGTTTGGCGCCCCGGCTGCGCGAAGTTACGTCGCAGCCCGGCGGATGGAAATTCGGAAACGGCCAGTGCACCAGGTAAAGGTCGAGATAGCCAAGGCGGAGGTCGGAGAGCGATTGACGGCATGAGGCAATCACGTCCTTTTCACCGTGCATGTCATTCCAGAGCTTGGACGTAATCCATAGATCCTTGCGCTCAATCCCTTGAGCAACGATCGCTTCAAGCGCTTCGCCGATCTCCGGCTCGTTTCCGTACACCGATGCACAGTCGAAATGCCGGTACCCGATGTCCGCAGCACCTCGAACAGCCTCGGCGACTTGCGCCGCACGAATGGAATCGGATCCGAATGTCCCGAGACCAATGGCCGGTATCGCGGCTCCGGTATACAACCGCCGCTGCGGAATGGAAGCTGGATCAATCTTCCCCTGCACTGCCTGGCCCCTCGTTGCCTGATTTGTGCTGCCCACTCCCGCTCCTTGGCGAAAATCGCTTCTTGTAGGTCGAATGCAACAGGCTCGAAGCCGAATAGGGAGCCGAGCTATTCGCTTGCGCGAACCACTACGCAAGTGATGTTGTCACGCCCGCCCGCCTTTTTCGCGGCTTCCACCAGCCCCGCACACAGGGCCTCGAGCGGCAGATCAACCTTGAGCAGTGACTCGATGGACACGTCGGTCAATTCACGCGTCAATCCGTCCGAGCAAAGCAGGAACAAGTCCCCGGGCTCCGGCTCAAGTTCAAAGATGTCCGGCGTCACGCGGCTTTGGGTGCCAAGGGCCCGGGTAATCACATTCCTGAGGGGTGAACGCAGAGCTTCGGAGCGGGTCATCTGGCCCAGTCTTACTTGTTCTTCGACAAGCGAGTGGTCCAGCGTGATCTGTTCCAGGTGCCGGCCGCGCAACCGGTAACAGCGGCTGTCGCCGACATTGAGCACCCACACGCGACGCTCCTCCACCAGCAGGCCCACCAGGGTAGTACCCATGCCGTTGAGCTTGTAATTGCGTTGGGAACGCGAAAAGATGGCCTCATTGGCTTCGAAGATAGCCCTTTCGGCCCGTTGCGGCATGGGGGTTGCCATCAGTTCCGAGGAGTCTGAGGGGGCACGATCGAGCAGGCGAAGCATCTCATCGACGGCAAGAGAACTGGCGATCTCCCCCGCTGCGGCGCCACCCATGCCGTCGCACACCAGATAGACGCCATTCTCGACGGAAAAGCCAAACGCATCCTCGTTGGAAGGGCGCTTGCGGCCACGATCGGAAGCTGCTGCAGCCGTGTAGTGAAGGAGCGCCGTCGACAAGAATTTTCTCCCGTTGCCCAGTTTACCGCTAATGGCGCCCAAAGCTCCGTCCTTCAGAACGGGGAGGTAGAGCGCGGCGAGCAAAGCTGGCCTTGTGCTATCGTGCATTCGCGAGGACGAAAACCAAGTTCTTGCATTCGATCACCAAGATTAGAACACCAAGTTTGTGCAGTAAACCCAGGGGGGACACGCCCGGATCGGCTGCCGAGTGACCCCTGAAGTAGGGGGTCAGCAACGGGAACCCACCGAGATTGCGGCTTAGCTGCGATGGTAGCAATCTCCTTCCCTTCGGGGGGAGGAATTCAAACGGGGCTGCGAGAACCGGGCCCGGATGCCTAGCTCATTGCGCCGGCCGCTCTTTGCCTGTCTCTGGCAGGGGCGGCGGCGCGGGCAAATCGAAGACCTCAATGGCGCCGGAATTCAGGATGGCGACGCGGCGGCCCGAGGGCGCGATGGCTACATTGCCGCCGGCGTCGAGCGCCGGGGTGGCCGGCGCATCCAGGGCAATTTTGCCGCTCGCTGCATCAATCACACGCACCAACTGGCCCTTGATGTCTTCAGAATCCAGCGGCGAATAGGCATTGATGGAATGGTCCACAGCCAGAGTCTCGCGCACCAGGCGGGAGCCGTCCGGGGCCATCACCAGCAGCGGCCAGATCGCCTGCGGCGAGCTGTAATCCTCCCAAAGGCGCCGGCCGTCCAAGCTCATCGCCACCAGCCTGTGGCCACCGGTATTGTCGCAGGTGGTTACCAGCAGCTCGCGCTGCGAGATGAAATCGACGTTGGGTGCGCAGGCGGAATTCACATGGCCAAGCACTGAGCTGCCGCCGTTGAAGTAATTCAGGCTCATCAGCCACTGCTCGCCATTCCCGCGCAGGCTTTCCACATACCCTTCGGAATTGATGGGCAGATGGACCGCAGCGCGGGAGCGGCTCACCAGCATCACCTGCCCCGATTCGCGCCGCAGAATGCGCACGATCAGGTCCGCCACACCGGCCTTCAGTTCATCCCCAGTCATGTCAGCCTTGGCCGCGGGCGAGGGCGCAACATCCCCAGGTTTCTGCGCAGCATCCACAGTCATGTCAGCCTTGGCCGTGGGAGGCGTAGGAACGTCCCCTGGTTTCTGCGCGGCATCCCGATGCTCGCGGGAGTTGGTCACCAGGAATTGTTGCGACGGGTCCATTTCCATCCAGAGCAGGGGCCCTGGGAAATGGAGAAGCGGCTTGAGCTCAAGCGTGGCGTCACCCTGCTCGATACCGTCTCGATCGCGCAGAAGGAAATGACCATCCTTGAGCATCCACAAGTAGCGAACGCGATCATGAACTGTCCACAGGCCCTCGGCCGTAATCGTGCCTGCCGGCAGCGAAAGCACCACCGCGCGGATCTGGCGTTCGTCGCTCCATTCCTCGGGACCGGCCTCGCGATGCATGAGGCCCGGCACGCGAAACGTGAACAGAAGCCGGTTGTCATCCAGAAAATCCAGAGACGCCAGGCTGTTCCGTTGCCCCAGGTAAATAGCACCGGGCGCAGAAAAGCCGAGGGGGTCAACGGGAACACTGAACGCCGGTGGGATCGAAGGCCTTTCAGGAAGCCGGTCAGCCACGCCGCGATCTTTCCCATTGCGGCCCTGGTTAGCCTGGAATGAGGTGATGGCCTGCGCCCGTACGACCGGGACTCCGCTGGAAAGCAGCGGAACCAGAGCCAGCCACAGGCCAGCCCGTCCCGGCAAACTTTGAATCCGATTTACCATTGAGAACCATTCTCGCCGATCAGACGCAGTTTTGGGCAGGGATGCCCTGGATTACGGTGTGCGAGAGTAAAGAAGGATGCCCGACTCCACTCAGATCAGCCGCAAAATCGCGTTCCTGGGATACGGTGCCTGCGCCTTGGCGGGGTGCCTGTGGGGCACGGGCTTTTATTGGGGCAGGCTGGCGATGAACGAAATGAGTGTGGAGCACATGGTGCTCTATCGCTTTTTGTTTGCGTCGCTGGGCATGTTTCCGATCGTGATTGCCCATCGCGGCCGGTTTCATTTATCGCGGAGCGAGACCTGGACCTTGCTGATCGCGGCAGCTTTTGGAATTCCCATCCAGTTCCTGCTCCAGTTTCATGGACTGGCGCTGACCACGGTGAGCCACGCCGCCCTGATGGTAGGAGCCATGCCGGTACTGTTGGCCGCCGCGGCTGCGCTGTTTGCCAACGAACGGCTGGACTGGATGGGCTGGCTGGCGCTGGCTGGATCGACAGCCGGGGCAGCGCTCATTGTTCTCGGCGGCGCCCGAGGGCCGGCCGCACGCGGAGAGCCGTCGCTGGCCGGGGATCTGCTGGTCATTGTTTCGCTGATCAACTCGCTGGCCTGGATTCTGCTCAGCAAAAAACTGATGCAGAGGCATAGTCCGCCCGTCGTGACCTCCTACTCCATTCTCGCCGGGACGGGCATGCTGGCGCTCGTTGTTCTCGGTCCCTGGCTGCTGAGTCCCCTTACCCGTTTCGATGCCCAGCCGCTCCCGTTTGCCCACATAAGCCGGACCGCATGGGCAGCGCTGGCTATCAGCGGCCTGTTCTGCACTGCCCTCACAACGCTGTTGTGGAACTGGGGCATTCACCACGTGCCGGCTTCACGGGCGGGCGTATTCCTCAACATTGAGCCGGCCCTCGGCTCCTGGCTGGGCGTGCGCCTGCTGGGCGAGCACCTCGGACCGTATGCGTGGATCGGAGGTGGGCTGATTCTTGCTGCGGCAATCACGCTCACCACGCGGAACCAGGGCCATGGGACAGAAACGCCCCCGGCGATCATACTCGAGTGAACGATGCCGCCTTGCTTCCCCCGGCAGATGGCCCAATGAACGGGGAATCTTCTGGAAATCCCCTCCGTGCGCCCCCATCGTTCCCCGCGCCGGCGCCCGGACGACTTCCGATACACTGTTCCCTGAACAAGGGAGAGATCCGTGGCGATCCAGCTCAGGCAACCCAATACAGTCCTCAAAAGGTTGGCGATCCTCCTCAGCGTAGGTTCCATCGGACTGTGCACGGCTTTCGCGCAGAGTTCCCTGGACGAAAAGCCTGGCGCCCCCGCCCTCGAACTCCATGAACAGACCGGCGGTTGGCTGCACAACAATCGCATCTCAGCCCGTTGGATGGTCCTTCCCTCCGGACGTCTGGCCTCGCTTGAGATTCGCGAGCAGCGACTGGGCGTGGCGACCGAACGTTCGCTTCTTCTGGTTGAACCCTTCTCCATCGAGTTGCATCAGACCGGGGTGCTCGGCGCCTCTGACCTGTTGGTTACGGGCCCGGCGCGCGTGGAGAAACTCCAGCCCGATTCCTCCGCTTCCCGGGGCTCCGAACGGCTTCCCGGAGTGACGATTCACTACCCGCTCGCCGATCCTGGCGGTCGGTTTCACGCAGACTGGGCGCTCACGCTGCGCCAGGACTCGAGCTACATTCGCCAGCTTCTCACCATCACTGCCGGCAGCATGCCGCTTCCGCTCTCCGGCCTGGTCATGATCGACGTGCACGCTCCCGGCATTGCCGTTACCGGCACCGTAAAAGGCTCGCCCCTCGTTTCCGGTAATTTCTTTCTGGGCCTGGAGTCGCCCCTCTCAGAAAGCAGCGTCGTCGGCGATCGCGGCGTGTGCGAGTTCCATAGCGGAGTTCCCGTCGGAGCCGGCCAGACAGTCGAGTTCTCCTCGGTCATTGGCGTTTCGCCTCCCGGGCAAATGCGCCGCAGCTTCCTCACTTACCTCGAACGCGAGCGTGCCCATCCCTACCGAACGTTTCTCCACTACAACAGCTGGTTCGATATCGGCTTCTTCAGTCCTTATACCGAGCAGGAAGCCCTCAATCGCATTCACGCCTTTGGCGATGAGTTGAGCAAGAAGCGCGGCGTCACGTTAGACTCGTTCCTATTCGATGATGGCTGGGACGACACCAGTAATCTTTGGGGCATTCGCCCCGACTTCACGGACGGCTTCGAACCACTAACGAAGGCGGCGGCAGAATATGGCACCGCTCCCGGCGTATGGCTCTCGCCCTGGGGTGGGTACGGTCCGGCCAAGCAGGCGCGCATAGCAACCGCCAAGCGCGACGGCTATGAAATCGTCGATGGCGGTCTGGCGCTTTCCGGACCTCGCTATTACCCGCTGTTTCACGATGCGGCTGTACGCATGGTCTCCAAGTACGCGGTGAACCAGTTCAAATTTGACGGCACAGGCAATGTCGATCAGGTAGTCAAAGGAAGCGCATTCAGCTCAGACTTCGAGGCCGCCATTCATTTGATCAGCGACCTGCGCCAACTCAAGCCAGATCTCTTCATTAACCTCACCACGGGAACCTGGCCATCGCCGTTCTGGCTCTTCTACGCGGACACCATTTGGCGCGGTGGCGAGGACACGGAGTTTGCCGGCGTTGGTACCGACCGGGAACGCTGGATCACCTATCGCGATGGCGATACCTACGACGAAATCGTCAAAGCCGGCAAGCTCTATCCGCTCAACTCCCTCATGCTACACGGCATCGTATTCGCCCAGAAGGCACCCCATCTTTCGACCGATCCAGGCGGCGATTTTGCGAATGAAGTGCATTCTTACTTTGCAACCGGCACCGAGTTGCAGGAGATGTATATCACGCCATCGTTGATGACATCGGCCGATTGGGACACGCTGGCCGAGGCCGCAAAATGGTCGCGTTCGAACGCCGCCACGCTCGTCGATACCCACTGGGTGGGTGGCGATCCGCGCTGGCTTGAGGTGTATGGCTGGGCTGCGTGGTCGCCCCAAAAGGCGAGTCTCACCCTCCGCAATCCCAGCGCTCAGCCGCAGGATTTGGCCATCGACATTGGCGACGCGTTCGAGTTGCCCGGATCGGCAGCGCGTGCGTTCGTCGCTCACAGTCCATGGGCCGCTGATCGATCGCAGCCGTCGATCGAACTGGAGGCGGGCAAGACGCACACCTTCCACCTGGCACCCTTTCAGGTGCTCACACTCGAAGCGATTCCCAAAAAATAGAGCGAGCCGGCCTGCGCGTTTGGAGACCTTTCCAGGAAGAAAATATGAATCTCAAACGATCCATTGCCGGTTGTATCGCGTCGCTGGCGCTGGTCCTTTCCTCGTACGCCGCCCCCAGGAGCACCATGCCGCCGAGCCCCACCGGCATGAACACTCTTCGCGCCAATGGAGATCACTTCGAACTCGATGGAAAGCCCTTCCAGATCCTCTCTGGGGCAATCCACTCCTCGCGCGTTCCCCGCGCATACTGGCGTGACCGCTTGCGCAAGGCGCGCGCCATGGGCCTTAACACCGTCCGGACCTACGTCTTCTGGAACATGTACGAAACCTCCCCTGGCCAGTTCGATTTTTCCGGACAGAATGACATTGCCGAGTTCGTTCGCGAGGCGCAGCAGGAGGGCTTGTTTGTCATTCTGCGGCCCGGGCCCTACGTCTGCGCGGAGTGGGACTTCGGCGGCTACCCAGCCTGGCTCCTGCGCGATCCGAGCATGGAAGTGCGAACCTTAGATCCGGCTTTCATGGCGGCAGCTTCGCGCTGGCTGCATCGCTTGGGCCAGGAGCTTGCGCCTTTACAAAGCGGCAATGGCGGCCCGATCATCGCCGTACAGGTAGAAAATGAATACGGCTCCTTTGGCTCGGATCACAACTATATGGAGCAGATCCATCACCTGCTGCTCGACTCCGGCTTCAACCGCGCCATGTTGTACACCGCGGATGGAGCCGACGAGTTGCTCAATGGATCGCTTTCCGAATTACCCGCAGTCATCAACTTTGGCAGCGGCGACGCAAAAGCCGAGTTCGCCAAATTGGACAAGCTTCGCCCTGGCGGCCCACGCATGTGCGGAGAATATTGGGATGGATGGTTTGATCACTGGGGCGAAAAGCGTCACACCACCGATTCGGACGAGGGAGCCAAAGAACTGCAATGGATGCTTGCGCAGGGCTACTCGGTCACGAATTGAAGCCGCCATAGAATCGCCTCTTTTGATCACCTCCCCATACTCTTCGGGCGATAACATCTCATAAAAGAAAATGCTGCCAGTAAAGTCTGCACGTAGCTTCAGGACCGAGTTCCAGAGAGCTTCTATGGCACTTAAGCGCCTCATCTGAATTGAGTCGAGACCCTGCTGTGCCCCGCGAATCGCGTTTTCGAGTAGCACCCTATCACTCGTGAAACCGTGCTTCATGGTTTCGAGCTTCTCATTTTCGTACTGCCTCCACGCTGAGGTTATGCGTTCTGCCAAGATCCTCCCGGTCCAAACTAGTAGGCCTGTAAGCACCACGGTCCAGCCACCGAGTACCAAAATGAGTTGATTTAAAGGGATGCTGATTGGTTCCATGGGGATCTCCTCCTCTAAAGCGCGCAGCGCGCTTGCCACAGACCAAAGTGTGCAAGTTTACCGCTGGGCGCCGATTGCCGGGGCTGATACTCAGCCGGCGGCTCTGCAAATGGTGCAATTTGCTATGAGGAATCTAGCAGGGAACCAGCACAGCCGTAATCGTGAATCATCGACCGCAAGTGCGTGCGGGCACCGCTGTAGGCGGATCAATTTCCGTCCGCGGCTGCCTACATCAGCGCTTTATGTGCTCTGGGGCTGGCTTCCAGGGATGGAGTGTCGATAGTCCCCCGGTGCGCAGCACCGTCTCCCGCTATGCGAGGCGTACCGTGCGCAGTTCGAAGCTAATGCCCTCGTACTTTTGCAGACAGGCGATCACGCCGAACAGGTTCTTTGCTGATGGATTGCCCTTCGGCCCAAACATTCGCATAAGGCTTGGCGCCGGCGTGTGGGTTGTGTATGCCAGTTCCTGAAATCCGATCGTCGCATTGATGTATTTGCGGACTAAGCCTTTACCGGTTTCCACTTCGCCGGCTAGTAACAGTTCGACCGCCTCTTGCAGAAGTGCGCGACGGAAAGCAGGATCGCGGCGTGCGCGTTCGAGGATCGTATCGCGGAAGTCTTTCGTCAGTGCCATTTAAATGCTCCTATTTCTTGCGCTTTTTGTAATCAGCCCAGTGCGCTTTAGCGGCTTTGATGTCGGATGAATGCCGTTTCTTGATCCCGCCGCCAACCAGGATGACAAGGGTTTTGCCATCCTTGCCGAAGTAGATTCGATAGCCAGGTCCCCAATCGATCTTGTATTCCAAAACGCCCGCGCCGGCCGGTTCGACGCTTGAAAAATTGCCTTGGGTGATTCTTTCCAGGGCCGTCGCGACCTTCGCCGCTGCCGGTCCATTCAGGCCGTCAAACCACTTTCCGGAGGGGCTTTTGCCCGCCTCATCGATATACTCACGGACGTCTATCACCAGCGAAATGATAACACATACGTTATCTTGTGCGGGAGAAGATTTTGGCAGGCAAGGTCTCTAAATGCTGCAGGTCTTTCGGGGGTCCTTCGGGTGCTCTTAGGGGCGAAGCACCAGCGAAAGACTTCCCCGTCCTATGTACTCTATATGATCTCTATAATGTCGAAGAGTCGCTGCAAACATCCCCGATTGAATAGCTTGCAGTAAATGTTATTTGGTAAAAGCTCCTTCTGTCTTTCGATTGCCGCCGAGAGCACCCAATCGCCGAGCTCTGGACCGGCAAATGAATGAACCCGGCACAAAGTCCCGCACTGACCGGTGCAATATTGCACCGGTCAATATTTCCGGCCAAGGATAACTTTATGGGGGCAACTCTGGGGGCAACTGACAACAAACCACGTGAATAGTTTCTTTTTTATCAGTTGCTTACGGGTATTATTCGGTAGTCGGTTCAGCCCTCGAACGATAACTGCGCGGCAAATAGCGACGAGCTCGGCTTAGGCTCCGATGCCAGTTCGTACACCAGCCGCTCGAGCACGAGCCGCTTGTCCGGTGGAGAAGAACGAATCTCCAAATCGGCCCGCGCCACCAGCCGCAGGGCCCGCGTCAGTTCGCGCCGGCCTTTGTACCTCCGGGCCTGGCGAATCAAATCGTCCGCAGCAAAAGGCGGAATGCGAAATCCCTGCCACAGCGCCTGCCAGATGGCGCGCGAATCGCGCACGTTCTTTTCCAGAACCACCAGCATCTGGCGAAATGTCCGGGCCAGCATATACAGATGGCCAATCGCCGCATCTTCGCCCGCGTCTGAACTATTCAAGAGCCCCTGCAGCAGCGCCAAAGCGCGCACTCGGTCGCGAGCGCTGATCGCGTCGGTCAGTTCATAGAGCGAGCGCTGCTTCGCTCCCAGCACCATGGTCTCCACGTCGCCCAACGTGATGCGGCCGCGTCCCTGCGTGTAGAGCAGAAGTTTTTCCAGTTCCGAGGAAATCATCAGCATGTCGGCGCCCAGAGCATCGGCCAGTTCGCGGGCCGCCTCAGGCTCGATGCGGACACCCGCCTCCTGCGCCGTTGCCACCGTCCAGCGCATCGCGTCTTCTTCGTTCACACGCGCCAGTTCGACAATGCCGCAATGCTGGCCCAGTGTCTCACTCAGGCGCTCGTAGCGATTCTTGTCGTCCATTTCCATACGGCGAACATCGGAAGGAATGCGCAGAAAGTCAGCAACAAACATAAGCAGGGCCTGCGGGTTCGGCGAGCGGAAATAGCGATCCAGCGCCGCAAACTCCTCCTTCTTTGCGCCGCGGGTGTAAAGCTGACGCACATTGCGAATGAAGATCACCTGGAACGGCGCCATCAGCGAAGGTGTCTGCGCGCGGTCGAGCACTTCAAAGATGCCCGTTCCGGCGAGATCTAGGTCCGAGAGACAAAAGTCTCTCAGGTCAGGCGGCACAAAACCCTTCAGCACTGCAGCCCGGCAACGATCGATGAGAAATGCTTCGTCTCCGGCCAGCACATAGCCAGCCCGAAGCGGCCCTTTACCGGCAGCAGCAGCCTCTAGCTCCGCCACAAAGCGGCCAACCGCATTAAAGCCCGCTCCCCAACGACCAGTCGTCAATGAATTGGTCTCCTCGGAGTCTCCACTCGGCCCTGGGCAGTCTCGATCATGCGGTTTCAGAATACCTCGCCCGGCGCGTCAAAACCAGCCCAAATCCAAGTGGTTCCAAGCAGCGGGAACCGAACGCGTCAAGCTTCGCGCCACTCTGTGAGACAGCTAGAGGCCAGACCGGCCCTGACCCGTCTCGGCATCCGTTCGCTCGGCTCAACGCTGAATCACGCGGACCCAAACTCCATGCCGAACAATCTTTGCCTCGCCAAAGCGAATGTTGTTAGGAAATGATCCTACCCGCAACACAGCGAAAAGCGCCAAGACGTTCCTCTCTGCGCCGCCAATTTGATCAATTCAGAAGCCTTCAAGAACGTCCGCGACCAGCGCTTTGGCGAAATCGCGACTCAAGCGGTCCAGCGCTGCCGGGTTCTCTTGCATAAACGTCGGCAGGTCCGTGGTCGACTGGTATTGCTGCCGAAAGACGTAATTCTTGTTCTCGTAAAGAACTTTTCCGTCGCGGCCATTCAAGGTGACTGAGACAACCATGGTCACCAGGAAGCTGCTCGACTCCTGTGTCGAAGCATTGTATGTAAGCGGCAGCGTCGCCTCTTGCAGAATCGTGCCGTGAAGCGTCGCGTCCGCATCTCCGTTTGCATCCGCCGTCACGCGAAATCGCGTCCGGGAAGCAAACTCCCGAATCACTGCGTTCGTCATCACCGCTTCGGTACGATACGTCTCGGTCCGGGTAGCGAATACGGGCACCGCCAGCGTGTGCAGATCCGGAGGCAGATGCGTAGCCGCACCAACGGTATGATATCCGCATCCGTTGGAAGAAAACAGCAATGCGGCAACTGCCAATAGAGGAAATCTGCGAATCATGATAGGGACATTGTAGCGGTGCGGGCAACGGGATCTCAACGCAGCGATCCTCCGGCTCTACGCAAGAATCTGTGAGCCCCCTTATTCCGTCGGCTTTTTTGCATTTTGGGTATAGGTGGTTCCCTGAGGCGCTCTTTGCCTCGCCGCCGGGACGATCACTGTCCTGATCGCCCCCCCGCACAGATGAACTTTGATTGCGATGGCAATAAGATGACGCAAATTCATGGAGTCGCGATCTTAAGGCGACTGGTGGTCGGCTCAGGCGCCCTCCTGTGCACAATCTTTCTCCATGCGCTCGGACCTGGAAGCGAGCCCACGAGGCTATAGGGAAACCTGTTGAGTCTCAATCCCTTAGCCCGCCTCCGGCCCCCTATTGTCCTCCCCGGCGAACCACAGGCAAAACCTGCGACCTCTTCCCAATGACTCTCCCAGGCGGTGCTTACCGAACCCACCGCTCCGTACAAAATCAGTCGGTAGGGTACAAAATCAGTCGGCAGGAAGGTCTCGGAGGCGGAGTTCGCCTTGCTGGAGGAACGTGCGCGCGGGGCCGGGCTGCGCCTGGCGGAGTGGGGCCTGGCGGAGTGGGTTCGGGAGGTGTTGCTGGCCGCGCCGGTGGAACCGGGCATGGGTTCGGGCGTGGACTCCGGCGAGTTTGCGCTGGCCGAGGTCCTGGTCCTTCGGTCGTTGCTCTTGAATCTCCACTCCCAGGCGGCGAAGGACGAGCCGGTGGCCGAGACGCAGATGCGCGGCCTGATCGAGGGGGCCGACGGAGCGAAAATGCCAGCGGGCGGCCGGGCTGAAGCCGGAGACAAGCGCAGTTTGCTTGTGTCCAACGCGGCTTGTCCGAGAATGCGACCTGGGCGCAGCGATCAACATTCTAAGGGCGGGATACGCCCGGTTAGCCTGTCAAGTGAACGGCGAAGTAAGCCGTCAGCAGCAGGAACCCTCCGAAAGGGACGCCTAAACGGCCCTCGTAGGAATCCCCTTCCTTTCCACTTTAGCGGCGACCTTCGGTCGAGGGAGGGGAGGATGTCAACTCCTGAAGATCTGCAGCCGGTGTTTCGTACAACTTCTGCATCAGCGCATGTGATACGCGAAGCATTTCTTGTTCGATAACATTTAGCCGTAGGTTTATCGCGGAAGCGAGCCAAAGGGCCCTGTTTTCCGCATCTCGAAAAATCAGTTTGCGACCCTCCGACGTAATTTCAAGAAGGAATTGTCGCCGGTCGGCCTTGTCGCGTTTGCGGAGGACCAACCCAGAATCTTCCAGTTCCGCGAATACGCGAGTGAGCGATTGCGGCTGTACTCCCTCTGCTTCGGCAAGTGCGCCGGGGGTCTTTGGCCCTTCTCTGTCCAATAGCGCGAGGACAGTGTGTTTGGCCACGCTAAGTCCAGGCTCTCGAGCCTCGAGACGAAGGCGTCTGTTGAGACGCGACAAGCTCAGACGGAACGCTGCGGCCAATTCAAGTATGCTACTATCCATCTCAGAATACTACGCTATATCGTAATATTTGAAAAGCAATGATTGGGACGCCAATCGCGGTTTCTGGAGGGACACAGCGGAAAGCTCGCCTTTCAGTGGCCTCGTCGACAAACGCCATTTCTCCTGTATTAATAGGAGCATATAGGAAATACATGACACACAAAGGTCAGCCATGAACCCAACCTCCGAACCACCATAGCGAACCGTTTTCGTGAAAGCGAGCTGCTTTTTATAGTACGTTATCGCGTACTATATTTCTAAATCCATTGGATCAACAGAATGGATCTGCAGTCCCAGAAGGTGGAAGGGTCAATGAGCAACCACGAATCAGAAGCCATCAAGCAAGCGCAGCGCCGTCGAGCAGCGTGGGCCAAGGTTGAGATGGCTCGGCATCCTGCACGCCCCTCTCCCACGGACTTCATCAAAGGCATATTTACGGAGTTCAGCGAGATACACGGCGATCGCGCCTTTGGGGATGATCTGGCCGTAGGGTGTGGAATGGCAAAGCTCGGAACCGAACAGGTGATGGTTATTTTCACGCGAAGAGGCCGGTCCCTTAAGGAACGTACGAAAAGCAACTTTGGCATGCCAAGCCCTGAAGGCTACCGCAAAGCATTGAGATGCATGAAGATTGCAGAGAAGTTCGGACGCCCAATCATCTGCATCATTGATCTGCTAGCGGCTTATCCAGGCCCAAGCTCAGAAGAGCGCGGTCAAGCCGAAGCAATCGCCCGCAATCTTGTTGAGATGTCGCGACTGCGCGTTCCCACGATTTCCGCGATCGTGGGTCAGGGTGGATCCGGCGGAGCGCTCGCACTCGCAGTGGCAGACCGGGTACTTATGCTGGACAATGCGGTGTATTTCGTGGCTCCGCCAGAGTTTGCTGCCAGCCTGATGTGGAAAGATCCAGACCAGAAACATTTGGCAGCGGAGGCATTGCAAATCTCTTCATCTGAAGTAGAAGCGTTTGATTGCGTGGACGAGATTGTTCCGGAACCTCCCGGAGGCGCAAATACCGATCCCAATCAGGCAATAGGCCTATTCGCTACTGCTCTCACGAAGCACTTGGCCGAGATTCAGAGCATCTCAATCGAATCCCTATTGGCGCGACGCCGGCGCAAATTTCGCAACATCGGCCAGTTTTATACGGAAGGTTAGTTGCCGTCGGCTGCCCTCCGGAGATTCAACCGGTGAAACGCCACAGGCACCGGGAGCCTCCTCGACCCCCAGTCCGGAGGGAGGGAACGAGATTCCAGTTGCCATGCCGACTAAGACTTCACATTACTAATTTCCCTCGCGAGCGGTCAGCTCCGCCGATGGGCCGCAGCTTCTTACCTGCTTTTGACCAATCGCCTGGGCGATATTTTCCCAGCAAGTCTCTTTGCTTGAGCTTCGTCCTTAGATTGAATGGTGTGCGCGCTGACGATCGCCCGGAGTAGCCCTGGGAAGCGTTCTTCGATCTCCGCGCAACGTGAGATGTTATGCATCTCCACGCCGCGCCGTTCGCCACGGATCAGCCCCGCCTCTCTCAGCACCCTGAAGTGTTGCGAGAGCGTGGACTTCGGAATTGCCTTGTCGCTAACGGTCAGAAACATCGAACAGTTATGCGAGCACTCCTGAGCCACGATGTCTGCATAGATCGCAGCCCGTACCGGGTCGGACAAGGCATGGAGAATCCCCTCAACCGTAATTTCCTCAAGCGACGGGTGGAATAAGGGCCGCACGCTTATAAGAGTAAGCGTTCCGCGTTAAAGGTTCAATAGTTCATTAATTCGGAACTATTGCATCTAATCCGAGTCCGGCCCCATCTACTCATCAGAAGTTGGTGAGGGGCAGGATAGCGGCCCCAAATCCCTTCAAGGGTTGAACACAGAAAAGGGGTCAACATATGAGCAAGCTCAAAGGCAAGGTAGCAGTCATCACCGCCGCCACCTCAGGCATGGCGCTCGCCACTGCCAAACTATTCGTTGAAGAGGGAGCATACGTCTTCATCACAGGCCGACGTCAGGACAAGCTCGATGAGGCCGTAAAACTCATCGGCAAAAACGTCACGGGCGTTCAAGGCGACGCCTCAAACCTAGCCGACCTCGATCGACTCTACGAGACGGTCAAGCGCGAAAAAGGCAAGATCGACATCCTCTTCGCCAGTGCCGGAGTCGGTGAACTCGTAAAGCTGGAAGAAGTGACTGAGGAACACTTCGACAAGACCTTCGATCTCAACGTCCGCGGCACGCTCTTTACCGTGCAGAAGGCGCTTCCGCTCTTCAACGACAACGGCTCCATCTTTCTCAACGGCTCCATTGCCAGCATCAAGGGTATTCCAGCGTTCGGCGTCTACAGCGCCAGTAAGGCTGCGGTTCGCTCGTTCGCTCGCACCTGGCTCTTAGAGCTTAAGGAGCGCAGAATCCGCGTGAACATCCTCAGTCCCGGCACGATCGACACGCCGATCCTCGATCCCCTCGGAGAAGACGCCAAGGAATTCTTCAAATCCCAGATCCCGCGCGGCGAGATGGGACGCCCGGAGGAGATCGCGACGGTCGCTCTTTTCCTCGCCTCCAGCGATTCCAGCTTCGTCAATGGCATCGAACTGTTCGTCGACGGTGGTACCGCTCAGGTCTAACCGCAAGACTTTATATTTTTGCAATCCAAGAATGAGATTCGTCCGCAGGAGCATTTCCCCTTCCTGGGACGAGTCCCGTTTTGCTTCTACGCTTGCACCTTCGTTCGTTAAGAACATCGGTTCCACTAAAATTCCGGCAAACAAAACCGGGCAGATTGTTAAGCATCCAGGATCAGTAACGACAAACGTTAGGTTCCTATCGGAACTGCCCGCGCGAGATGACGGACAGTCGGTGTAATTTCTCCGGGCAGTTTCGATAGGATCGTTTGAACTGAGCCGCTGCGGTTTGCGGCGGACGCGGTGATCTACGCACATCTATGGGATTTCAATTGTAGGCATGTGATTACAGGGTACTTGCTTAGAAACAGCGTGTCGCTCGCACGTGCCACAACGGTGATATTCATGGCCAGCCCAGTATAGCGACCAGCCTGGATTCCGACCAGACGCCGTGACGTCGGTCGTCGCCCACTCGGCAGCGTCCGCCGCGCAGCGGCTTAGTTCAAACGCCGCAGGCACCGGGAGCCTCCTCGGACCCCAGTCTGGAGGGAGGGAACGAGATTCCAGTCGCCATTCCGACTTTTCATTCCATCTCTGTGGTCGAAGAGCACATTGGAAGTTCTGCGACCGCTCAGTTCACAGTGATAGCGACGGTCGTGGACGCGGTCAGGGCGCCGCTGGAGCCAATTACCGTGACCGTGTAGCTGCCAAGAGTCGTGCCGGGATTGGCTGGTGTCGTGACAGGATTGGCTGCCTTCTGTGCTCCGCCACATCCCATGACTATTGCAGCAAACGCACTGAGCAGCAACAGACTAAGCAGAGTCTTTGTTCGGCGACGGGGCAAGGGCAATCCGAACAACAGAAACGCCGCGAGGGCGCTGCTTCCACCAAGCGCCAACATCGGGTGGCGCTGGTTGCGGAAAGCCGTCGCTGTGTGGCCAGCCGCGTTGGACGAACTACTCGCTGCCGTGGTGTCGACAGTGAGCGTTGCCGTTACGGCAGCTGTCCCCGTGATGGCCGGTGGCGCAGCGACGGAGCAGGAAGGCGGATCGACCGCAGCCGCCGGGCCGGTGACAGTACAGGAGAGCGCTACCAAGCCCGTAAAGCCGGCGCTAGGGCTGACGGTGATCGCTGAAGCCCCGGTGGCGCCGGGTGTGGCGATGCTGACGGGTGTATTGGTAAGCGCAAAGCTTGGAGAGGGAGCGGTCACTGTTACTGCGACTATCGCAGTATTGGTGTTGGCTATGAGATTTCCGCTCGAATCGACTGCATTCACACCCAACGTGTATTGCTCAGGGGTTGTGACTGGTTGTGTCTGGATACTGAGCGTTATGGTTGTTGGCACATTCCCCGAGATAGTCACCGTGGACGAGCAGGTGGGCACATCGATTGCGCCGCCCGCATAGCTGAAGTTGCATTCCAGGGTCACAGTTCCGGAAAAGCCGTTCGTGGGGGTAATCGTGAGAGTCGAAGTCCCGGTGGCGCCAGCCACGACGGAAACTGGAGTACCACTCAGCGTGAGGCCCGGCGGCACGACAGTTAGGGGCGCCTCGGCGGAGGTACTGCCAGCATAGTTGACGTCGCCGGAATAGATCGCTTTGACGAGATGTGTACCTACGCCTACGGGGGAAATATTGTTTACCGTTGCAATTGCCGGCGCGGTCTCTGCCAAAAGCGCAGTTGCTGAGCTATCTCGGGAATTGGCCACAACAAGATCTTCCCTGCCGTCTCCATTGAAGTCTGCTAAGGCGACTGACGAAGAGCCGGTGTCCGCCGCCGGGCTGGTGGCAGCGGTAAAAGTTCCATCGCCGATGCCCAGCAGAATCGTCACGCTGCTGCTGCCGGCGTTGGCTACCGCCAGGTCAGCAATGCCGTCTCCGTTGAAATCCCCGACCGCAAGCGAATTGGGGGCCATACCCGTTGCCGGGCTTGCTGCGGCCGTAAAGGTTCCAT
>DATDLS010000410.1:0-5926 GCA_036519195.1 Occallatibacter sp. | reverse complement strand
CTACCGTCGGGCTGTGGATGAACGGCTCTTCCACCTCGGCGCCAAACGATACGAAGCGCTGATGGACACCTTGATCCAACTGCGTCAACCTCAGCTGGCCAAGAAGCCCGACGAAGACGGCTTATCGCACGCCCTCACCGAAGCGCTGCCTCCGCTGCCGCCGGAGTTGTTGGGCGACGTGGCGGAGGCGCTCAACCAGTTAGAACAAGACCGTGAACAGCTGGAAAAAACCCGGCAACTGGAGCACGCCGTCAAGCAGTTCGAGCAACGCTACCGCGTCTACGCCGGCACGCTCACCAGGCGGCAGGCGCGTGAGCTGCGCCAGGCACAGACTTCCTTTGACAACGCCAGTGACGATCGCAACAGGGCGCAGAGTGCCTTCCAACTGGCAGAGGAAGCAGCAGCGGCAGCCGCTGTCGCCCATGAAGCGGCCAAACGGAGTCTGCTCGGCGCCCGAGCGCGACTGGAAACGCTGCAGAGCGATCCGGCCAACCAGGACGCCAATCGCCTGAGCCAGGCGGAAAAGGATGCCAGAGATCGCCAGAGTGAAGCCGCGTCTGCGCAGGAAAAATGCGAGGGGGCGAGTTCCAATCTGGCGCGGGAAGAAGAACGCAGTCGACAATCCAATCAACGCAATCATGCAGCAGAGCGCGAGTTGGACGCAGCCCGGGCGCGATGTGCCGGGGAAGCCGAATCAGCAGGCACGGCAACATCACTGGCGGGCAACCCGCTCATAGAACTGACGTCCGCCGAACTCGCCGGACTTCCGGCGGCGCAGTTGGCATCGGCTCAAACCGCATTGCGGGAGGCTGCGAACCAACGCCGCGAGAGCATCCGGCATCTGGAACAACGCCATGCCAGTCTTGCTGTCAAGCAATCCGCGCTCAAGGCTGCTGAAGAGCGGCAACGCGAGCGCCACCTGGAAATGGAGGAAGCCAAAGGACGGCGTGCCGCTGCCGATCAAAAGGCGGAACTGGCCGGCATTGATTTGATCGACGCCTGGACAGCCCACTGTGCCGGCCTCAGGCAACTGAGCTTTGATGCCGCAGAGCCGATGGAGCAACTCGCAGTCTGGACAGCCAGCCCCGAGGGTTCCAATCCCATGCACGCTGCTCTGGCCGAAGCCTACGCGCGAGCCTCCGTCCGTCATGCGGGCCGACAATCGGAGCTTCAAGCCAGAAAAAGGGGCCTCGAACAAGAGCGCACCACTCTTATCGAAGAGAGGGATCGACTCGCTGCGGGCCACGATGCGGTTCCGCCCGTGCCAGCCACGCGGGGAGAGAACGTCCGCGAAGGACGTGCGGGAGCGCCACTGTGGCAACTGGTTGATTTTCACCCTCACCTGGAGGCAAAAGATCGCGCCGGTTTGGAGGCCTCGCTTGAGGCCAGTGGGTTGCTCGATGCCTGGATCGCCCCCGACGGTACTTTGACCGATGCCAGTGGCGCTGCGATTTGGGACTCGCAGTGGTTGTCGCGCCCCGGCGTCCAAGGAGATAGCCTCATGAGCCAGCTGTTCCCGGTGGTCCCGGAGAACAGTAGCGTTCCGCTCCCTCTGATGGAAGCCTTGCTTGCCGGCGTGGCCTCTGGAGCGGTGGACGACCCGAGGGCAGAATCCTGGGTTTCGGTCGACGGCCGGTACCGCCTCGGCGTGCTTACAGGTGCCTGGAATAAGTCAGAGGCGGTTTACATTGGGTACACGGCTCGGGCAGAGGCGCGGCAGCGTCGACTGCAAGAGGTGATCCGGCAACTCCAGGCGCTCGACGAGGAAGACGCCGCCCTTTGGCAAGCTTTTGAAGTTCTAGCCGCCGAACGAGCTGACGCAGAGAGCGAGCGGCGCAGCGCCCCCTCCGATGCCCCACTCCGCACAGCGGTCCTGACTGCGGCCAGCGCCGAGCGCGAAGTGATACAAGCGCGCTCGCGGCTTGATTCTGCCGACGCCCAATGTGGACAGGCAGAAGAGGAATTTCAGGCCGAGCGCGAGATGCTGGAGAGCGACGCTGTCGATCTGCACTTGCCCAGCATTCTCGCCGACCTCGGACCGATCGCGTCCGCGGTGGACAGATTCACCGATGCCCACCACATGTTGGTTCAGGCTGCTCAGGCATGGCGTGGCGCATGGCTGGATTTCAGCCAGCAGCAGGAACGCGAAGCCGAGGCCCGCAGTGCCCTGGCACAGCGGGCAGAAGAGCTGGCCACGGCCAGCGACCGCGCGGAGACGGCGCGGGCGCGCTATGCTGTCCTCGACGAATCGATTGGCGCCAAAGTGGAAACGCTGCGCCAGCAACTGGGCGAAGCCGCTGAGAACGTTCGACACGCCGATGGCGACGTCAATCGAAAGCAGGAAGAACTGATGAGGGCCGTAGAAGCACGCGGCATCGCGGGTTCGACGGCCAGTAAGGCAGAAGAACAACTGGCCCAACGCACTCTAGCCCGTGTCCAGGCCGTCGAGCGACTGCAACGCTTTACCGAAAGCAGCCTGCTGGCCTCGGCACTGCCGGAACTTCCTTTGCCGGACCCGGGAATACCCTGGACGATCGATCCAGCGCTCCAGCTGGCACGGCGGGCCGAACAAGCGCTTGTGCACGTTTCCGACGATGATGCCAGCTGGGGCCGCATCCAGCGCCAGATATCGGAAGACCTGACCGAATTGCAACGCTCGCTCAGCGCGTTGGGTTACCAGGCCACCTCCGAACCCAATGATTGGGGCCTGACCGTCCACGTCATGTACCAGAACCGCTCGGAACGGCCGGACACATTGGCGGCCCATCTCGCCGACGACATTGCGCAGCGCAGCGAGCTCCTGTCGGCCAAAGAACGGGAGGTTCTGGAAAACCATCTTCAAGCTGAGATCGCGGCGGAGATTCAGCGCTTGATGCGCGCCGCCGACAAGCAGGTGGTTGCCATCAATGAAGAGCTGCACAAACGCCCGACTTCGACCGGCGTGCGCTATCGTTTGCAATGGCAGCCGCTCAGCCTTGAAGAAGGTGCTCCTGTGGGACTCGAGATCGCCCGCGAACGACTGCTCAACACCAGCTCCGATCTCTGGTCTGCAGACGACCGCCGTACGGTAGGCACCATGCTGCAACAGCAGATTGCCATGGAGCGAATTCGTGCAGAAGGCGACACCAGCGCATCCGGCCTTAGCTTGATTGACCAGCTGGCCCACGCATTGGACTACCGTCGTTGGCATCGGTTTCGTGTGCAGAGACAGCAGGATGGCCAGTGGCGAAAGCTGTCCGGGCCAGCATCGAGCGGAGAACGGGCACTTGGCTTGACTGTTCCGCTTTTTGCGGCGATCTCCAGTTTCTATGGCCGGGGAGCTAGCCCTCATGCTCCGCGGCTGATGCTGCTCGACGAAGCCTTCGCAGGCATCGACGACGCGGCCCGCGCGCACTGCATGGGCTTGATCCGCGAATTCGACCTCGATTTCGTCATCACCAGTGAGCGCGAATGGGGCTGCTACGCGGAACTGCCCGGCGTTTCTATCTGCCAGCTGCAGCGGCGGGAGGGAGTAGACGCCGTGTATGTCTCGCGCTGGACTTGGGATGGACGTGCGAAACGGCGTGAAGAAGATCCCGACCGAAGGTTTCCCCGCGTATGAACTCGACCAATGTACCTTCCGGGCTGGACGACCGGCTCAAACGCTTGCTTGGGGGGGCCGAGCTTGCGCCTCTTCGCCTGCGGATGCGGCGTTATTTCGAGCGCGTGGAAAACGGCGCCCCAGAGGATGTTCTGAAACTGACCCAGCTCAACGCCACCGAACACGAGGCGCTGGCTCTGCTCACCGGTCGCCCTTCACGACCATCACGATCAGCGCAGGTCGATGTCAGGCAATTGGATTCGGCCTTAGTCGAGGCCGGAATCGCAGCTTCGCTACGGGCTGCGCTGGAGCTCATCGATGGCCCTATCGTGAACCGGGCGGCACTACGGATTGGCATTCAGGCGCAATGGGACAGCGTAACAAGTCATGGCCGTTGGCATGTCGCGCTGAGCGACTGGGTGGGAACGCCGGCTGCGATCCGTTTGCTTAAACGCCTCACTCGGCAAAATCCAGCCCTTGCCCAGCAACTGCTTGAACGCGCAGACATCGTCTTGCGGAGACTGCCGGCAGATGGCGTCCCCCTCTCCCAGCTTGCAGCCGAAACCCTCGGCAATGCGCACGCGCTTGACAGCGGTGAGCGGACCGCCACGATTATCCTGGCCGCCCTGCGGCACCTCGAAGGCGGACAAACTTCCGGCGCGAACTCGCTCGAGGAGAGCGATGCGCAGGATGATTGTCGGCTGCCCCCGGAACGCGTTCGAGACATTTGGGCACGTTCCGGCGTGCTAATCAATGAACTGGCCCGTCCCGTTCTGGTCTTGAACCTTCCTGTTGCCGGTCACGATCCGATCCTGGGGACGCCGGGAGAGCCCGCCTATTTGTCGTTGCGCAGGCTGCTGCGAACCCCGCCTGTTTGGGCCGTAAACGGCGTGACGGTCTTCGTATGCGAAAACCCCAATCTGGTGGCCATCGTCGCCGATCGACTGGGTCGGGCGAGCGCGCCTCTGGTCTGCACGGACGGCATGCCGGCTGCGGCGCAGAGAACGCTGCTGACTCAGTTGGAGCGCGGAGGAGCCCGCCTGATGTATCACGGTGACTTCGACTGGGCAGGACTGCAAATTGCCAATCACGTGACGCGCACATGGCAAGCGAGTCTCTGGCGTTTCAATACCAAGGACTATGAAGCTGCCGTGACAAATGCGCCGCACACGCG
Source organism: Occallatibacter sp. (assembly GCA_036519195.1). Lineage (GTDB taxonomy): Bacteria > Acidobacteriota > Terriglobia > Terriglobales > Acidobacteriaceae > Telmatobacter. Next base: position 1,172 of record DATDLS010000410.1, on the reverse strand, counting down.
GCACGAATTATCCGGCTCTCCGGTGGCAGCCTCGTGGGACGCGGCGCTGATGTTGGCAATGCAGCGGCACGGAATTGCGATTGCAGAGGAATCGGTGGCAGCTTCTCTGCTTGTCGATCTCCATCAAATCGTTTGATGGCGTCCACAGGCATTCTTTTTAGGGACGACTTCATCGTTGGCCTGATTGCAGATCGCGATCAGCCTTTTTCTAAAGATCGGTCACCCATTCCGAATCGATGAACCCGGGTTTAAGCGCCTGACGTGTCAGGATGTTACGCACGACGATCGATCGATGAGTCTACAACTTGATGGGTGCGCAGACCCGGCGACGATTTGTCGGTTATCGTGCTTAATTCGGGCTCTTCGGTTCTTACAAAGCCAGGACACGACACGATACAAACACCGGAAACGCGATTCACAAATACGCTTGAGATCCACGGAATTTTGCCAATTTCCGGACTCATACCCTGGGCTTCGCCCCGACTGCAACGTCCTGAGATTTCGTTTCCGGCACCTGTTGCCAATCCAGGTGCGCTTGGCAAATGTTGTCGCCATCAATGAGCAAATGGGCCGCCGCCTCGGCCTCTTCGGACGTATTGGCTGGAATGCAACGGATTTGCCCGTTCCAAAATACCGACCATTGCTTTGCCTGATCACGACCGATGTACACGGCTTGATCGCCATGCTTGGCCGATGAGACGTCAAAATAACCCGCCAGGAACTCGTTAACAACCATTCAATCTCCTCTTTGCAGTCCATAAATTGCCAAGAACCACCGGGTATCTGGTAGCTACCACCTCAATGAGGCTGAGTTTGTCCCGGCACGTGGATCTTCGGTTTACCTTTGATGCGAAATTTTGCCGTGATGCCATCGTTGCCCGGCTTCTCGACCGGAGTTTTCTTCGCGGGCTTGCTCGAATCGATTTTCTTCGCAGTTGCCATCGTTCTATACCTCTGACCATTGGATGCGCAGCTCGGTCCCCAGGAAACCCAGACACATCACGGGGTTTGCCTTATCGAGGTTCTATGCGTTCGGATGAACGTAGCCGTTCGCTTTCAGAGATCAGAAACCTTAGCTGTTCTCGTTAGCCGTACAGTCAGAGGCTCCGAAAAGCCGTCAAGTCGTCGGCTGAAGGCCCTTAATTTGGTGGAGGCCGCGAGGTGCTCCCTTC
>DATDLS010000409.1:0-6525 GCA_036519195.1 Occallatibacter sp. | reverse complement strand
CGACGTGATTCTTCTTGAGAATGGGCAGAAGCCGTGCGATGAGCTCTTTGTTGTCGCCGCGCGTCGCCGAATAGATGTGATAGTGGCCGAAAACCACTTTCCACGGTGCAGTACTCTTGGAAAGTTCCTCGTCAAGCCACTTCAACTCCGCTTCGTCGATCGCAGGAGTATCAAAGGCGAAAAACTGTACAGGGCCGGCGGTGAAGGTGTAATACGGCGAGGGCATATGCCAGCTTGGGCTTTCGGCAGAATAAAGAATCTCCGCCGCCGGGCTGTCGGACCCGCTCCAGTCATGGTTGCCGAGCACGGCATAAAACGGAATGTGCATCGGACTGTAAAGCTGTTCCCACTGCGTCTGCCAGCGCGGGTCATGGGGACTTGTCATGCCGCGCGGGTAGAAGTTGTCGCCGAGCGTCAAACCGAAATCGAACGGATGAGTCTTGTGATACGCCACCATCGCCGCCGCAGTCTGCTTCTGCGCCGCCGAGCCAGTTCCAAAGTCGCCGAACGCCAACACGCGAATTGGCTTGCCTGACGGAACCACGGAGAATAGGGGCGCCGGCACACGCATGAACGAGGGAAGAGTGATACCGTAGCGTGTCTGCATGAGCAGCTTTTGCTCGTCCAGCACCCGCCCTGCGCTGCCTACATCACCGCCGGCCACCGCGACTCCGAGCTTGGCGTTCAGCAAGCGGTTCAGGGAGTCGATTCGGACCATCTTAAGCATCTCGACGGCTGCGATCGAGACGGTTACGTCAGGGTCCGAGGAGGCATGACTCTCAAGGACAGATAAGTCCTGGTTGTCGCCGTGCCAAGTCTTATCGAGTGCCTGAATAAGGTCAATGCGCAGCGTCGCAGAGGGTTCTTTTGCAAGCCGGTCCAACAAGAACGCGGACTCCGAGGGCATGTCGCCGAGAACGTGCATCACCGTTGCGACGAGAACATCGTCCGGCATCTTATCAGCCTGTTGCTGAATCTCTTCGCTCTCATTGATCTTCGCCTTTGCCTCAGCACGGTAGTCAAAGGGAATGCGTGCCAAGATCGATTCGGACAAGGGCAACGCCGGAGGCTTGGGTGGCGCCTGGGCAACCAACTCGAGCGGCACCAAGGAGAGCACGCTGATGAACAGCAGAACAGGACGACCGAACGAAGATTCGAGCAAGATTGGCGTTCCTCCAGGTGAGGCGTGAGGTCGAACAGCAAGACAGAAGGGAAACTCCGTCTCCCTTTCCTCTGGATGTCTTTCCTGGGACCGTTACATACTTATCCCGCTGCCAAGCTCGAGCCAGAGATGGCGTGGGCAAAATCAGAATAGCGAGTGGCTGTTAAGCAATGGTAAATTATCACATACCACTGTGGATTTATTGTTATAAATTAACAAAGCCCAGTGGGAGCCCCCTGAGGCCCTCCAAGGTGTCGGGGCCGGAAAGCTCACCGCGATCGACCAGCAAGGCCATCTCGCTGTGCTTGGGTCCGACTCGCAAAAAGAGACCAGAGGCAAGAGCCCGTGGAGATGAGCAGTCGTTCTCCGGATGGCTATTTTTGACCTCCCCCGGGAAAAACTAATTGGCGGTTAGCTGAATTGAGAACCGCACCCGCTGCCGTGTGAGATAAGCGAAGATGCTCGGTCGCCCGACTCCCACATCCTTCGAAACATCGCCTGCCGTCTTGTCGGAGTTTTCATACAGAAACCTTGGCGTCCTTCAGCTTGGCGATATCGGTTCGTGGCCGTCCTCCGGTTTTTCCTCGCGCCTTGCTGATGCCCGTCCCGCGGCGGCCCGTTCGGCGCGCAGCTCGCTCAATCTCGAACAAAGATCCAATGCAGCATTTCGCCGAGGGAACGGCGCTTGAATTTGATCGTGCCCGTTCCCGGAATTTCAGGCTTCCAAATGTCACAGCACTCGGCTCCAAATTGGATCCGCAGCGCTTAGCGCCATAACAGCGCGCGTCAACCTGATCCGCCTGGTTGTACTGACAACGGCCCCCAGAATCACCGCTGGTGACGGGACAGCAAAGTCCGGGCGATGGTGTTCCCCAAGGCCAGACACATCGAGACCAACCTCGTCCGCAAGTTGCGCCGCCGCGATCATTTCTGCGACCCGCCGTTCTGCGCTCATGCGCACTCCGATCCACTGACCAGTTCTCCTCGGGGCTGCACAAGGCGGAAGATCGAGTACTCATTTTCATTCGCCGTTGGAATCAAAAGTGATGAACTGTCCCACTGGCCAGAAATGATCCTCCAGCAGAGATGATGCTCCGAATCTTTAAACGTCTCAACGCCACGACTGATTGGCCAGCTTATCGAGAAACAAGTCGACGGTGTCGGTCCCGCTGAGACGTTTTTGCTTCCGCCTGAAAATGGCGATCCGCCACGCTGGCAGGCACTCGTCTCGTCCGCCAATGCGAAGCGCCACGCCGCCCCCAGATTCTGTGAAGGATCTCGCCACTGCCGAAGGCACGATTGCGACTCCAAGGCCGTTGGCGACAAACTGCATGGCGGGCTGAATATCGCTTACCTCGAACGCCGTAGAGCGTTTGATGCGATGCTGCGCAAATACTTTGTCGACAAGCCGTCTGAGGGCGCGGTCGGGCGTCAGATCGACGAAGATCTCCTTGGAAAGCGTCTCGAGCGACACCAGGCTGCGCGAGGCCAATGGGTGATCGCGTGGCAGATCGCGACGAGAGGATCATACACATAGGGAATGATCTGGATGCCAGGCCATCGGTCTCTGCCGACGATCGCATGGAAGCTGAGGTCGATCTCGCCGGATCGGACGAGGCCTGGAACTGCGTCGGCGATCAGGGCGCGTACGGATACATCGACCGTTGGAAAAGCGGAGCGAAACTGCTTCAAGAGTGGAATCAACTCAAGATAAGAGCCGAGGCTTTGCAGGATGCCAAGGCGCAGTTGCCCGCGAACGACTCCGTCCTGGGACCGAACTGCTTGCACGGCTCCATGAAGGGAAGCAAGTGTCGCGCGAGCATGTTGCAGGAACAGCATACCTGTCTCAGTAAGGGCGACCTTGCGCGTGGTGCGTTCGACGAGCACGGACCCAAGTTCTTCTTCCAGTTCTCTGATCGAGTTCGACAGCCCCGATTGAACGATATTTACTTTGCGCGCGGCGCGGGTGAAACTGCCTTCTTGGGCGAGTGCGACGAAATGTTGAAGATGCCGAATCTCCATGCGGCCTCCTTCCATTTATCCCACTTAAAGATAACTGATATTCTAACGTATCGTTTTACATTTGAATACCAGCCACCTAAGCTTGCCTCTATAAGTTGCTTTGCTACTGACAGTGAAGAGTCAGGTGCCATGAGAAGCCAAGATAAGGAGCCCAATAACATCGTCAACATCTCGGGAAGCCTGCTCAGAATGTTTCGGGCAGCAACCGGCACAACTGCTCAACTTACCGAGCGCCGAATAGAGCGAGCGAAGGGCATGGTCCAGGAAGCAGAAGAAATATCTCTGACCAATATAGCGGTGTGGTGCGGATTCTCGAGCCAGTCTCACATGACGCGAGTTTTTCGTGAACACGTAGGCATTACTCCGAGTGCGTTCCGGCGAAGACCTGATGCAAATGCTTCGCGTGAACAACTCTCGAACCTACAACCAGCGCTGTATTGGTACGCCACCGCTCATCACACTATTTTACAAAAATGTCAATTTTGTACGATACCACTTCCTGCTCTCTTTGGTACGTTTGATATGCGGAAGACGACGGAGTAGCCGCGCCTTCGAGCAGTACGGACAAAGCGTTGAGAAGTTCTTTGGGAGGCGCCAAGTCGAGACTCTCGGCTGCGAAGTTATGCGCACCTCTTGCAACGTGAAGCCGGCCGCCTCGATAGGCGGACCTCTACTTAGCGCGCCGGGAGTCCGGAAAGGAGTAGATGGTGCCAATGCTCCATAGTGAGCGAGCAGCGAACCAGGCCGACGCCGAGCGCGCGCCCACGTTGGACCGGATCACAGTGCTGGAGTTGCTCGCTTCGCGGGACGCGATTTCGCTCGAAAATGCTGGCCTCTATTCGGATCTGCAGCGCAGTGAAGCGTTCCTGGCTGTGACGCAGAGCCTAAGCCACACTGGTAGCTTCGGCTGGAGCGTCGCCACCGGAGAAATCTACTGGTCGGCGGAGACCTACAATATCTTTGAACACGATCGTGGGGAAAAGCCTACGTTGGAGATGGTGCTGCGGCGAACTCATCCCGACCACAGAGATCTGGTGCAGCAGGCTCTCGACCGTGCGTCTGAGGCAAGAGGCGACTTCGATGAAGCCGCGCAAGACTGTGGGCACCCCGCGCCCTAATGCGATTGTGGATGCCGTTTGCTGATGCCGAACGGTTGCATCAAGCACATCCATGTCTCAATCCGTGCTTTGACCACCACATCCGGGGGCCCCGAGTTCGTAGGCGCCGTAACGGACGTCACGGCGACGAAACAGGCGGAGGAGAAGAGCCGGCGAGATGCATACGAACTTCGGCGCATCACCGATGCCATACTGCAACTGATCCTCGTGTTAAATCCCGATGGTCGAACCGTCTATGTAAATCGAATGATGCTCGAGTACACCGGTTTGTCGATTGAAGAGATGCAGGCGGAAGGCTCCCGCGAGCGCGTCATTCATCGTGAGGACATAGAGCGGCTCAAAGAAGTGCGGCATCAGGCGCTCTTGAATGGTGTTCCGTTTGAAATCGAACAGCGGGTTTTAAGAAAAGACGGGAAGTATCGTTGGTTCCTCACTCGTTATAACCCCTTCCGCGACGAACAGGGACGGCTCTTGCGCTGGTGTGCGACGGGAACCGACATAGAGGATCGCAAGCTGGCTGAGCAGCGCCTCCAAAACGAGAACATTGTGCTGCGCGAAGACGTCGATCGTTTCTCTATGTTTGAGGAGATCGTCGGTCCTTGCGAACCTATGCGTCAGGTGTTGAAGCAAGTGACAAAAGTTGCGCCATCGGATTCGACCGTTCTGATCCTGGGCGAAACCGGAACGGGTAAAGAACTGATTGCTCGCGCACTTCATCGACGATCGAATCGCGCGTCGAGAGCCTTCGTCCGCGTCAACTGCGCCGCCATCCCCCAATCGCTGATTGCTTCTGAGCTTTTCGGGCACGAGAAAGGCGCCTTCACGGGCGCTCTACAGAGACGTATAGGGAGGTTTGAATCCGCTGACGGAGGGACACTCTTCCTTGATGAAATCGGCGATCTTCCGATGGAAACTCAGATTGCATTCCTGCGCGTGTTACAGGAGCGCGAGTTTGAGCGAGTGGGAAGCAACCAGCCGATTGCTGTAAACGTCCGTCTGATAGCAGCTACGAATCGGGATCTGCCTGCTGCCGTCGCCGCCGGAACCTTCCGTCAGGATCTTTTCTACAGACTCACTGTTGTTCCGATTGTGGTGCCACCGCTCCGCGAACGAGCCCAGGACATTCCATTGCTCGTCGAGTATTTCGTTGCACGCTACGCCAAAGCGGCAGGCAAAACGATCCGACATATCTGTAAGCAAACGCTGGAGCGGTTAACGATCTATGACTGGCCGGGAAATATCCGTGAATTGCAGAACGTCGTGGAACGTGCGGTCATTCTGAGTGAAACGGACACATTTTTCGTTGACGAGAGTTGGCTGAAGCTCGAATCGACTGAGTCTCGGCATCCGCGCGAAGAACTTTCGACGTTGTCAGATCGTGAAGTAGAGATCATTGAAGCTGCTCTGGCTGAGTGCCAAGGCCGCATCGCCGGACCTTCAGGCGCGGCTGCCAAGCTCGGGATTCCCCGGTCGACGCTCGAATCGAAACTCAGGAGTTTGGGGATTAGCAAGTACGAGTACAAACGCCTAACCTCCTAATGGCGATACCATTTCGCTCTCGTGGAGCAGTTCCTTCCATCAGGCGCTCTTTTTCCCTCCTTGTAAGGCAATTATTTGACGGGCTGGTTATTGGCGAACAGGTCAAGTTGACTTTGAGGTGCATTGTTGTCCAAACACAGCTTGAGGTTCCAATCCGCCTCCACAGCAGCAGATGCGCTGTGAGGAAACAGATTCCTTTTACACGCCAGCAGCGCGGCTTCAGTATCAGCGAGGCTTGCGGCGATGGCCTGACTCAGTTCGGCGCCGTCGTACATTACGAGGTTGGCGCCTTCTCGAGCGAAGGGCAACGCCAAGTGTGCTGCATCACTGGACATCAATCAAGAGTACAGCCCGCGCCCACTCCATCAACGGCTCCTTAAAGCACCGAATCGGTTTCGACACAACGTAGATATCGACCCGCACAAGACCACGCACGACGTGTTGGAGTTCGCCTTCGCGGAACTTGCCTGCTCTCCAAACGCTTCGCAATGTGCAGCCATCAACAGGGTGCGCGACATCAAAGTAGTCAATAGCGTTTTTTTCTTTTTTTGCGCCACATTCCTGAGAGTCGTTATACCCTCAGAAATATGGAGGTCTCCGTATGTCAGAATCTTCTATGGCCGAATCTCTGGCTGAGTTGGAATTAGAACGCGCTACGCTGCTGCAGCAGTTTCTCAATCTGGG
>DATDLS010000408.1:0-2012 GCA_036519195.1 Occallatibacter sp. | reverse complement strand
GGCTGCTATTCCGGCTTCGAAAATCACTACGGGCCCGCCTTGTCCTCTTATATCCACGTGCAAACGGCGCCCGCCGATGTCTATTAATCGTCCGGGCGCCGTCACTATTTGAGTTTAGTGGAGTGTTGTTCCCCTACAGGCCAACGCGCCTGTCGATGCATGTTTGAGATGACCGTACCGGTCACAGAAGTAGATGAAAATGCGGTAGCGAATAAAGGTAGCTGCGTTATTCCACTTCATGCCACCGCGGCTTCCATGAGAAGGCCTGCCGCTGTCAAGCCGTAAACCGATTTTTCTCTTCCTTTCACCGATATTCTCCTTTGCCGACCAACGGGAGGCACAACGAATCCCCGACCGCCCGTCGGGGTGGTTTTCTTCCATCACTGAAATCATTCACCGCCGACCGACGGGAGGCACCATTCAACCCCTCTCGTCTTTCTTTTAATAGGAAGGTTTTGATTTTCCTTTCCTACACCCACGATTCTTTCTTGCCGATCAGCGGGAGGCCCCATGCTTCTTCGTCCTTCCCGTTTATTGCTTGCCATCGCCCGAGTCGCCCTGCTTCCATTCGCACTCTGTTCGGAGCGTCAGCTCCGGGTGCCAGTTGGGGTCCTTCTTTTATCGGTCGGGTGCTGCCATCTATCGCCCGAACTGAGCGCTCGTCTCTCGACGACCGGTTCGTTCCGCCGCGTTGCCGCAGTCACCCGGACTCGGCGATTGGCATCTGCTGCCATCCTGACTAAAATTTCCTAAGCCGCTTTTCTGCTCTGCTGCGCGCCGCTGTTTCGCAACGGTTCGTATACTTCACCCGTCACCCACAGGCGGTGCAGCAGTATCCCCAGCTTCCGCGCCACGGCCACGATCGCCCGCTTCTTTGCGTTCTTTCCTCCCCGTGCGGCCAGCTTCATCCCCCATCGCTTCAGATCCGTATCCGGGCTCCGTTCGCTCATCACGTGGTGCGCTCCCTGTACCAGCAGCTTCCGCAGATAGCTGTCGCCCTCTTTGGTGATGCGTAGCTGAGGCTGGCTTTCGCCCGAGTCGCTCCGCTTCGGCCTCAGTCCTACATAACACCCCACGTCCCGGCTGTGCTCGAAGCGTTTCTTGTCCTCAACCGTCAGTACGAACGTCAGAGCGATCAGTATCCCCACGCCGCTCACCTGCCTCAGCAATGTGGTCTCAGGATATTTATCCTTTGCGATCTGCTCCAGTTTCCGGTCGCACTCTTTGATGGCTGCCGTTAACGCTTCCACCTGCTCCAGCAGCGGTTTCAATACTTCCTGCAAAGTCTTTGGCAGCTCCGACGCTTTCTCCACTCCCATCTGATCGGCATCGCACCCCGCCAGCCGCTCGCCGCTGGTTTTGCTGAATCCACGCACAGCGTTCACCAGGCTGGTGCGCGCTTCCACCAATGCTGCCCGCGCCCGGATCGCCATCAGATCCATCTGCGCCGCTTCCCCACGGTGCCGGATCGGCCGCAACAGCTTCGGGTCTACACGGGCCAGTCGCGCCAGCATCTCGGCGTCCACCCGGTCGTCTTTCCGGCTGCTCTCAGTGATCAGCTTCAACTGTCGCGGGTTGGCCACGATTACTTCGTGCCCCATCGCTTTCAAAGACCGGCTCACCCAGGGCGAGTGCGTGCCCACTTCCAGCGCGATCCGGCATTTGCCGATCTGACCGAACGTCTGTTTCAGCGCAGGGTTCGCGCTGCCCACGATCCCTTCCTTTACCACCTCCCCGTCGCCGTCAAGAACGCAGTACCGGCTCGTTCTGTCCCCCAAATCCATCCCAATCGTGAGAGGACTCTTCCAGGTCTCCTGTTCCTGTTTCGGACTCTTCCTGCCGGTGTTATTCTTCTTCATAGCTGGCGCTCCTTTGCACTTCGAGTGCGTTCTTCCTTTGGGAGCTTAACAGCATCCCGTCCGGGAGCGCCGGCCTTCTCATCCCATCTATCGCCGCAGGTCCCTGGTTTGCATACACTTCCGGGGATTTTCGAGGGTGTCCGCCGACAGCAC
>DATDLS010000407.1:0-9306 GCA_036519195.1 Occallatibacter sp. | reverse complement strand
ATAGCGAATATGTCGCTGGACTACTTTGCCATCGATGCGAAGATTCTCTACTTCTGCGAGATAGACTTTGTCACCACGTTTAATCCGGCGAATAAAGCTCATAGTGGACATATTATACACTATGACAAGAGAAAAACGAGTGCCTTTCTTGGTTCCTCAAGCGGGCGAATCAACAGGCTACATCAGGGTTTCAAGCGGATTCAGGCAAAACGTAGATGGCGTAGTGTACAAAAACGAGGTCGAATTCAGGTATTATCTTGGCTAAGTGCTCCCCAGTTTATGGTTCTTTGCGGAAATTGGTTTCTTGACCGCGCTTCTTCGAGCATCAGCTCCTCGCGGTATAGTTGCTTGAGTTCTTCAATACCAATGAATTTGGGAAGTCCGGGCTTCCCGAAAAGCCTCTTCGTGTAGAGTCTTATGCCTTCGCGGGCTCGACCCGAGGAGATAACAGTATGACGAGCTGTTTGATGAACAAGAATGTCCGCGGCCTGGAGTGGAGTCGCGTCCATCTTGTTCTCACAGATAGGCCGCTTGATATTCAGGGCATCAAGCATGCTCCGATTGAAGCGGGCTTCGAATGTTGGCCATGCCGAGTTGCCCCGATCAAACACGTGCGTTATTCGTCTATCGTAGTGGGCCGTAACAGCCCATGTGTGAACCACTTCAATACATTTTCGGGCACAGATGTGGTATGCACGAACGATATCCTTTTCAAGGAGATTTCGGGCCTTTACAATCTCCATGTAGGCATCAATTTCGATAGCCCAGGTGACCCAAATTCTTGGCAAATCAGCAATGATATCCAAGAGGCTGCCAATCAGCGATTCTCGACGCTCTTCTGTCCAGGTTGAGTAGGGAAAGCGCATGTTAGCAAACTCAGCCATGTGGAAATACTGAAGCTGGGCCTCTCGAAGGAGGGTACTCCATCTGGAATTGAAGGCCGCCCATTCATCGTTATGAGCTAGATACCCTCCGACCAGCAAGATCGGTGTGTTCGATTTTGACTTGGAATCGGTCCCCGGATCGAGGCCGCTCTCATCCCAGTAGCAAGTGAAGTGGCTGCTCATTACATCGAGACTCCTTTCGGAAGGATAGTCTTTTCTGGGCTGCTGTCAGGCGGACTGACTTCCTCATCGTCTTTCTCCTTATTCCCGATCCGCTGTACGTAGTCCCGACAGCACACGGCGAAGGAAAGCGAATATCAGTCCTCAGAGCGTCCATCACGACACCGATCATCACGCCGACCAAAGACGGCTGATGGGAACGCCGTGCAGGTTGCTGGAAAAGGGAATGATTTCCACGCCGGCGTAAAGTACCACACCGCGTAGCCAGTGTTTACCGGCAGCGATTGACAGCGCCTGCAGACCGCGCACGTCGTTGGCGCTCAGGGTTGCGGCAGCTTTGACCTCCACTCCTACGACTCTGCCTGCGCGATCTTCCAGAACAACATCTACTTCTTGCCCGGAGGCCGTGCGCCAATAGAAGAGCACCGGCTGAGTGGTGCTCCATGTGGACTGTTTACGCAACTCCATGAGCACAAAATTCTCCAGAACACCTCCGACCAGATTTCCCTCTGCTTTCAGACGGTCAACCGTCGCTCCGAGTAAGTAGGCAAGCAAGCCAGTGTCGTTCAAGTAAACCTTTGGAGTCTGAATGATCCGTTTCCCCAGGTTTCTTGCCCAGGGGCGTAGCAGTTGAACCAGGAAGGTCCCTTCCAGCAGGGCGAAGTAGCGTTTCAAGGTCGTCTGCGGCAAGCCTACGGATCGCGACAGATCGGCGAAATTCAGCAGACCGCCAGCGCGTGCAGCCACCACCGAGAGCAGGCGTGGAACGGCCGTCACATCGGCGATATTTGCCAGATCGCGGATATCCCTCTGGAGCATTGTCATGACGTAGGACTGAAACCAAGCGTCGCGGCGCGTGGCGCTCTGGCGGGCTACAGCAAGCGGATAGCCACCAGCTAGAGCGGTCTCTAACAACTCGTCCCGCGGAACTGTGGCGATCTTTCCTGTCCATCCGACCGGCTTCTGGGAGAACAGGGTGTCCACAAAGCTCTCTCGCACTCCATGTATCTCGCCCTGAGAAAACGGCCAAAGGGTCAGCACCTCCATGCGGCCGGCCAGGGACTCGGACAGCTTTGGCAGGAGCATTACGTTCGCCGATCCAGTGAGCAGAAATTGCCCCGGCTGCCGCTTTCGGTCAATGGCGGCTTTAATCACAGGAAAGATTTCAGGAACATGCTGCACTTCATCCAACGTGACCGGCATGTTCAGTCCGGCAACGAAACCGTTCGGATCGCGCTTGGCCGCCGCCAGAATACCGGGATCATCGAAGGTGAGGTACTGGCGGTTTTGTCCCGCCAACTCCGCTGATTGCACCAGTGTGCTTTTCCCGGTTTGGCGTGCGCCGTTTACCAGAACGGCAGGCGTATCTGTCAATCCGTCCAGAAGCCGGTCGATAATGTGGCGACGAAGCATAGCAATATTATCAACCAGGAGGTGGATGATAATCAACCGTTAAGTGGACGATTATCATGTATGAGAAGGCTGCCGACGATACCCGCCTCATCGGTGCCAGTTCTCGATTTCGTTCCATGGTAGAAGTATATAGAGCCGTTTCCGGCATCGGATTCATAGCGCCGCAGCCACAGTTCCCAGGGCCTCACAGCCAACCGCGCCCTGGTCAAAGCTGACGCCGGTGTCCACCAGGACCTGCTCAACTCCCGCATTGCTTACCTCTCCATTTCCCATGCGAGCCTCTAAGCCCTCCACAGTGACCAAGCCTCCAGTCTTCATAAATTTCCCCAACTGCCTATTCTCTTCTCTAAGACCTGAGAATAGGCTAATTGCGACACCTCATTTACGACCATGGCGCATATAAATCGCTTAGTTCTAAACACTTGCGTCGGCAATCAGCTAGATCGACTACAATCAACTCTTCCGTCGAACAGGGACTTTGCACACTTACGCCCATGCCTAGAATCTTTGTAACTACTCAGCCTGCCATTGTGTTTAGAATCAATCACTTAGATGAATTCCGATTGTTACGCAATGTCCTAAGCTATTGAAAATAAACGGTTCACTAAACAGTGGCATGTTGAGCAAAATACAGCAAACTGCTGATTCTAAATGAGAAGAGTAGGCTGAGTAGTTACGAATTTTTGACAATATCGACCAACAGTTGCTGCCAACCCTCAAAACAACTCTGTCCGTTTCCCACAGATCAGACTTTTGCGTCGGATACTTCAACCTGCGAGCCTGGCGGCAACTTGATGAACATATCGAGAATTGGGCCGGTGGCGAAGGCGAATGCTGCCGACTGCTGGTTGGAATGCAAACGCTCCCCCAGCAGGAAATTGCCGGCGCGTACGGCATCATCAAGCAAGATCCTGAACTCGACAACCAGACCGCGATCCGCCTGAAGAAAGCGCTGGCGGAGCAGTTCCGCATCCAACTCACTCTTGGTGCTCCAACAAATGCTGACGAGGTTGGACTTCGGAAACTTGCTGCACAGATTCGCGCCAAAAAAGTGGTTGTCAAACTTCATCTTCGCCACACTCTGCACGCGAAACTCTACCTGCTTTTCCGACATGATCCGGTGAGTCCAGCTATTGGCTTCTTGGGGAGCAGCAATCTAACCTTTGCTGGCCTATCGAAACAGGGTGAGTTGAATGTCGATATAACGGATCACGATGCCTGCGAGAAGTTGGCCCGGTGGTTCGACGACCGATGGAGCGACAAGTGGTGTCTGGACATTTCCAATGAAATCGCAGACATCATCGACCAAAGCTGGGCACGTCCAGAGCCGATTCCACCGCACCACATCTACGTCAAAATGGCTTACCATCTCTCCCAAGAAGCGCGGGAAGGAATCGTTCGCTATGGAATCCCGAAAGATTTCGGAGATCAGCTCTTTGAGTTTCAAGAAAAAGCCGTCAAGATAGCTGCCCACCATGTACAGAAGCGCGGCGGCGTCTTGCTTGCCGATGTTGTCGGCCTTGGCAAGACCCTCATGGCGACCGCTCTCGCCAGAGTTCTGGCTGACGCCTTGGGCAGCCAGGCGCATGAAAGGGAACACCGAAATGCGTTGGCGCATTCATTCTTTCCGATTCTCACCCTGAACCGGACCAGCTGTGCCGAGCTGTCGCCCAGCAGAAAGAGAGATTCCGTGGAAAGATTCGCCTAATGTTCGCCTATACTGGTTTTCATGTTCTACTGCCCAACATCCGGCATTCATCCGAATGTCATCATTTGCAAAGGCTGTCAGCAGAATATCCCCGCGCCGGTCCAGACTCTGCTGGACTCATGGATCGTTGCCGAGTGCCCACTCTGCGGCGAGAAGCGTAGGTATTTGCCGGCGGATATATTCCGGGGCTGGCTGTCCCATGACCTGCTAATGAAGCCCCGCGAATCTCAGATCGGCGGTAAGAGATGGGCGAGATGAAACGGGCCATCGCGCGCGAGGAACGGGAACGGGCGAAGACTATGGAAGAGCAAAGGCGCATGACCGACCGGTTCGCTTCGACGCTAGTGATTGCCGCATCGATCATTGCGGCAGTACGGCTCGCGAGGGAGCAGGACATTAGCAGACCGTCACCTCGTTTGACAGCGGTGGTGGCGGATAGCATTGGGCTGGCGAGAATGATTCTTGAGAAAGTCGTGCGCTAGGCTGACGAGAGTCTGGCAGCCGTTTTAAGCTGTAGAACTATGTGCGGGCGATACGGTAGACGGGCAGACAAGCAGCGCATCGCGGAGTGGATGCAGACCCACAACACTGACGTTTTTGATGACTCCTACCTTGCGCCGTCCTTCAACGTCGCTCCGCAAAGCTTGCAGCCCGTGGTCAGGTTGGACAGCGAGACGGGTAAGCGTGAGCTGACGATCATGCGGTGGGGTCTGATTCCGTTCTTTGCGAAAGACGCCAAAATCGCCTACTCGACCATCAACGCCCGGGCCGAGACTGTCGCCACCAGTCCGGTCTTCCGGGAACCGATGAAGCGCAGGCGGTGCCTGGTGCCAGCAACCGGTTTTTACGAATGGCAGGCACTCGATACGAAGTCCAAGCAGCCTTGGGCAATTGAACTCGTGGAAGGGAATCTCTTTGCCTTTGCCGGCCTCTGGGACCGATGGAAGGACAAGGCGACCGGACAGCCACTTGAGACCTACACAATTATCACCACTGATCCGAATGAGCTGCTCGAACCGATCCATGATCGGATGCCGGTGATTCTCTCGCCGCAGGACTACTCCCGTTGGCTCGATCCTGGGGAGCCGTCGCGACTGCCGATTGATCTCCTGCGGCCCTATCCGGCCGAGGAAATGAGGGTATGGAAGGTGAGCGCGGCCGTCGGCAATGTGAGGAACAACGGCCCGGAATTGCGTCTCCCAGTTGGTTGAATGCGAGCCTAGTCTCTCACGCTCGCAAGCTCCTGAAAACACTTCTCCAACTGTTTGCCAATGACTGGCGGTTAGTCCGGCTCCTCCACGATCAGGTATCGAGAACCGGGCTGGGTTGAAATACTTGGTCCAGAATTTGGTCCAATTGCGCGCCGAAGTGGCTCCAATTTCTCCTCTAGGCTCCTCTCTACTCCGTTGAAAACATATGCACTCCAGCGCTTACCCTTCGGCTGTTAACCGAAGTGTTGTAGGTTCGAGCGCTATCTGAGGAGCCAAATGCTCCCGGCGGTCGCCATCACTCCTCCTCAGATGGAGCGTGGTTCAGACGCTTCAACACCCTCAAAGGTCTTCCTCGTGTGGCAGCTCGATGTCTTCCTTCCCCGGATCGCGTACCCAGAGCAGGTTGCCATCGGCGTCGGGATCGTCAGTCATTGACTCCTCAGCCTGCCTGGTTGAGGATAGAGTGTGACTGAGTGCCATTCCCTCCCACAGAATTCATCTCCCCGAAATGGACAGGAGCGCTCGCAATGACTGACAAAGCCGTCCCCCCCAACCCCACCCTGATACCCGCTGAGCCCCTGCACGACCGCGCCGAAGAGTTCACTGGGCGCGTTCATGGCCTGCTCGACGGCCAGCCCAAGGACGAAGCCACCGTGGCCCGGGCCCTTGACGGGCTCGACGAAATGTTCGACCTCATCGCCGCCGGCATGTACTCCATCGCTTCGATGCTCGTCGGCGAAGGGGAAGACAGCATCCGCCTTGTGGAAACCGCCGTGGCCAACTCAGATCTCGGGTCCGGCCACGAACCGGCCGCCGCACGCAAAAGCAGCCGCCGCGCCCTCTGCGCCGCCGCTCTGGATATGCTCTCCGCCCGTGACGAGGCAGCCCTAGCCGCGCCGCAAGGCCTGGAGCACGCCGTCACCTGCATCGAAGATGACGACCTCGATGCTGCCGGTGTCTCAACCGAGGAACTCGAGCAGATCATCGCTGGCCCTGACCGGGACCGCGTCCGCAACTGGCTGGAAAGCCTGCCTGCCGACATGCGCACCATCTTTGTTCTGCGCGCCGTAGCCACCTTTTCCACCTCAGAAACTGCCGACCTGCTCCGTGCCCACGGTGGCCCGCAAGCTTCCGGCTGGAGCACCGATTCGGTCCGCGAGCTGTTCCGTCAAGGACTCTGTTCCCTGGCGTCGCACGTCCTTCAGGCCGCGCACCACTAAACTCCTTCAGATTGGCTTTTCGTCCATCAACTTCCGTGCCTGGGCGCCAGGGGGCAGGCTGGCGCATTCGATACACTAGATTTAGAACCCGGTCGCGCGCATACCGCATCCATGTATGGACAAACAATTTCAGGCAGAACCGCTTTTGAAGTGAGCTGAATAACCTTGATCTCATCGAAAAATCGAAAACAGGGCGTGATTCTCCCTGGCGGTCTGCTGCCGGGCCTCGTGGTCGGTGTTTTGTGTCTGCTGACGCAAAGCGGATTGGCCCAGCAATCCCCCTCGATCACCCCTCCGCCGGTCGCCGGACCCAGCACACAAAACTTTCAGGGCAGCATTACCGTCGGCCAAGCCACCGGCCAGACCCTCGACCTCACCCTGGACGATGCCATTCAGCGCGGCCTCAAGAACAACCTCGGCGTCATCCTCAGCGCCACGCAAACCGATACCGCGCGCGGCCAGCGGCTCAGTCAGTTGCAGTCCTTGCTGCCCACGGTCGATGGCAGCTTCAAAGACACCGTTACGCAGGTCGATCTGGCCGTGTATGGCTTGCGGTTTCCCGGCATTCCCAACGTTATTGGCCCGTTCGGCTATCAGGACCTGCGCGGCTCTCTCAACTGGTCGCTCGTCAACGTCAACTCGCTGCGCAGCTATCTGGCGTCGCGCCACAACTTCAACTCGTCCCAGTTAAGCGCCGAGGACGCCCGCGACATGGTCGTTCTCACCGTTGGCAACGCCTACCTGTTAGCCATCGCCGACGAGTCGCAGATCACAAGCGTCAGCGCCCAGGTCGTCACCTCCAAGGTCTCTCTCGACCAGGCCGTCGCCAACCACGAGGCCGGCACTGCGCCCATGCTCGATGAACTCCGCGCCCGCGTCGATTACCAGCAGCTTCAGCAGCAGCTCATCGTTGCCCAGAACTCGCTCGAGAAAGACAAGCTGGCTCTGGCCCGCACCATCGGTCTGCCGCTGGCACAGAAATTCAATCTCGCCGACAAGGCGCCCTACCAGCCCTTCGACGAGCTCGACGTGGATGCCACCATCCGCCAGGCGCACGCCAACCGCAAGGATTTGGCCGCCATGGTGGAGCAGGTCAAAGCCGCCGAGCAGCAACGCAAAGCCGCCACCGCTGACCGCTTTCCCACACTCACTTTTGCAGGGGACTACGGCGACATCGGCACCAATCTCAGCCATTCGCATGGCACCGAAGATTTAACCGGAACCGTCAGCGTCCCGCTGTTCGCCGAGTTCGCCCTGCGTGGCGAGGCGCAGGTCGCGCAGTCCACGCTCGACACCGACAAAGCCAAGCTCAGCGATCAGAACGCGCAGGTAGACGCCGACATTCGCGATGCGCTCCTTGACATTGCCTCGGCCCAGAAGCTGGTTGAGGTGGCCCGCTCCAGTGTCGACCTGGCCAATGAAGCATTGAGTGAAGCCCAGCAGCGCTACAAGAACGGCGTCAGCGACAACCTGGCTGTCAGCCAGGCGGAGCAAAGCCTGGCGCAGGCCAACGATCAATATGTCACCAGCCTCTACCGGCACAATGTGGCCAAGCTAAGCCTGGCGCGCGCCCTCGGCGCGGGGCAGAACTACAAGAACTATTTGGGAGGAAAGTAACCGTGGCGGATTCGACCCAAACGACGGCTCCGACGGAGCCGATTCAGGAAACAGAGATTGCGCAGCCGCAGAGCCGCCGCATGGGCATCATCGTGGTGGTGATCGTGGTGCTTGTGCTGGTCGCGGTCGCCGTCTGGTGGCACTCCACATTCACCGAGGATACGGACGACGCGCAGGTCAATGGACATTTGATTCAGGTAAGCGCGCGCATTGCCGGCCAGGTGCTGAAGGTAGACGTGGAAGAGAACCAGAAGGTCAAGGCCGGCGACGTCATCGCCGAGCTCGACCCCAAGGATTTTGACGTGGCGGTTGAAAACGCTGAGGCGAATCTGTCGAACGCCCGCGCCCTGGCCGCTGCGGCCAACGTCAACGTGCCGCTCACCACCGTCAACACCAACAGTACTCTGCATTCGGCCGACGCCGATTTGAGCGGTACCCGCGCCGGCGTGCTGCAGGCTGAGCAGCAGCTTGCAGCCGCTCATGCCATGGTTGCTTCCGCGCAGGCCAGCCTGATCAAGGCCGATTCCGATCTGGCCCGCTACAAGCCGCTGGTTGAGAAGGACGTGATCAGCAAGCAGCAGTGGGATGCAGCCGTAGCCGCCGATGACGGTGCCAAGGCCGGGCTGGCGAACTCTCAGGCCGACGAGCGCGCCGCCAACGAAGGCGTCCGTGCCGCCCATGATCGGGAGCGCCAGTCCCAGGCCCAGCACAACGCCGCCGAGACCGGCCCGCAACAGGTGGCATTGCAGAGTGCCCGCGCTAAGGCCGCTCTGGCCCAGGTGGCTCAGGCACAGGCCCAGCTCGATCAGGCCGAACTCAACCTCAGCTATACCAGGATTGTCGCTCCGGCTGCCGGTATCATCACCCGGAAGAGCGTTGAAGTTGACCAGAACGTTTCCGTCGGCCAGAACCTGCTCACCCTGGTTTCGCTTGAAGATCTGTGGATCACGGCCAACTTCAAGGAGACGCAGCTGCGCCACATGTCTGCCGGCCAGCCCGTTGACATTGAGGTCGACGCCACAGGCAAAACCTATCAAGGAAAAGTCACTCAGATCGGCGGCGCAACGGGCTCC
>DATDLS010000406.1:0-2649 GCA_036519195.1 Occallatibacter sp. | reverse complement strand
CGTTCTCGTTCTAAACACGGACGGGGTTGTGGAGGCAGAGAGCCCAACAGGAGAGGAATACTCGGAGAAGCGCCTTGCAACGATCGTGAGTTCGCACCCGCAAGAGAGTGCTGAGGAATTGGTTGAAAGCATCTATTCGTCTGTGACCCAATTTCGAGGGACAACCCCCCCAGGCAGACGACATGACCTTGCTGGTGTTGAAGGCCTTATAGATTCGAGAACGGCAGGCCGCAATGAAGGCTTTTCCCCGCGAAGAATGGGGCGAGAAGCGCGCAGCACTTCCTGTTGAACCCGGAGCCATCCGCGCCCGAGGCGAAGGGGAATCGGCTGGCGTCTGTCTGAAGGTGCGGGGACCCCTGTGAAACTAAACAGTTGCGTTTGGTAATAATATACTTGACAGAATGAACATGATTCCCTATAGTTGAATCATGGAAACGCCGAAGACACTTCTCGAAGCAATTCAGTACTTTAGCGATTATTGCGCGCAGCCGCAACATGCTATCCAGCCTGCATTCCACTGCCGTGGCACAGTGGAGTGCCCGGCAACTTTTGTACCAGCATCAATGCGAGAAACTGGTATGAGAGGAGCCTTGAATGGCGCGAGGAAAGAAGCATACGGCGGAGCAAATTGTGAGTTTGCTTCGGCAGGTTGAGGTTGCCGTGGCGAGCGGCAAGACGACGGCACAGGCAAGCAAAGAGGCATCGATCACCGAGCAGACGTACTACCGCTGGCGTAAGGAGTTCGGCGGTTTGCAGGTGGATCAGGCGCGGCGGCTGAAGGAACTTGAGCAAGAGAATGCGAAGCTCAAGCGGTTGGTGGCAGAGCTGAGTCTGGACAAGCTGGTGCTGAAGGACATCGCCTCGGGAAACTTCTAAGCCCTGAGCGACGGCGCTGTGCGACAACTCATGCCAAGGAGCAGGGCATGAGTGAGCGGCGGGCGTGCCAACTGGTGAATCAGCCACGCGGCACGCAGCGCTACCAACCGACACAGCGTGAAGATGAAGATCGACTTAGTCAGGCCATCATCCAGTTAGCCAGTCAGTATGGGCGCTATGGCTATCGGCGCATAACCGCGCTGCTCAAGCGAGCGGGCTGGCAGGTGGGCAAGGATCGAGTCGAAAGAATCTGGCGTCGCGAAGGGCTGAAAGTTCCACAGAAGCAGAAAGCGCGGGGCCGCTTGTGGCTCAACGATGGATCGTGCGTGCGGCTCAGGCCGGACCGCAGGAACCACGTATGGAGTTATGACTTTGTCAGCGCCAGGACGCATGACGGCCGCACGGTGCGGATGCTGAACCTGATCGATGAGTACACCAGGGAGTGCCTGATGATTCGCTGTGAGCGGAGTTGGACGAGCGCCAAAGTGATCTCTGCGTTGGCCGACGTGATGGTGATGAAAGGGATTCCGGAGCATCTTCGTTCCGACAACGGGCCGGAGTTCGTGGCCGGAGATCTGCGCAAATGGCTGGCTGCGACCGGCGCCAAGACCCTGTATATCGAGCCCGGCTCTCCGTGGGAGAACGGCTATTGCGAGAGCTTCAACTCGAAGCTGAGAGATGAGTTTTTGAACGGCGAGATCTTCTATTCGCTGAAGGAACTGCGCGTGCTGGCCGAGCGCTGGCGCGTCCACTACAACACCATCAGGCCACACTCTTCGCTGGGCTACCGGCCACCGGCCCCGCAGGCCTGGATGGAAACGACCTCAGGGTGTGGGGAGGCGGAATTCGCTACGCTCATCCCGCCTCCCCACACCCCATCTGGCAACTATCTGAACTCAGAGATAACTGCGCTACACTAACATGCAAACTGGTACAAAAGACCGGGCAGGCCACCTTGTGTCGTCGCTGTTACCTCGCTATTGTCTTCGTCGCATTTCTTATTCCGTCCTTCACAAATGCGCAGGTCGCGCCGCTCATAACACAGCAAGTTGATCCGGCGCAGAGGCAATTCCTCAGCAACACCATCCATCCTCTCGTGAAGAGCGCAGCCGACCTTGGCAGGGTAGATCCCTCGCTGGCGATGAAAGACATGCTGCTCATGCTGCAGCCGTCGGCGTTGCCCAAGGAGATCCAGCAATACGTCGATACTCTGCATAATCCCTCATCGCCCGACTACCATAAGTGGCTCACGCCAGAGCAGTACGCGGCGAAGTTCGGTATTGGTGATGCGGATGTGGAAACAGTGAGCGCGTGGCTTGAGTCGAATGGCTTCACCGTAGAACAGGTATCGCGAGGAAAACGCTGGATTCGCTTTTCCGGAACTGCGGCGCAAGTGGAGACTGCCTTTCAGACGGAGATTCATAAGTATTCTCTCAATGGCGCGACGCAATATGCCAATGCCCAGAACATCTCGATTCCAGCAGCGCTGGCTCCAGCGGTTTCCGGCGTAGTCAGCATGAGCAGCTTCCAATCCCTGCCGCTGCATACTCCGCCGCAGAAGATGGTGCGCGGCTCCAACGGAAAAATGACCCTGGTCCCCGGCACGACCAACCCGGCCCTGCAGAACGCTCGGCCGGACTTTACCGGTACCAGCAGCGGCCAGACCGTCAACTATATCGCTCCCGCCGACTTCTCAGCCATCTACGATGCCAACCCGGTCGTCTCTTCCGGAATCACCGGTGCCGGCGTTTCCATCGCCGTCGTGGGGCGCGC